>JBKQPD010000235.1:0-3455 GCA_052145175.1 Binataceae bacterium (SeqCode) | reverse complement strand
CTGGTCAGCAGTCAGGGGATTTGGGTGGCGGCATCCGATCTGCCGGACGGGGTATCTGGTCTCTTTCTGAACCACGCATCAATCGGCTTCGCTATTCTGATCAATAGCGAGCATGCTCCCGTTCGTCGACGGTTTTCCTATGCTCATGAGTACGGGCACGCTCTCTTCGACCGCGTTGAGACGGTACGTCTAACCGAGCGTCGAAATGCGAGTGATCTCATCGAGAAGCGCGCCAACGCCTTTGCCGCAGCGTTCCTGATGCCTGCAAGCGGCGTATCGCAGCAATTGCGACGGTTGGATAAGGGGCAGCCGAGCCGGCAATCTCAGATCGTTTACGACGTTGCCAATGACGCCGCGACCGAAGCCGAAATCCGTCCGCGGACCGGGTCACAGGCGATCACGTTTCAGGATGTTAGAGCGATCGCTCGGCATTTCGGCGTGAGTTACGAAAGCGCCGTTTGGCGGTTGAAGAGCCTTGGCAATTTGGGATCGTCTGAAGTAGAAACTCTTTTGACTCAGAAGGATAAAAGCTCACGACTTGCTGAGATTCTGAACACCCCAGTAGTTGAAATTCTACCGCCGCCTGACGACCCCGAGCAGGAGCTGCGGGGACAACTAGCTCGACTGGTAATCGAAGCATATCGCCAAGGCGAAATCTCTCAAGGGCGTGTGAGAGAGCTTGCCGATAAGCTGCGTATTGGCGCTTTGGATTTGCTCGACCTGGCTGAAACGGCGCGCGCCAATTGAAACTGGGAAGCTTGCCGAATGCTATCGTCGATCATCGTGGCCGACACGTCCGTCCTCATCAACTTCTTGAAAGTCGATCGAATGGACTTGATCGGGGCCTATCCGCGCCAATTCTTGGCGACTGACCACGTCGCTGACGAGATTGCAGATGCCTATCCTGAGCAGCAGGCCCGGTACCGAGCCGCGCTTGCCGCGCAGCACCTGGACACATGCAGCGTTACCGATCCTGACGAAGTTGCATTGTTCATCCGCCTTGGCCCAGGACAAAGGCTGGGTGCCGGAGAATGTTCTGCTATCGCAGTCGCGGTCCATCGCGACTTCGCGCTCGCCATAGACGACAATCGTGCCGTCAACAGGGCGCTGCGAGAAGCCGGATTAGCGGGACGTAAGCTGGAGATTTTGCGGACGCAAGACCTGATCGTTGCCTTGATCCGTGCTGGTGTCCTCGATATCGCTGCTGCAGACCAAATTAAGGATGAGTGGGCCAACCAGCATCGTTTCAGGATAAAGGGGGCATCCTTTTCCGATCTTCTCAAGGAGTAGCCCGCCTATTTCGGAGGGAGCTATGTGGCCGCAGAACTGATAAGAATGCGCATTAACTACTTGATATTATTGGCTTTTAGTTCAATAATGCGAATTATCCGACAATGTATATGTGATGGGAGCATCGCGCGACGACCACGCGATAGTGAGGTTCGCAAAGGTGAAGACAGCCTTGCCAGACCCTCAAAAAAACGGCATTCGCATCTTCGCCGCTCCCAAGCACCGCCGGCCAACCCTCGCGAGCATCGACGTAGGAGTCCAAGTCTAGCCCTGGCGACATACCCGCGCGGAGAAGGGCGCTGTTGGCGGCAGCGAAAATGCTCTCCCGAGCGCCCCGGTCCGCAGTCGAGGGAAGGCCAGCACGACCAAGTTTAGCGGTGTTCTGCCTTTCAAATTCAAGTGGGGCTTCGAAATGACATGACGCCATCCACGCCTCTCATCGACAGAGACGCGCTCAACCGGAACTGCTGGGGCAACGCGGCTTTCGGCGGCCCCCTCGCCGACGCGGTGCTTGCTGTCGCGCGCAGCCTGGGCGACCCCGTACGTGGCAGAACCCGAGCAATCGTAGAGGAACTCAGCCCGACTATTGAAGCTCAGGCCTACCCGCGCTCGCCAAGCGCACTCCATGGTCTGGGCCAACTTCCACTCCATGTCGACGGCGCCCACCTCGATCGGCCACCCCGTTACGTCGTGCTGGCATGCGCGGTGCCCGGCCATTTGCCGTCGGCTACTACGATCGTGAGATTCGGCGACGTGCCGCTGTCGTCCTCTCAACGCAACCTGTTGGAGACGGCTCCATTCCTGATCCGGAACGGCAGAAGATCCTTCTATTCGACGGTGGCAAGCCGCCAACGCGACTACATCCGTTTCGACATGGCGTGCATGGAGCCGGTCAGCGCAGATGGAGCCGAGCTACGAGAAAGCTTCGAAGATGCGTTGGCGCGGTCTCGCCACCACGAGATCGCCTGGCAGGCGGATCAAATCCTCGTCATCGACAATTGGCGGGCGCTGCACGGGCGCTACGCGGCTGGCGGTCGCACTTCCACCGACCGGAAGCTCCTGAGGGTATATGTTCAATGAACGATTCAAAAATTGCGACAGCTCTGTCCCACGAAGCCTTGTATGGGAAGTCGAAGGTATATATTACGCGCGGCCTCAACGCGAAAAGCCGCGCGGACCACGGGGAATACCAGCTCTGGGCGTCTCTCGCCCTCGAGCTTCTAGGTAAGTCCGCTCTCGCAGCGATCCATCCCAGCTTAGTGGCCGATCCGCAGAGCTATATTTCCCTGTTTGCGGCCGCCGGCATCAATATCGACACTGACATCAAGACGATCATCGCCAAGACGGTGTTTGAACGGCTGACGCACGTTTCGGCGCAGGGCAAAAAGCGATTCGACACGAACACCGCGAAATTCTGCCAGGACATGGCATTGAAGCGGAACGCTGAACTGCACTCGGGCGAAGTACCGTTCGACGCCATGCCGCTATCGTCTTGGGAAGGACGATACTGGTATACAGCCGAAATCATCCTCGAGTTGAACAGCCAGACCCTTGAGAGATGGCTTGGCGCAAATGCGGCTCGCGCGTCGCGAATGGTACTCGATGAATACGTCAACGCCATAACCGAAGCCGCCAAGATCCGGATCGAGACGGCCGGACTGAACTTCAAGACGCTGCCAAAAGCAAAGCAGAAGGAGGTCCTGGATTGCGCCGAAACAATTCAAGAATGGGAAATCTCCCGAATATTCAAACATTCTCTGGACGATGCTTGGCCGGTTCGGTGTCCCGTCTGCAATTCGAAGGCGTTTATGGCGGGCACAAAGATCGCGGAGGAGGTATGTCGCGAACAGGACTACTTGTCCGACCAGGAGCTGGTCGATGTGACGTATTCCGGCGAGGTGTTCATGTGCCCCACTTGCGGCCTTGAGTTGAAGAGCACGGCGGAGATCGAAGTCGCAGGCCTCTGTACGGAGCACGCCGA
This sequence comes from Binataceae bacterium (SeqCode), assembly GCA_052145175.1. Taxonomy (GTDB): domain Bacteria; phylum Desulfobacterota; class Binatia; order Binatales; family Binataceae; genus JAJPHI01. The sequence goes on along the minus strand of JBKQPD010000235.1, from coordinate 184 downwards.
GGTCGTGGAGCGGGAACGAGAATATGAGCCGGACTATGGTAATGATTGAGACCGTGTTAGTGCCTCACTAACTTCTTGCACCACCAACATTACGTCCTCTCGCCGGCGTGAGCCGGCCATGCGGCCCGGGTTCCAAAGATCGCCGAGTTTGGCGTTTTGCGGAAATTGAAATCCGTCGCCATCA
>JBKQPD010000234.1:0-4245 GCA_052145175.1 Binataceae bacterium (SeqCode) | reverse complement strand
GTGCGCGGTGACTGTGGTTCCGACCGCTTCTGTGGGAGTGATACCGGCGACTTGATTGGCGGGTGTCGAATTCGACCCTTGAGCGAATGCGCCGTATGGATGGACCAGCGCGAACACCAGTGACAGTGCGCAAATTATTCGAGACAAACCCTACTCCTGTCTGTAAATCCTTCGCGCCCGCCACGATTACGCAGTTGGCGTACACGGAATGAGTCGTGTGCGCCGACCATCGGTTCAGCCCCGTTTCGGTGCGGACGGGACTCCCTTCTCAATCGTCAGCGGCAGCTCGAAACGAATTTCCTCGGGCGCTTCGCGGACGGTTTCACTACAAGCCTGATAGCGCAGGGCGCCCGCTATGTTGAGTAGCTATCCGCCCAATACGCAATGCATTATGATGGCAGATGAATAGCTTGTTACCGCTAATACTATTTGCGAGTAGGATGCTGGAACGTTCTATACTTGCGACTAGTACGCGGTAACTCAGTGTAACCTAGCGCGATCAACTTGCTAATGATTCTGTCGGCGCGAGTTACCATGATCGTTTAAGCTCCGATGGAGTACAGTATTGCAGTTCAGGCCAGTGGACAGTATTGGTAAATCCGCCTCTCACTGGAATGACTAATGTATCCCAATAAGCGTCTTTACCATTACAATACTTACAATCGCACCGTCCAGCATTACGCCACGCACTACGCGGTAATGGGATAAACTTTTTTCCACCTCTTGATTATCAGTCTAACTTGATTATCGCTATCGCCAATCCATACATCAGCGCCAGCACACATTGGATCGGACAATACGCGGCATATATTCGAGGCTAAGTCGGCCAAGTCGCGTTGATTGCCTTTAATGCCAACATTTACTGATTTATCACGTTGATCTAGTTTAGTTACTGCGACAAGAGCCATTACTTATCCTCCGGGACGTCGCCTTGAGTCGCCGTGTCCTTTACCCACTGATCCATTTCACTGCGGTCGGTCGACACCTGAGACCATCCGAGCGACGGCAACAGGGCAATCGCCAGCCCCGCTAAAGTTAAACGCGCCAAATTCTTCATACTTGTCCTTGCTGGTTAGTCCGCTTCTGCTCGAAAGAGGCAGTGGCGGGTCGGTTTACTTGCCCACTCACCGAAGAGCGTCTCGTTAGACGACTCAACCTGGTGCCTGCGAAATAAAATAACACAGCACTTTCCTTTGCCTCCTTTGGCTCTTCGCTGGTATAGATCCCGACCAGTCGATCAGACCAACCAGTTGGTATCCCTCGAATCCAAAAAAAATCGTTCGCTATGAAGGTCGCGTTTCAAACAAACTTTTTAGATACCCCTTGAAGTGATGCAGGTTCTGCTCGAACACTCCGTTGTCCTGCTTTGCTTTGGCCAGGATTTTGGTGCCCTGAACTAGCGCGATGAGGTACTCCGCCACGCTCTGCGTGTCAAAAGTTGCCTTCGGAGCGTATTGCGCCTTAGCCTGGTCCAAGTCCTGTTTGACCGCCGCCGTCCACTCCTTAAAAAACCGGGCGCACAGCGATCCGATCGCCGGATGTGTCTCCGAAAGCTCTACGGTAAAGTTTCCGAGCAAACAATTGCTCGAAAACTCCGGCTTTCTGGACATCTCGATGAAGCGCTCCACGTAGCCGTAGAGACGTTGGAGCGGATCGGTCTCCTCGCGAAAGGAGCCCTGTTGGAGCCTCTGTTGGAAGGCCAAATAGAAACGGCCCAGGACTTCCTTGCCCAATTGTTCCTTACTCTCGAAATAATGAAAGAAACTCCCTTTCGTGAAGCCGGCAAAATCGCAGATCTCATCGACTGTTGTCGCGGGAAAGCCCTTGGCGAGCATCAGCTGCTCCGCTGCGTCGAGAAGCTTTTCCTTAGTCGGAGAATGAGACTGGGCCACATCCATTCGAAGCATACCTACCAGTTGGTACGTTTGTACAATGCCGGATGAAATCATGTCAAGGGCGCAATGTCTCTGCTTTTCGTCTGGCACCGCCTCGAATTTCCGGACACAGTCTATCCCTTCGCTTTGCGCGACTTCGCTGAAGGCCTCCGCGCTCCAGACCCCAAGCGGCTGCTACACTGATGCGATGGCCAAGACGATCCATAGCCCCCGCGTCCCGGCCCATTTCGTCGAGCCGATGCAATGCCTGGCCGTAGCGAAGCTGCCGGAAGGGCCGGGTTGGGAGTACGAGATCAAGTTCGACGGATATAGGGCGCTCGGCATCAACAGCGCTGGCCACGTTCGGCTCCTTTCCCGCAATGAGAACGATTTCTCGGCCCGGTTTCCGTCCCTAGCAAACGCTCTCTCGAATCTGCCGGACGACAGCGTCGTTGACGGCGAGATTGTGGCCCTCGACGAAACCGGCAGGCCGTCCTTCAACGTCCTGCAAAACTACACTCACGCCGCCACGCCGCTTCAGTTCTACACCTTCGACCTTCTGCATCTCGCCGGAAAAAACCTCCGCGACCGTCCGCTCGAGTACCGCCGCGAATTGCTCCGCACCAAAGTGATACCCCGGATGCCCGAAGAGATCCGCCTTTCCGAAACCTTCGACACCACGGCCGCCGAAATCGTCGCCGCGGTTGAGGCGCAGGGTCTTGAGGGCGTCATCGCCAAGCGCCGCGATAGTCTCTACGAGCCGGGCCGGCGCTCCGGCGCTTGGGTAAAGATGCGAATCAACAAAGGACAAGAGCTTGTGATCGGCGGCTATGTCCCGACCGGCAAGAACTTCGACTCGCTCATCGTCGGCTATTACGGTGGCGACGACCTCATCTATGTGGCGCGTGTGCGCAACGGCTTTGTCCCAGCGCTGCGGGCAAAAGTCTTCGAGCATTTCCACAAGCTCGACATCAAGACCTGCCCCTTTTCGAATCTGCCGCAGCGCGACAAGGGGAGGTGGGGTCAGGGTCTAACGGCCGACAAGATGGCCAAATGCCGCTGGCTGAAGCCGCAGCTTGTCGCGCAAATAGAGTTCGCGGACTGGACCGACGTGAACCATCTGCGCCACTCGAAATTTATCGCGCTGCGCGACGATTAGGCGGCTACGGACGTGAAGCGCGAGCAGCCGGTCGGCTGATCCCTCCGGGTCTTATCCCTTCATTTTTAGATAGCTCAGCATCTGCGGCCGCGTCAGCATCTTCGCCATCAAATCCTGTGCCTCATGGACCGCAAGCGTACGGCCGAGGCGTTTGGTCTCCATCGCGATCATGATGCTCTTTTGAAGGTCGTTCGGAGCGGTGTCGGGCATGACGCGCCAGGCTTTAAGATTGTCCCGCGGCGTAACCGCCGGGAGATCGGTGCGAGGCGTCGTGCGGGTCAGAACGTTGCCGAAACCGGGCGCGGCCTTGATTCGAGCGCTGGGCAGCATTTTGTCGCTCGGGAGGTTGAGCCAGTCGCGGATGGTGGCCAGGATTGAAGTATGGTCGTATGGCACGCTAATAGTGCTGCGGAACACTGTGCCCTCTTCGATGTAGGGTGAGATCAACAGGGCGGGGACGCGTACCCCAAAGCGATTGAAACAGAATCCCGCTTCCCCCGGTTTGCTCTCGGGATCAGGGGGCGTGGCATTCCATGGCGGGGGCACATGGTCGTAGCATCCGCTGTGCTCGTCATAGGTGATCAGCAGCAGCGTCTGCTCCCAGTCTTTGCCTGTGCTGACAGCCTGATAAACATCGTGAATGAACTGCTCGCCAAGCCGGACGTCATGTGGCGGATGCTCGTCATTGGGATCGATCGTGAAACTGGGTTCGATAAAGCTGTAGGTGGGGAGAGTGCCGTCGCGCGCGTGCTGCTTAAACGTCTCAAAAGAATGGAAATGGCCGTCGAGCACCGGATCCCACAACCGCGGCAATTGCAGGCGCGTCAGCGAGGGCAAAATCGTATCGTTGTAAACGCCCCACGAGACCAACTCGCCCCACGGAGTGTAGTTGAGATCCTCTAGCACGTTGAAGATCGTCGGCACGTCGTAATGAAAAGGCACAGAAATTCGCGCTGCTACTACTCACATCGTGGCAATCGGGCTTTGTTGCCGGACGATGGTGATCACCCAGCTGAAGCGGGTGCACCGATGGACGCCGCGCATCGACTTGGGCTTATGCATTGCTGAAAAAATTACGTTCTCCGCACTTATCATCGCGCGCATAGCCGCGAACTTGCAGCTCGTCCAAGAAAGAGCGCACCAAAGAAGCGTTGATGGGTGTGTGTGGCGAATCACTGATTTTGTCGCAATCCGCAATTCGCCACACACAAG
>JBKQPD010000233.1:0-7636 GCA_052145175.1 Binataceae bacterium (SeqCode) | reverse complement strand
CCAGACGATGCGTTCTCGTCTGGAACTCCGCGCGCCCAAGCTTGCCACGCAAACCGTTCCATCCAACCTGCAACCATATTGACTGGTCAGAATGACCTGTCAATATGGTTTGTATGATTCGTGAAATTCAGGCTTCCGACGCCAAAGCGCACTTGCTGCGGATCCTTGATGAGGTCGAGCGGGGTGAGACCGTGATCATCACGCGCCACGGCCGGCCGATCGCACGATTGATTCCCGAGGGCGAGCGTCGGCAAAAGGAGATTGACGACGCCATCGAAAGCATCCGTGCACTGGGCCGTCGCACGGGAACCATCACTACGCGGGAGCTGCTTGCGGCCCGCCACCAAGGGCACAAGTACTGATGCCCTTCGTGCTCGATGCATCGATCACGGTCGCTTGGGCTTTCGCCGACGAAAGTCATCCGACTGCTGCCGTCGCGCGTGAGCGCCTCCGTGCGGAGGAAGCCCGCGTTCCCGGTCTCTGGTGGTACGAAGTGCGCAACGCGCTCATCGTCAACGAACGCCGCCGCCGACTGACGGAGGCTGATACAACGTTATTTCTGCGCGGGCTGTCGCGACTGCCGATCGCGGTCGACGGTGACTCCGACGAGTTCCGCGTGCTGACGCTGAGCCGTCGCCACCGCCTCACCGTTTACGACGCTGCGTATTTGGAACTGGCGCAACGCGGGGACCTCCCGTTGGCAACACTGGACGCGGCACTGGTACGGGCAGCCCGGTTGGAAAAGGTAGCCATCGCGGACCAATCGACCGATTGAACGCGAGCGTCAGCCTCCGTTGGCGGCAAAACGTCTAACCCGGCACTGGTCTTTCGCCTCACGGCCGGAATCGCCTATAAGTCAATCATGCCTGGAAGGCCATCGGGATATCGAGAGTACTGATGGAATCATCCAATTCGGATACGGTCACGCAACTTACCGCGCTGATGCGCGCCAGGACCGGCGACGCGCGGGCGACAGCGCATACCCTCGAAACTCTGCCCGGTCATGCGGGGTTCAGCTTCAGTTTCGTGCTCGAGCGCCCGGACGCACCCGCGCGCAAGCTGGTGCTGCGTCTGGCGCCACCGGGCGTCAAAATCGCGGGACCCGCCGATATCGTGCGCCAGGCGAAAATCATGGCGGGCCTGCGTGACACGCCGGTGCCCGTGCCGCGCGTGCTCTGGTACGGCGACGAACCCGGCTTCTTCGGACGGCCCTATTCCGTCGTCGAATTCCTGGAGGGCGTCAAGCTGAGCGACGCACCCTTCGCGCCGGACCAGATGAGGACGCTCGCCCGGAAGGGAATCGCGATGCTGGCGGCGCTGCACGCGGTGGACGGGGAATCGCGGCGCGACGCGTTCGGCGAGCCGCTCTCCCTGGCCGAGGAGCTCACGCGGCTCGACTACCTGCTCGATCGCCCGACGCTCGATCCTCAGGTCGTCGCACGCGCGCCCGAGTTGCGCGAGCGGCTCCGCGCGAGTATCCCGGCTACGCCGCGTAGCGGCTGCGTGCATGGCGACTTTCAATGGGCCAACGTCCTGTTCAATGACGATCGGCCGATCGCGCTGATCGACTGGGAGATTGCCTCGATCGGGCCCACCCTGATCGACCTGGGGTGGGTGAGCTTCTTCGCCGATCCGGCGAGCTGGATCGAGGTCGGCGAACCCCGGGTGCGGCCCCTGACCCCCGACGAGATTCTCGCGGCTTACGCGGAGGCCGCCGCGTTCGCGGTCAGGCCCGACGAAGTGCGATGGTTCCGCGCTTTCGCCGGTTATCGGTTCGGCGTGATCACCTGCTTCAATCTGATGCTCCATCGGCGGGGCAAGCGCGACGATCCTCATTGGGAGGAGATCGCGATTTCCGCGCCACAGATGTTCGAACGCGGCTTGGAATTACTCGACTAAAATTCCGGAGGTCTGCGATGAAGTTGCACAACTTCCACCGCTCGTCGGCGAGTTTTCGGGTTCGTATCGCGCTGAACCTGAAGGGAATCGCGTACGAGTATATCCCGGTCAATCTGATGCGTGGGGAGTCACACGCGCCCACCTACGAAAAACTTAATCCACAAGGAATCGTGCCGACGCTCGAGGATAATGGAACAATCGTCCAGCAATCGCTGGCGATTTGCGAGTATCTCGAGGAGACCCATCCGGCGCTGCCGCTCTTGCCACGCGATCCGGCGGGACGCGCGCGGGTTCGCGCGATTGCGCTCGCGGTCGCGTGCGAAATCCATCCGGTCGGGGGCGGCCGCGCACAGAATCAACTCGCCGCCGTCTTCAAGGCGACGCCCGAGCAGCGGACCGAGTGGATGTGCCATTTTATCCGCCTTGGCTTCGGCGCGATCGAGCGGATGCTGGCGGAGGCGAAGGAGACCGGCCGTTTCTGCCACGGTGACGGGGCGACGCTCGCGGACGCGTTCCTCGTGCCGCAGGTCTACAACGCGGAACTCGCCAAGGTTGACCTGATGCCGTTTCCGACGATTCAACGCATTTATGCGGAGTGTAGCAAGATCGACGCGTTCATCCGCGCCCGCCCGGAGCACCAGCCCGACGCCACCTGAGCGAGGCGCTGGACGATCACGCCGCGGCGCGACGCGGGCGACGAACTCGCGCGGCCGTCCGATATTGCGCGGCGGCCTCGGCGTAGTGTGCGCCGCGCGCCGGGAGGGTAACGCGCGGAATCTCTTCCGCCGCGACCGCCGCAACCGCGTCCGCCGGTTCGATTTCGACAGAGTTGCGAGCAAGTGGCGCCGGCAAAGCCACGGGACTGCCGGGCGCGAGCGCGTCGAAGATGTGCTGTATATGAAACGCCGTTTCAAGCGTGCGACCGAAAGTCGATGCGACCAGCGGGTTGGCGTACATCTGGTTGGTCATCTCGTTGGCCAACGCCACGAACGAATCGTACGCGGCCCAGCCCGCGACACGGAGGCTTTGGGGGTTGCCGCCCAGCCAGCGTTGCGCTGCGGCCAGCGGCAGGTCGAGCCAGGCGGCTTCGTAGAATTTCGTCAGTTGTCCCGTCATCGAGTTTTTCATCGCCGCCTCCCCCTCTCGCCTGAGATAAAGCTGGTCCTGCTACCGCTTAATCAGCAAAAGCGACGCCAATTAAGGGTGAATGGTTTGCTCGCATTGGATCGCACATAACGCCTATATTGCGAGCAATTGCTCGCCGTTCAGGCGAAAAATCGCTGGTAGGAGACTATCGTCATGATCCACGAATTGCGCATTTACCACGCCCTTCCAGGCCGTCTTCCGGATTTGCTGAATCGCTTCGAGAAGGTCACGATTCGGCTGTTCGAGAAACACGGAATTAAACAGGTGGGTTTCTGGACCGTCGGCATCGGCGAGTCCAATCAGGACTTGATCTATATCCTCGAGTGGCCCTCGATGGCCGAGCGCGACGCCCGCTTTGCCGCCTTCCAGGCCGACCCTGAATGGATCGAAGCACGGCGCAAGAGCGAGGAGGCGGGGCCGCTCGTCGCCTCGATCGCGAACTCGATTCTGCGCCCGACCGCGTTCTCGGCGTTACGCTGAGCGCAACTCGCACATTCGCAAAACTAACCGGGAGAAGACCAATGACACAGGTAACCGAGCTGGGATACATGGGCGTCGGGGTCAGGAAGTTCGATGAATGGAAGGATTTCGCGACCCGGATCGTCGGGATGGAGCTGGGCGAAGACGGCGAGGCCGACCGCTGCTACCTGCGGACCGACTACTGGCACCATCGCCTGGTGCTGCACAACAACGGCACGGATGATCTCGAATATCTGGGCTTGCGCGTCGCCGGTCCCGAGGAGTTCGCGGCGATGCAGACTCAGCTCTCGGCGGCCGGGATCAAATTCCGCGTCGGCGCGGACGACGAGGCGGCCGAGCGCCGCGTCCTCGAAGTCCTCAAGCTCAACGACCCCGGCGGCAATCCGATCGAGATTTTCCACGGCCCCGAGATTCAGTTCGTCAAACCGTTCCATCCGGGGCGGCGGATGCACGGGCGGTTCAAGACCGGCAGCGGCGGGATGGGCCACTGTATCGTGCGGCAGGACGACGTCGCCGCGGCGAAACGCTTCTACGTCGCGCTGGGGATGCGCGGTGGGGTCGAGTACAAGATTCGTCTCGGCGGCGACCGCGTGGTCGCGCCGGTCTTCATGCACTGCAACGATCGCGACCATACGATCGCCTTCGGGGTCGGCCCGCAGAAGCGGCATATCAATCACCTGATGCTCGAGGTCGAGAATTTCGACGACGTCGGTCTCACCTACGACCTCGTGCGCAAGCACAAGGTGCCGGTGACTATCACCCCCGGCAAGCATTCCAACGACCACATGTTCTCGTTCTATATGCGTAATCCGTCAGGCTGGATGTTCGAGTACGGCTGGGGTGGCCGTCCGGCGACCCATCAGTCGGAATACTATGTCGAGGATATTTATGGTCATCAGCCGGAGGGCAGCGGGTTCAATGTCGATGCCGAATCCTGAGTAAGACCGTTGCCCTCGACCAACGATTCCGGCGACCAGGTCGACTATAAAGCGATTGCGCTGCTTTCGGCGGCCCATCTGTCGGACGACGTCAATCAGGGCGTCGTCCCGGCGATGCTGCCGTTCTTCATCGCGACGAACCATCTCACCTATGCGGCGGCGGCCGGCCTGGTCCTGGCGCAAACGCTGGCGTCGTCGGTGGTGCAACCGCTGTTCGGGATGCTCGCCGACCGGCGCTCGTCACCGTGGCTGATTCCGGCCGGTCTGAGCCTCGCCGGAATCGGCGTGGCGCTCGCGGGGATCGCGCCGACCTACGGCCTCATCTTCGCGGCCATCGCCCTGAGCGGTCTCGGCATTTCGGCTTTCCATCCCGAAGCCGCCCGCCGGGTCAGATATCTGAGCGGAGCGCGGCAGGCGACCACGATGAGTCTCTTCACCGTGGGCGGGATGGTCGGGTTCGCGATCGGCCCCCTGATGATCACGCCGACCCTGATCGCGTTCGGTACGCGCGGCGCGACCCTGCTCGCGATCCCCGTCTTGCTCATGGGCGCGATCGTGACGTGGCAGTTGCCGCGGGTAACCGCCGTGCATCTCTCGCATCAGATCCGAGGCGGCGGTCACGTGGTCGTCGACGCGCCTGAACGATGGAATGACTTCGTCCGCCTGACTGCGGTGGTAATTACGCGTTCGATCGTTTTCTTCGGTCTGAATACATTTATCCCGCTCTACTGGACCCGCGCCATGCACGGTTCGAAAGCGGGTGGTGGCTATGCGTTGACGACGTTTCTCTTCGCCGTCGCGGCCGGCACTTTGATCGGTGGCCGGCTCGCGGACCGCTACGGACGGCGGATCGTAATCGTCGTCTCGCTGATCGCCGTGGTGCCGATGCTGCTCCTGATGCTCAGTACGCGCAGCCTGGTCGCGGGGGCGTTGCTCCTGATTCCGGTGGGGCTCACGCTAGCGGCGTCGAACAGCGTGGTCGTCGTGATGGCGCAGGAATACCTGCCGAATCGCGTCGGACTGGCGGCGGGCGTGACTTTGGGCCTTTCGATGACGATCGGCGGGCTGCTGATGCCGCTCTTCGGCTCGATCGCCGATCATCATGGCTTGCCCACGGCACTGCTGATCCTGTCGTTCCTGCCGGCCCTGGGTTTTGCGCTCAGCCTCGGCCTGCACGAAAGCAGCGGCGGCACAACCGACGAGCATCTGGTGCCGTCGCCAGCGGCGGCCGCCGCCGACTAAAAGCTGGCGTCGGGGTATCCAAGCTTGGCGTTCTAAATTACCAATGATGCGGTGGATACCGTTTCGCCAACACGACGAAGTGAAATTATGTCGCTCGTCCGCGGCAAGGACACACGTCCGGAGTTGGCGGTGCGGCGTCTCGTATACGCGATGGGCCACAGATATCGGCTCCATCCCCGAAAAATTCCCGGGGCGCCGGACCTTGCGTTCGCGGGGCGCCATAAGGTCATCTTCGTTCACGGCTGCTTCTGGCATCGCCACCCGGGTTGCCCAAACACACGCACACCGAAATCAAACGTGTCCTTCTGGCAGACCAAACTTGCGGATAACCGTCGCCGCGATCTTAGAAACCAGCGACGATTAGCTGCTTTGGGCTGGAGCTTCCTTGTAATATGGGAATGCGAGTTATCAGATATGATTAAAGTGCGTCGAAGGTTGAAGGCCTTTCTCGTCAAGAAGGGAGAAAAAAGGTGGAGTCGGTAGAGCTGTTCGTCGGAGCTGGAGGTCTCGCATTCGGGATCTCGCGGGCGGCGTTTAAGCACGTGCTGGTCGCCGACTTCGACCAACACGCCTGCAATACCATTCGTGAAAACCAGCGATTAGGGGTTCAGTACGTCGCGAATTGGCCGTTGCGCGAGGTGGATGTTCGAGAGCTCGATTATTCAGTACTACCTGAAGGTCTGGAACTTCTTGCCGGAGGTCCGCCCTGCCAACCTTTCTCGCTGGGTGGCAAGCATCGCGCCTATCAGGATGAACGCGACATGTTCCCTGAAATGGCGCGCGCCTTAAGAAGCCTCCGGCCGAAAGCCGTGCTGATTGAAAACGTACGCGGTTTGGTGCGCCCGAGCTTCGCAAGATACTTCTCGTATGTATTGCTTCAGCTCACCTATCCCGAAATAACCGCCAGAACCGATGAGGGTTGGCGTGAGCACCTGTCGCGCCTTGAGCGATCGCACACCCGTGGTCGGCCAAGCGGCCTGCATTATCGGATTGTGCATCGCGTCCTGAATGCCGCCGATTACGGCGTGCCCCAGACCAGAGAACGCGTCGTCATCGTAGGCTTGCGGTCCGATTTGGAACTGGCATGGTCGTTTCCGGCACCTACGCACTCGCGCGAAGAACTCCTGTTCGACCAGTGCGTCAGCGGCCAGTATTGGGAGCGGCACCGCATCGCAAAGCGCCAACGCCCTCAACCAGCCGGGGGCCTTGCGGATACCATTTCCAGGGTGGCGGATCTGGCACATTTGACAAAGCCTTGGCGCACGGTGCGTGACGCCTTGTGCGACCTTCCGCCCCCGAGTACGGGCGAGCCCGACATTCAAAACCATCGCTTACAGCCCGGCGCGCGTTCTTATCCAGGGCACACGGGCAGCCACTATGACTGGCCCGCAAAGACGCTCAAGGCGGGAGTGCACGGAGTTCCCGGAGGCGAGAATATGCTGCTGCTGCGCGACGGGTCAGTGCGGTACTTCTCCGTCCGCGAGGCTGCGAGGCTTCAAACCTTTCCCGATGATTACTTCTTCCCGGGCGTTTGGAGCGAGAACATGCGGCAACTAGGCAACGCCGTCCCGGTCACACTCGCGGAGGTACTCGCGGACCATCTCCGCCGCAAGCTCGCGTGCATGGATAAGAGCCAGCATGGCCGGTAAAGGGGTCTTCAATCCGCTGGACAAACGCAACCTCGGAGTAAATGTCGCCGACGCGCTCGTCATTGAAGAAGCGGAACCTCTGGGAGACGTCAAATCGTTTAAGGGCGCCGGCATCTATGCCCTCTACTATCGCGGTGGCTTTCCCGCCTACCGACTGGCCTGCATCCCTGAAATGCCCGCGATTTGAAGTAGAGTCCGTCACGCAAAGGAGACGGACGAATGAAGGGCAGCCGATTCAGCGAGGAACAAATCATCGGGATTTTGCGCGAGCATGAAGCGGGC
>JBKQPD010000232.1:0-38916 GCA_052145175.1 Binataceae bacterium (SeqCode) | reverse complement strand
GGGTGTGAGTTGTGGCTCAACTCGCCGGATCTTGACGCCTTTTCACTTTTTCCACCAACTTCGCGACACTACCTCCATATGGCTGTTTCCTCGGGGGGACAAGCTGCCAGCATAAAAGAATCGACTTTTTTCAAGCAGACCGCCATCGCTAGCTCGCGCCCGGTCGGCTGACGCACTCGCTTAACATCCTTCCGATAACTAGTCAGCCCCCTTTCATTCACCGCGCCATAGAAGATGCAAAGGCCGCGATTGGACGGAATGGATAAGAGTTGCATCAGATACTGCTCGCTCTTTGGCTTCTGCTTTGTGTCCTTGAGCAGATCACGAAATAGCTGCTTACCCTTAAATTCACCTTTGTAGTCAATCGCGCCAATGTCTTTAGATACGATAGGCCACTGATTATCCATGTTGAGGACGATAGCGGTTACAACCGTGATTTTGGTCTCGTCATCGAAACCTGTCGATTCATCTGAGTAAACGACTTTCACGATGCAACGTCGGCCCGATAGGCCAGTCGCGATCCCCCGCCAAGATTTGCCGGGGGCCATTTACCGACCCTCCCGCGTTTGTCCAACATACCCCGTAGGGTTAGGCAAGTCTATACTTGCCATAATTAGGGTTCTCGACCAATCTTGGTGGCGATCAGAACTGTCGATGTATAAAAGCGATGCTTGCGTGCTCCGCCTCGTGTGGTGTGTGGTATTGGCCTCGCGGAACGGCCAGTCCATTGTCGCGGTGTGTGTTCCCCGTCAGCACAAGTTGGACAGAACGGCGTGATTGAAGACGAGATGATTCGCGCTCATGGTAACCGCGCAGCAGGAGCGATGAGAGCGCCGGTGGAGCGGCAGTCAGAAGAAGCCGAGAAGATCGTCCGAGATATTCGGCGAGCGACCCGACGGCAGTATACGGCTGGGGGATTAGCTCGAGAAAAAGTATGTTCCACTATACTCCGAAGAGGATTGACGACTCGCGCTTTGGTGGGCGTCGTCGCGCAACTTGCTCGTGCCAAGAATAAGCCTATGCTCTCTGATGCAAACACTGCACATCGCCAAAAAGTCAATAAAATCAGGCACTTAGGTGGAGGTGGGGAGAATTGAACCTCAAGCCCACGAAAGTTGCAACACGTCCCATTGAATACATTATTCTACAGTGGACGCTCGGACAGCCTGTGATTCGTGCGCCGTTAGCCCCGCGCCGCTTTCCGCCTGGGATTGCGCGCAGCAGTTTCGGTTATATTCGCGCCCTGCTAAGTGCGCCGCGAGTGCAGCAGCGATCTTCTGTCCGGTGGCCATTTCGATCCAGAGGAACTGGCCAGCCGGATTGATCTCCAAAAAAACATACGAACCATCTGGCGTGAAGCGCAAGTCGATCGCACCATACTCTAAACCGAGCCGCCGCATCAGATCGCGCAAACGGTCCTCGACCGACGACGGCAGCTTGTGCGCCACCCATCGAGCGTCGAGATTCATCCTGACATCGACGGGATATTCGGCCTTGCGCACGTCCGTTGACGCCGCGTAAAGGTCCGATCCGATCGCAGTCACCCGTACATCCGCCACAGCCTCAACGTGGCGCTGAAAGATAACGGGCGTCAGCCGAACCGCGTCAGCCAGCTTGGCATCCTCTGCCTTCAGCTGGCGCGTCTCCCGCCATGCGTCGGGCAGAGCGATGAACTGCTTGTAAATTACTTTGCCTTCGTGGCGTCGCCAGAAATCGCGAGCCTCGTCAGGGTCGTTGGTCATTAGCGTTACTGGGACAGCCAGCCCGATCTCTTGCGCGAGGGTGAGTTGCCACGGCTTATGATGAGCGGCCGCGTCGCGCACCGGATCGTTCACCCAAAACGCATCCAGCGACTGGTAGAGTCCGTGGAAGGCGGTCGAGGCTTCTGACATAGCGAACCGGCGGTGCACGGGGTCAATGACGCTGGCGGGCAGCTTGAAGGGCTGAGGCCGCCGCCACCACACTGCACCGACGGTCGCCAAGTCGAGTCGTCCACCGCCACCCCGCTTTAAAGTGAACTGCCGGGCGCCGTCCTCGAAGGTCATCGATAGAGCCAGTTGTGTAGGAAACTCCGACAGGTCTAGCAGTTCGGCCTCTTCTCCCCGCGCGGCAAGTGCCTCGATCACGGCCCGAGCGTGCGGGTCGTTGAGCTCCGACAAAACAAGAATCTTCATGAACTGTCCTTCAATAGGTTGCGGCGCCGAGCTGCCCCGCCATCCTCTGCCATCAGATGGCGGGGCACGTTACATTCCGAGCAAGATGCCTAGTCGAAATATGGCGGCACCCCTGTAGCGCCGGAGTCGAACCGGGGAATCGTATAAGGGACGTCGACCGGTGGTGGGTTCGTGTGGTCGAGCCAATAAATCGTGAAACCTCCGAACGGATTGAAGCGGAAGGCCTCGGCAGCAGCTAGCACGCTGGCGGGCACTTGATGCGGCGTCGCGAGCGCGAACGGCGCTACGGGCTGCCCGGCGTAGTAGCCCCCCTCCAGGCCCTGTCCGGCCTGTAATTCTTTCAGTTCGCGCGGTACCTTGTTGCTATCTAGAACTACTTCGACCAGCAACTGTCCGACGGCGCCCCCGATCACCCGGTAATCCTTGACAGCATCGATATCCAGCGTCACGGTGGCACCGCCTGCAAGCAACAAGACGAACTTCCCAGGATGGTGCGATCGTGCAAGGGCTCCTACGACAGAAATCGCATTCTCTGCTGTCGCGAGAGGCGCTTCGCTTAGTAGTTCACTGAAGGTTTTCTTCTCATCGGCCATCGAACTTCCTCCTCGTTTACGCTGCTGAATCCGCCTAACTTAAAGGCGTTCAAAACGAGTGAACAATTTGTTCAATCCCGTTGAACAGTTCGCCGAAGATTTAGTCTGGAATCACTTTTAGACGGCGCCGGTCGCTTTAGACCTTCGTTTGTTGGGTGAGCTACCCGGCCGTTGGTTCGTGAAGGCTTCAATTTGATTGTCCTTCCCCCTCGTCAGGTGAGTCCGGCAGGTCCCCTTTCATCTTTGCGTGGTCAGTCGCCGGTTCATTGCCGACAGTCTTTAACCGGCGAGTGTAAGGAATGTTATGGGCTGCTTCACGGGCGCTCTTTTTTTGCGTAATTTTTTGCACTCGCAAATCCCAAAGCATCCACAGTCACCACGGCTATCACGTCTGGCCCGCCCAAGAAGGGATCGCGATGAGGTCACAAGTAGAGGAGATCAATGCTGCTGTTCAAGAGCACGTGTAACCCCGCTGACCACCGGCGGCCGACTGCCGGCAGCAGTCATTGCACGGGCTTCGCGCAAGGACTCCGTGCCATTCCTCGTTTGGAAGCGCTGCGCTTGGCACGGCACCTTGCATGACTACGCCCGCGCTCGTGGAGCGCGTCGCGATGCTCCGCAGCAATTTCCTTTCCATCTTCGCCCTTCCCGACTTGGGTGTGAAGGGCGCCGCGGAAAATGGCGCTGGTATGTCAGGTACACGCAGATCCATTTGACGCCGACGACCGTGAAACGATCTTGGCGTGGTTCGCTGAAGCACGATCCCTGGTGGCATCCGTGGCTCTTTTTTCTGTTCTGGACCGGAATGCGCCATGGTGAAGCTGCGGCGCTTCGATGGGGCGACATCGATGTGAAACCGCGAATCGTCTCGATCTCGCGGAGTCGCGATTCGGGTGAAGAGAACGCGCCCAAGACTTCGGGATCGGTACGGGAAATCCCGCTGCTCCCGTGGGTCATCGATCTCGTCGAGCGCCTGACACGTGGTGGCGGAAGCGGGAGCCGACCGGCATCTGCAGGACGAAGATTCGAAGGGCATCTGGTTCAGGTGTCTGAGAAGCTGCGGGATCAGGCTGCGGAAGTTCTACAGCGTGCGACGCACGTTCATCGCCTGAGCGCCATCCGAACGAGCGAATCTCAAAGAGCTCGCGGAATACTGCGGAACGCCTGTTCAGATGATCGAGCAGAGTTACGGAAGATTCATGCGCAAGGACTTCCTCGGACCGCTCATCGGCGCACGGCCGGAGGGTCTCCGTGAAGCAGCGGTTGGAGTAAAAACCGGACCCGCCAAGAGGGTCGCGGGAAAAAGGCCCGAATTTCCGATAGAATTTTGGTGGAGGCGGGGGGAATTGAACCCCCGTCCGAAGATCTTCAGACTACGGCCACTACACGCTTAGTCCGCGATTTGGAGCTCGCCCGCAGAACGCCCACGGACGGGCTGCCTGCGAGCCAGCCAATTGTAATTTCGGGCTACCGACCAATTGGCGAACGACGGCTCCCTAGCCCACTAAATGACGTCCCGACCCGCTGTCATGGGCAAACAGCGGCGGAACGCTAGCGGCCCTTAGGCCGCCAGAGCGTAACCGTTATTGTCTGCGGGTAAATTTCGCAGTCTGTTTGTTTAACGGGCCAACAGTACCCCGGCGTGCGACCATAACCCTCTAATCCCCGTCGAACCCGTTCGCCCCCGGGAATCGCCAAGCTGTCTGTCTCGGCAGGATCGGTCGAAAAATCGGTTACAACTTCAATCTATGCACGTTGCGGCCGTGCCGCAACCCAGACTGGTTCGCCGGCGCTGAAGGGTCGTGAAGGCGGCGCTTGCGGACTGGACTTGCAAATCGCCTTTTGGTGCGCCGCCCGGTAACATAGGGGGTCCGATGATCGAATCGAGCTCGCCGCAGATCGCGCGCACCGTCCTGGTAACCGGCGGCGCCGGTTTTATCGGATCGCATCTGACCGACGCGCTGTTGGCGCGCGGGTTACGCGTGCGCGTGCTCGATAACTTCGCCACCGGGCTCCGTACCCAGCTCAATCCGGCCGCCGACCTGATCGAAGCGGATATCCGCGACGGCGACGCTATCCGCCGCGCTTTCGACGGCGTGGATTGCGTCTTCCATACGGCCGCGCGACCGCGCGTGATGTTCTCGATCGAGCGCCCGCTCGAAGCCCACATGACCAACGTGGTCGGCACGCTCAACGTGCTCCTCGCGGCGCGCGACGCGCGCGTCCGGCGCGTCGTCTTTTCGGGTTCGTCGGCGGTCTATGGCGATCAACCGGTAATTCCCCTGCGCGAATCGATGAACCCGAATCCGCTTAATCCGTATGCCTTACAGAAGCTGACCGGTGAGCAATATACGCGGCTCTTCCATCGCCTGTACGGGATGCAAACGCTAACGCTGCGTTACTTCAACGTCTATGGCCCACGGATGGCGATCGCGGGTGCGTACGTGACGGTGATCGGCGTTTTTCTCGATCAACGCCGCCGCGGACTGCCACTGACGATCCACGGCGACGGCAGCCAGACGCGCGACTTCACGCACGTCCGCGACGCGGTGCGCGCGAACCTGCTCGCGATGGACTCCGCGATCGCGGACGGCCGCGCGCTGAATATCGGGCGCGGGCGGAACCTCAGTGTCGCCCAAATCGCCGCGATGATCGGCGGTCCGGTGATTCATCTCGAGCGGCGGCCCGGCGATGCGCGCGACACCCTCGCCGATATCGCACA
Organism: Binataceae bacterium (SeqCode); assembly: GCA_052145175.1. Classification (GTDB taxonomy): domain Bacteria; phylum Desulfobacterota; class Binatia; order Binatales; family Binataceae; genus JAJPHI01. Next base: position 33,427 of record JBKQPD010000232.1, on the reverse strand, counting down.
GGCGCGCGAGGTCCTCGGATGGGCGCCCGAGGTGGCCACCGCGGACGGGATCCACGAGCTGATGGCCGACAACCCCACCTAATCCACCGCCGGACGCTGATCGCGCCACGGACGCGCCTCCTCGAACTGCGCGGCCAGCGCGATTATCGTGATCTCGTCGTTGGGCCGGCCCACGATCTGCAAACCGATCGGCAGGCGCCCGCGGGTGAATCCGTTGGGGATCGACAGTGCCGGCTGGCCGGTCGCATTGTAAGGAAAGGTAAAGGGAATCCAGCCAAAGGTATCGTCAAGCGCCTGTTCAGGCCGCGCGTAGAGCGTGCCCAGCTTCACGGCGGGGCGCGGCAGCGTCGGGGTCAGCAGCGCGTCGTAGGGCATCAGCTCATTGATGATACCGCGCGATACGTTATGCATCCGCGCAACCGTCGCGATGTACTCGGCGGCGCTGAGCGCCCGCCCACTCTCCCATGACGCGCGTACCGCCGGGTCCATCAGCTCCGGATGCTTGACCGGGATTGAGCTGATTCCCGCACAAATGAGTTTTTGCGCGATCTCTTTCAATTGGGCCGCCGGATCGAGCTGGAGCGGTTCGAGCTCGTGACCCAGCGCGCGCAAAGTGCCGCAAGCTTCCTCGAATGCGGTGCGGACGTCGTCCTCGACGGCACCTAGCGAGCTATGCGCGAGGGTCGCGAGCCGCAGGCGACGCGGCCGCAGCTTGAGCGCGTCAACGAAGCGATGGGGTGGCGGCGGCGCGCTGTATGGATCACCGACGGCCGCGCCGGCCATCACGTCGAGCAGGATAGCGGCGTCGCGCACCGACCGCGCCAGCGGCCCATTGGTGGCGAACCCGGCCCAGCCCTCCCCCATCACCGGGGCGTTGGAGACCCGCCCGCGCGACGGTTTGATCCCGACGATGCCGCAGCAGGCGGCCGGGATGCGGATCGAGCCGCCGCCGTCGCTGCCCTCGGCGATAGGGTTCAGCCCCAGCGCGACGGCCGCCGCGGCGCCGCCGCTCGACCCGCCGGCCGTGTGCGCGGGATTCCACGGGTTCCGCGCCGCCGGGCAGAGCCCACCCTCGGTGGTCGGCTTGCCCCCAAACTCGGGTGTGGTGGTCTTGCCCAGGAGGATACCGCCGGCGGCCTTGATCCGCGCGGCGTATTCCTGGTCGGCGCGCGGGACGAAGTTCGCGAAGTTGGCCGAACCGAGCGTTGTGCGGATACCGTTGGTCCACGTCAGGTCCTTCAGCGAATAGGCGACCCCCAGCAGCGGCAGCGCCGCGCGTTCGCCGTCGGTGAGCCGTTCGAGGCGGTCGGCGTCGTCGCGCGCCCGCTCGGCGGTCACGGTCATGAACGCCCCGTACGCCGGATTGAGACGCTCGATACGCGCCAGGAAGAAGTCGGCCACTTCGCGCGGACGGACTTCCTTGCGCAACACCAAATCACGCAACTGCCAGGCCTCGACCCATTAATCAAACATCGTCCTCGCCTCCTGCCGGCTGATTCCGCTTTAACCATGAACTCATGCTCATAGCGCATAATTGTGCGAATACGGAGAATAGCGGTGGACGCGCCGGCGCGATAAGCTTGGTCGCAGACTGATGAAAGAAGTTAGACGCGGCTCGCCCCGCGGATGCTGGCGTTCCCCTGAGGTTGTCAAGCCGTGGGACGGGGGCCAGGCTTCGCCGGTGGGGGACTAAATGGCTGGGGGCGCGGTCAACCAGCGCTGGCGGGCGTTCAAGACGATCGGCTGGGCGGTCGCCGCACTGGTGTGCGCAGCGCTGCTCGATAAAAATAAGTTCTTCAATCATCAGTTTATTGGACCGATCGCGCAATTTGATCCGCTGGTCACCGATTTCATCGTCTATCACGTTTTTCGCCCGTCACCACCGAGCGGGAACGTCGTCATCGCGCAAATCGACGACCAGAGTGTCGCCGCGCTGGGCCGCTTCCCCTGGTCACGCTCGGTCGAGGCCAACCTGGTCAACGCCCTCGCCCGGGACGGCGCCAAAGTCATTGGCTTTGACGTCTTCTTCAGTGAACGCGACCCGGCCGACGTTGAACGCGAAGCGATCGGCGCGCAACTCCGCGGCGATGGCTTCAACGGGCCCGGCATCGCCGACGTCGTCGGGACGAGTAGTGACGAAGCCTTTGCCCGGGCCATGAACGCCCAGGGGGCCACGTACATCGGCTTCCCCTTCAATCACCATCTGGGCGGATCTACTCGCCTGCCGGATCAAGCGGCTTCGCATTCGGCGTTTCTGGCTCCGCCGCCGGTTGACTATAACGTCGTCATCAAGCGTCCCGGCCCTACCCAATCACCGACGCTCGCTTACGCTTACCAGCCACCGCTAGCCCTGCTGAACCGCGCCGCGCGGGGCACCGCCTACGCCGATATCGACGAGGACGAGGACGGCAAGGTGCGGTCGTATCCCGCGGTCGTGCTTTTCAACGGCCGTTACTGCGCACCACTCTTCCTCGCCGTGGCGCAAGCCTACCGCGACCATCCTTCGTTGGCGCTGGAGATTGGCCCGACAGGGGTCAAGAGCGCCGCCCTTGGCGACGAAGCCATTCCGGTCGACGAGAATGGCCGGATGATGCTCCATTATCTTGGCCCGGCCGGCACGATGCCGCACTACTCAGTCGCCGCGATCATCAACAACCAGATTCCGACGAACGCCGTGTGGGGCAAAATCGTGATGGTTGGCGTCACGGCACACGCGCTGGGCGATCGCTTCGTAACCCCGCTGGGTAGCGATTTCCCTGGAATCGAATTGCAGGCCACCGCCGCCGATAATATGCTGACCGGCGATTTCATTCATCAGTCGGTCAACCAGCGCGGCGAGGAAAAAATGGCCGGCTGGGTCTTCGGCATCGCGATCGGGGTCGCGGTGGCCTTCATGGGCGCCGGGGCGAGTGTCGGGCTCCTCGCCGTCTTCGCGCTCTCCTATGTCGGCTATGCGCTCTGGCGCTTCGAGACTACCGGCGCGCTGCTCGGGATGGTCTTTCCGCTGTTCGCCCTGATTTTTAGTTACCTTGCGGGGATCAGCTATCGCTACCGGACCGAGGGCAGCGAAAAACGTTTCCTGCGCTCGGCCTTCGAGATGTACCTGCATCCGGAAGTGCTCAGCTCCGTGGTCGATAACCCCGAGGGTCTCAAGTTGGGTGGCCAGCGCGAGCATCTGAGCGTACTGTTCGCGGATATCATCGGGTTCACGGAACTCGCCGAACGCCTCGAGCCGGAACCGCTGGTCGCGATGCTGAATACCTACATGTCGGTGATGACCGAGGTGATTCTGCGCAGCGGCGGTGTGGTCGACAAGCTAATGGGCGACGGCATCATGGCGTTCTGGGGACCACCGTTGAAGCCGGCCAATCCGGCGCGCGCCTCGATTGAGTGCGCGCTCACGATGCTCGCGGAACTCAAGGCGCTGGCGGCCCGCGACGAACGCTTTGCGGCAACGCGGATCGGGATCGGTATCGCGACCGGCGAGGCGATCGTGGGCAACCTGGGCGGTGAACGCCATTTCAGCTATTCCCTGGTCGGCGACGTGGTCAATTTCGCCTCTCGTCTCGAGGGGCTCACGCGCCACTTCAAGGTGAATATCCTGCTCAACCAGGTCACGCTCGACGAGGCCGGCGCCGGCTATATCACGCGCGAAATCGGTCTGGTCAGGGTCAAGGGCAAGGGTCAGGCGGTGGCCGTCGCGGAGATCGTCGGCCGCGCGAACGACGGGGTCGATCCTTCCTACTATGATCGCTTCGCTCAGGCGATTGCCGCCTTGCACGAGGGCTCGTCGCCTGAATCTTTACTACGCGTGCTGCTGGCGGAACGCCCGGATGATGCAGTCACCGCGATGTGCCTCGCGCGCCTCACCGAAAGCCACGACGCCCGCCAGATCATCTTCGAATTCGATACTAAATAGAAGCCCTATAGAGGCGTCGATAGTTTGGTCAAGTCGAGCCGATTCGAGTGCATATTCCGCTACCGAAAGAGCTACATGAGAAGTCGATTTAAACTCTCGAAGGCGGCCACGAAGCGCTCTTTGGTGGCGGCGGAGATATGTGGGGCCAACTCCACAAGATGCTCGGAGAAGTACCGCGCTGGGCGGAAATGTCCAAATTCACCTTTCTTTAGTGGCTCTTTGTCTAAGAGTTCGTCTATCGCTCGCACAACCCGGGGTAGGTTTACGTTGAGGTCGCCCACCGCGAACGGCCGCTTCAATTGGGCAGCATATTCGCCGTTAACTAGCGTCAAATAAAATTCCCGCTCGAACATATCTTCGACGTCTGCTTCGCGAGTTCTTATAAAGTAGGCGTACGTAAGAACCCGTTTTTTTTGCAGCAGCTTTCTTTTGTACAAGGCCTCAATTACCTGTTGATCCCCAGCTTGGATATCCAATAATGTGGCGATTCTTAGTCCTTTCTGAGGTGCAAGAAGTGCCACGAAGGTAGGCACCTTCCCGATCCCTCCGACTGGCGTGATAGTCCACTTGGGACTGATCCCTGTGCCGCCTTCGCGTTCGATTATGCTGCTCATCCCCTCTAGGAACAGGAGATCTGCGGGGCCTTCTACTACGAGACAATTCGGTCCGACAAATAGCGTTTGGTGGATCTCATAACCAAGCGCACCTTGAAGCGGGAACAGACTGTCTTCGGATGCGTCGAACACGTCCGTCAACACCTTAGTACCGTCTTCCTCCTTCGGAAGGGGCTCCGACGCATCGATGCTTTTATCTTGCACGATGCGAACCCGCTCAAAATGGTGAGGATCGACCATGAAAGGAGAATGTGTCGTATATATGACTTGATGGTAGGGCTTGAGCTCTTGCTCGATATAGCGAAGGAGATCTGCTTGAGCCATTCCATGCAGGGAAAGACCTGGCTCATCTAGAAGCAAAATCACGGTTTCCCGATTGCGCTTTACATCCTCGTACCAAGCTAGAAACGAGAAAAACCAGACGAAACCTCGAGAGCGAGATCCGAGTTCGGTGGTCGCCCAGTGCACGGAATCGTACACCTGACCCCAAATGTTAGCGCCGGTTCGCATGTGCTCTGGGTCTTCCGGTTTTGCCTCTCGTACGTCGAATTTCATCTGGAGGTGCTTGTTCTGCGACCAGTAGCTGAGGATCTGCCGCGACAGATGGTTCCCCGCCCCCTCTAACATGCTGGTGAGCTCCAAGGTGCGCTTCACGTTTAATAGGTCATCAAGTTTGATTCGGGCGAGATTCACCAGACCAATTAAAGGGTAGTCACTTTTGACGAGCTTCTTGTCGTTTCTTCTCTTGATCAAAGCCGGGACGTTCTCATGCCCCGTTAACTGATAGTATTCATCGAAGTACAAGAACTTTGGTACGCGTGAAGTCAAAATTCCATTGAATGCGTAGTGCGAGGCTTGACCATCCTCAAATTTTGCAATCAGCTCGCTAAGCCGTGTCACTTCGGCTGTAGCTTCAGCCGCTTCTAGGGCCGCAGCGAAGGCGTGCCAATCCGTAGCAGCTCGAAGTTGTTCGCGGAGATTGCCCGCTAGGTCGGGGCTTTCAGCAAGGTGGTTTCGGGCTGCTTGTTCGTCGAAGTCAAGCTCAGAAGTACGCCGGTTCGCGTATCCCTTAGAAAGAGTAAGCCGCCGCGAGGAGAGTGCCTCTTCGCCAAATACTTTCGCGACCGCTTTGGTATCATCGTCGTCTAGCTCGAATCTCGCCTGTATAGCTGTCGCCGGCGGGCGGTTTTGTGATTCTACGTCGTGCCGGTAGTCGCCGACCTCCTTACGGGGATAGTCGGTGGTCACATCGAAAGATGCATCATCCGAAACAATGGGATTGAGCCGATAGAGGGCTTTTAGGAGCGCGGTCTTACCCGCCTCATTCTTCCCCACGAGACATGCAACTTCGTCCACGGCGATGAGACCAGAATCCCAGACGCTTCGGAATTCGCGCACCTGAAAATCTTTGAGCTTCATCCTGCTTAGTTTAAAGACTTGCAGCTGCTCTTGGAACCACAACAAACTCTCAGCTCGCCTGCCAATGACTGACGACTTTTTCGCCGACGCGCCTCAACTTCGCTGACTAAAGACATCGTGCCGCCTACTGCCCTTCTGTGCCGGCGTGATGCGTAGCGGCCGAGCCGGAGCCCGCAGATATCCGCGCTCCGCAAGATATTCGCGTAGCGCAGCCTGAACGACAGCAGTCAGCGGAGGGGGTGCTTCCTGAGCCCGGACATAGCTGTCCACCGCTTTTGCGAGGTCGTCGGGTATGGTGACGGTCGCGCGTTTCATGTCTACAAGAATATCACCAATCGGTGATACTGGTGAAACCCTACGCGCCAAAATGGATGCCGGCGGGTTGCCAGCTCAGATGTCCGACCGTAGTCACGTCAATCGCCACTTCTTTGGCGACCTTGAACATCATGATGCTCGGATCTTCGAGACCCCACGCAACGTAGGGAATCACAAAATCACGGGGCCTCGCGCGCCTCGCCGAAAGCCACGGCGCCCACCAAATCATCTTCGAGTTCGACACCAAGTAGGAAGTCCTGGCCTGCCGCCCCGGTAATCTTTTGCAGCCAGTCGCGCGTTCTCGCGGAAAGACCGGTGTCAGGTCGATCGGTGCAAGCGCCGGTAGGCCCCTACTGCAGGCGTGTTCGACGGCCCTGCCCTCAGTCTCCATAGTCGAATTCCTCATGGCCTGTTATACTTTGGCTTGGTGCACTGGTGGCAGAGGAATCACAACCCTTCGATCGCTCGGCTCTGCAGGCCGTCGTGGCGGCCGCGGCGGAGGAGTTCGACGGCGAGATCCTGCTGCTGGTCCGCGATGGCCGCAAGATGAGGCTGGGCGCATCTGAGAGCGCCGGACTCAATGCGCGAGTGATCCTGTCGCAATGCCTGAGACGTCTGAATGAATTGGAAGAGCAAACTCTCGATGCGACTGCTCGAGTATTTGTCCGCGTCGTGTCGGAAGACCTGAAGAATGATCAAGTGGTATTGTTGATTGTGCGGGGGCAGGGCGACATTCGACTAGCAGCCGGTGCCGGAGCCCATGGGAAAGTGCGCGACATGCTAAATGATGCTCTACAAGCCATAGGCGGTGAACGCCTGCGGCGGTAGTCGGTCCAAAGCGATATTCGAACCGGGCTGTGCTCTTGTTGGGAGCGTTGAATAAAAGGCGATACACCCGTCAACCAGGCGACCGGCCGGCGCCAAGGCAAAGGCTGCGGTAAGTCACGAGCGTGTTGTGTCGCAAATCGGGCCAACGGCAGGATAGTCGGAACTGATTGAATTCGACTCCGCGAGATACGATTTTAAGAAAAATTATGTCAAGAACAACCAAGGTAGAAAAACTGACGCTTGGCCTGTGGGTGGTGATTGCCTACGCGCTGCTTTGGACTACACAAACTATGTCTGCTGCAAAAGTTACTACTCCTTCCGGACTGCAATATGTGGATCTCACCGTCGGTAACGGCGATGTTGCCAAAACCGGCGATCAGGTGTCAGTTCATTACACGGGCTGGCTGCAAAAACCTGACGGAAGCAAAGGGCAGAAATTTGATTCCAGCAAGGACCGTGGCCAACCGTTTCAATTTGCGCTTGGACAAGGTCGGGTCATCCAAGGTTGGGATGAAGGGGTACAAGGGATGAAAGTCGGCGGCGTGCGCGAGCTAATCGTCCCGCCCGCACTCGGCTATGGCCAGGGCGGTGCGGGCGGCGTGATCCCGCCGAACGCGACTCTGATTTTCGAAGTGGAACTGCTCGGCGTCACGCACTAAATGGCAAACATCCAGGCGGCGCTGCGCAACCGCAATACGACTTCCACGCTAGATTGGGATCGCGTGGCCGAAGAGCTGGAAGCGATGGCAGCGCGCGAAGATATCAGCGATTTGCTTGAAGAATCACCGGGCATTTTTCAGGGAAAAATCGACGAAGTTGTAGCGCAGTGCTATGGGCGCGCACGTGCGGCAGCAAGTGACGAGACAGGTATGCCGTTATCAGCCTTTCCCGATGCCTGCCCTCGGTCGTTTGACCAGATAATGATTGACGATTTTTTCGCCGACGCGCCTCAACTTCGCTGATTAAAGTATATACGGTTGGAGTCCCAGCCGGTCGTGTCAGGGCTGCCTTGTTACAGCTTCTCGACAGGGCGCGCCGCAGCATCGCTTTCGATTCTCGAGCTCGAACTCAGCTTGCGGGTTGCCAGCTCAGGCGCGCGACGGTGGTGACGTCGATCGCCACCTCCTTGGCGACCTTGAACATCATGATGCTCGGATCTTCGAGACCCCACGCAACATAGGGAATCACAAAATCGCAGTGAATCGTCACGTTATTCCCGTCGCGGCTGACCGTGGCGTCGACGGTCAGATCGTGTTGGACGCCGTGCAGCAACATCAGACCCTCGACCTTGACCGGGAATTCTTTTTCGATGCCGCCATGACTTACGACTAGTCGCGGGGCAAAGCTGATTTCCGGAAATTTATCCGTCTCAAGGACACTCGACTTCATCCGATCATCACGAATTGAATGGCCACTGTTGCCGCTCGCCGCATCGACGGTAATCGCTCCATCCATTTTGCCGGTGGCGGGATCAAGCCCGATCAGCCCGTGCTTCAGCTTGAAGGTTCCGTCCGTGTGATGCGGCCAGCCGTCCAGCGAGTAGGTAATGACGGTTTTCGCGGGATCCAGTTCGAGTGCGGCGACTTTCCCTTGCGGAACAAGGTCGGCGGCGATCGCGCGCAGGGATACCAGTGCGACCAGCGCCAGCAGTAGAGCACCGGCACTGGCGAATCGGCTCCTCGTGACTATCGACATGATATTGCTGTTTCGAAATCCCGCTAAGGAGGCTCTGCACAAGAGAATACTTCAAAATCGCTTCGCGTTGATCCTTCGACACGGCTATCGCGTTTTGGCCGCGCCTCGCTGACTCGGCCGCCCCCTGGCTCGCCGGCTCAGGATGACAAATCGGGCTTGTGCAGAGGTTCCCTAACAGCTCAAAATGAGTCTACGGGTGCGCGAGATTCTTCGCTTCGCTCAGAATGACTTGAGGGGCGTATCGGCTGAATGTAACTTCCAACTAAAATACGCTTTTCCGTCATTCTGAGCTGAGCCCTCCACAGGCGTTGGTCACCATCGCAGCAGAATGAACTCGGAGGAAAACCCGGGACCCATCGCGGCAAGGATACCGAGGGTGCCCGGCGCCGGACGGCAGGACAGCATAGTCTCTTCCAGCACAAGCAGCACGGACGCCGACGATATATTGCCGTGCCGGCGCAGACTGTCCCAGGAGAGCCTGAGGTCACGATCAGCGAGACCCAGTCCGCGCTCGACCGCCTCCAGAATTTTGGGTCCCCCGGTATGAATCACCCAGTTGCCGATATCATTGCGGCTGAGCGCAAAGTCCGCGAGAAAGCGATCGAGATCCGCACCCAGACGATTCCGGATAAATTCCGGCAGTTGCGGCGAAAGCACGATCCGGAAGCCTCTCTCGGAGATGTCCCAGCCCATGATCGCTTCCGAATCCGGATAGAAGACGGAACGCGTACCGAGAATCGCGGGTCCGGCGGAAGATCGATCCGCACCAACCATGATCGCGGCGGCGGCGCCATCCGCAAAGAGCCCGGATGAAATCAGGTTGGGCGTCGACATATCGTCATGCTGCAGCGTCAGCGAGCAGACTTCGACCGCCAGCAGAGCGGCGGTCTGGGCGGGATAGGCGCGCACGTAGTCAGCGGCGCGGGTCAGGCCGACCGCGCCACCCACACAACCGAGGCCAAAAATCGGGGTCCGCTTGATATCGGGCCGCAGGGTCATCCGGTTGATCAGGCGTGCGTCAAGCGAGGGACTCGCCACGCCCGTGATTGAAACGACAAAGAGCGCGTCGAGGTCGCGTCGTTTGAGACCGGCTCGTTCCAATGCGGCATCCAGGGCCGCTTCACCGAGTTGCTCGGCGACTTCGAGCCAGGCGGCGTTGGCCTGGCCCCAGCGCTCGAAGCGCGCGTAATCCGGAAGCGGAAAGGCCAGGTTGCGATAATCGACCCCGGTTCGCGAATGCAGGCGAGTGAGGAGCTCAGGCCGTTCGAGCTTGTCACCCCAATGGGCCCGTAGCGCATCGGTGATAACGGATTGATGATAGCGGTGAGAGGGAAACGTGCCCGCTGCTCCTCCGATCTTCATTCGTTCACACTCCGGCAACGGGCAATCGGGTCCCGCGGCGTTGCATTCAACTATTGGTGGGCAAGAACGACAGGGAGCTTCAGTCTAAATGGAAGAACCGCTTCCCGCTACGGGGTTGCCGAAAGATCATGCAGCGTTAGGAATCTTCCGTCAGGCGGGTCAATGCGCCGGGAGCGCGGTTTGCGCCGCGGCCCATTGGGTCACGAGCTTCTTTTGTTCGTCATCCAACCTGGCCGACGGGTGGAGGAACGCGTAATCGCCGGGCGGCATCGAGCCGCTCTCAACGGCGGTTGTGATCGCCGCGGCGATCGCGCTCCGCTGCTTGGCGTCCAGTGCCGACCAGTTGGAGAAATTCAGCACCTCGCGCGCCTTGTGGGCGCCAAACAGATACGTAGGCGCAAGTTTCGCATTCCAGGAACCGCTGCCCTGGTCGGAATGGCAATCGAAGCAGGAGTTCCCGAGGACGTCGGCGACCCGCGGTTCCGCCGCGAGACTAGCGGGCGAAGCGGCGCCCCGCTCGTTGGGTGCCGGGGTGCTCGAACATCCGGCAGGCAGTATCGCGATGCAGATGCAGACGAGAAAACAGCGAGCAATCCGTCGACTGTTCGTGATCACGCGTCGACAGATTACAGGAGTCGCCGCCGCGTGTGAATTCTATTGGTGCGGCTCCGGCTGTCCGGGTCGTGGCCGGCCAGCCACCATCGGCCGCGCCAAGGTGCGGAAGATCGTGGCGGCCACGACGCAGACCCGGCCGCGCGCGGCCACGCACTGGAGCACGCGGACCATGGCGAAAGCGCAAGGGGTCAGTCCTGCCACGGTCCAACGCATTTGGGACGCGCACGGCCTGCAGTACTTCGGTCGTGCACTTTGAACTAATTGAACGACCGTGAGACTGGCTTTCTGAAGATGCGGTTGAATCGCCTCTGCTGGCGAGCCGTTCTACCGGTTTCAATGCACCGCCATGCTTCACCCTCGCGCACCCATCTGCGGAAAAGGCGGTCAACGCCACTACCCCAGTTGTCCAAACTCATCAAAACCTCGGTGCCATTGTCATCGAAAAGACATATGACTTTTTTCATCTATAACAACCTTACTGCTTATATAACAACCTAATCAAACAAAAACACAAGGCGCAAGCTCCTCTCTAGCCTTCCGAAACGATTTGGTGATTTCTTTACCTCCGCCTATAACTATTGCGCTAATCCTTTGAGTCCCATTGGGAATACTTAACTGACGGCCGAGCCTTGTAAGCAGATACGGCCTTCGATCGGGCATAAGTTGGCTCATGTGTGGAAGATTCACCCTTACTTGGGATCAGTGGCGACGTGTTGCGGAGACGCTCGGCATCGACGGCGAGAGCGAAGTGGCGACGACTTACCGGCCCCGTTTCAATCTCGCCCCGACCGACGAGCACTTCATCGTTACTTCAGAGTTCGAGTGCCGGAAAGCGCGGCCGGCGCGCTGGGGCTTGGTGAATCGGTGGGCGCGGGACAATCGGCGCGCCGCTCAATGTATCAACGCCAAGGCTGGAGACGCTGGAGCGTCTGCCGAGCTTCAGCGAAGCGTTTCAGAAGCGCCGCTGCGTTGTTCCTGCCGACGGGTTCTACGAGTGAGTGCGACATGAAGTCGCGTGTGTGATTGTTCGGCGGCGTCAGCCGACCGAACCTGCTGTCCCATCGGCAGTATCCTTCGAGGTAGGGCGAGTCGGCAACGAGTCGTCTAAAAGCCCTCGGACAATGTATCCCTCCGTCGCAAGACGGATGTCCGCTCCGCGAGGAACAGACATTTCTGCCAGCATCGAGGCGGATCGGGGCTAGGGTGGATGGCATGGTCAGTGAAAGCGAACTTCCGAAAGTATCGTCAAAGAAGACGGAACCAAAGATGCTGACAAGGTAATGGAAGCGACGCCGCTCGGCCGATGGGGCGGCGCGGAAGAAATCGCAGAGGCAGTGAGGTTCCTGATTGAAACCGATTTCGTTACCGGAGAATGCATTCGAGTCGACGGCGGCCGGCATCTTTACTGAGAGCCGCACTGTATTTCAGCGATACGCATTTTTTGGAACCCCGGTGATTTTTACACTCGCAGGCCGATGTAAATCAGGTATCCGGCGAGCACAAGGCCGAACAAGGCGGTGAGAATTCCAACCAGATCGAAGACGAAGCCGGCAGGTTCGAATCTGCCGGCTTCCAAATCGTCACGAGTTCGGCGGTAGCGAAATAAGCCCGCCAGAGTCAGCAGCACGCCCGCGAGGATCGCGATTGTCCCGAGCCAGACCGAAAATCCGCCTGTGCGTGAAGCTAGCCCCTGATTCCGCATAAGCTCGCGGATAGCGATGGCGAAGCGGCCAATCGCAAAGCCGAATACGACGATGGCGACGCCGGTGCGCACCCAGGCGAGAAACGTGCGTTCGTTCGCAAGGTGATCGCGGGCGCGGTTGGGATTCTCGCCGCTTGCTGACCGAAAGTCGCGCCCTGTTTGCTCTGTCATGAATCAGCGGGCAAAGGAAAAACCTGCGCTCGGGAATTCATTCCACTGCCTTTTGAAGCAGCGCGCCGATACCGGTAATGTTCTTTACGAGTTCGCCAGGCACGTCGTGCCGTTGCTGGAGGTACTCAGGACTGTTGTAGGAAAGCCACACCTTGCCCTCGGCGTCCTCCCAGATCAACGCCTTCAAGGGCAGGTCAATCGCGAGCGTCGGCGAAGCGACCATCAGCGGAGTGCCAGCCTTGGGGCTCCCGAAGATAATCAGTCGGGTCGGGCGCATCTTTAAGCCGACTCTTTCGGCCTCGCCGCTATGATCCACGCGGCCAAATACCGCGAGACCGCGCGCCTCCAGCAGGGATTCGAGCCGCGTCAGCGTATCTGGAACGGAGTAGCGGCTGCTGAGATGGACAATCCCATTGTCCTTTCGGGAAGTCATAGACATCCTCGCCTGAAGGAGAAGGAATCCTAATCCGCAATCTCCATTCTAGGCGCCTCAATTTTAGACTCGCACGAACATCAGACCGTCGGCAAATGGGGGCATGGTGTCTGGTGTTCTGTGACTTGGGACCCAATGAGCTTGGGCAGAGACACTCACGACGTAATTATTTAAACGCGGGGGCCGTCGTGACGGCGGGCGTCCGTCTGCGCGAGATCGGCCGCCGGGTCAAACGCTGGCAGAATGGCGCCATGGTGCTGCGCTGGACCGCCGCTGGCGTGCTCGAAGCCGAACGCGGCTTCCGTAAAGTCGTCGGCTATCGCGCGATGCCGATCCTGGTCGCCGCGCTGAGCGCTCACGACGCGCACTTCAATCGCAAGGTTGACGACAGCGAGAAGCCCGCTTAAATGACTATTTACCGCCCGCTCAATTCCAACAGCGAAATGGACATCGCCGTCCATATACGCCCTCGATAAGAATTCGGGTCGGTCAACCAGTAATAAAATGATGCCATCGACACCATATTGAAGCAACATTTAGCACTCAGAACTTATCAGATTGTTAAATCAGGTAACGCTCCGCTGAAAAGACCGTTATGATGAGGGCAAGCCGATCCGCATCGCGATTGCCAAGGCGAAGGAGTGGGCCGAGCGAAGCGAAGATGCGTGACGGCTGATGGCTAGCAAAGGGATAGATATCGCTGGGCGACCGGCGGCAATCGAATGCCGCTCACTAAGGGGATAGCCTTCGACCAGCCAATGCGGGATTAGCCGATGAAGAGAGTTATCACCGTGATCGTCGCAGCCTGTGCCATTGTCTTGGTGGCGCCCGTCCCGAACATCCAGGCTGCTGATACACAGGCGGTGCTTACCGGCACAAAAGCCTTCGGCGACTGGCACGACGATGCGCCCGGCGTCCGTCGCAAGATAACCGTCGCCGACTTGCCGCCGCCCTTCGCAACTGAATCGGCCGGCAACGGTCCCCACATAGTGCCGCGTCCACCCGGTGCTGAACCAAAAGTTCCTCCCGGATTTACGGTCACCGAGTTCGCCAGCGGCCTCGACGATCCACGCGCAGTGCGCGTAGCGCCGAATGGTGATCTCTTTATCAGTGAAAGCAATCCCGGCCGAATTCGTTTGCTGCGGGCCTCCGATGGCGCCGGGACAGTGCCGCGGCAGGAGGTCTTCGCGTCCGGGCTGACCCTGCCCTTCGGCATCGGGTTCTGGCCGCCGGGTCCCAATCCGCAATTCGTCTACGTCGCCAACACTGGTTCAGTGGTCCGCTTTCCTTACCGCAATGGTGACCTCGTGGCACGCGGTCCGGCGCAAATGGTCGTCGCCAGCATTCCATCGGGTGGCCACCTCCGCGGTGGCGGTCACTGGACGCGCGATATTGTCTTCTCGCCGGACGGATCGCGGATGTTCGTCTCGGTCGGTTCGCGCACCAATGACGCGGAGAATCTCGCCCCCGGCGATCAGCCCGAAATTCCAAGCGAACGGAAGATCCCGATGAGCTATTGGGATTCGGCGGTCGCCTTCGCCGAGCGGCATGGGCTGGCCGGCCTGAAAGCGACGGAGCACGACCGGGCGGACGTTCTGGAGTTCAAGCCCGACGGCACAGAGGCTCGCGTCTTCGCCAGCGGACTCCGCAATTGCGTCGGCATGGCTATCAATCCGCTCACTGGCGCTCTCTGGTGCTCCACTAACGAGCGCGACGGACTCGGCGACAACCTCCCGCCCGATTACATCACGAGTGTTCGCGAAGGCGGGTTTTACGGATGGCCCTGGTTCTACCTCGGCGGCCATGAGGACCCGCATCATCGCGGGGAGCATCCGGAACTGAAAGACCGCGTAATCGTGCCCGACGTTCTCCTGCAGGCTCATTCCGCGTCGCTAGAAATGACTTTCTACAATAGCGCGCAGTTCCCGCCGGACTATCGGGGCGACGCATTCGCGGCCGAGCATGGCTCATGGAACCGATCTCGTCGTACCGGTTACAAGCTGATTCGCGTTATCATGAATCATGGAAAGGCCACCGGGGAGTACGACGATTTTATGACCGGCTTCGTTACTGATGACGGCAGCGTGTGGGGTCGCCCGGTGGGTGTCGCGGTTGGCCATGACGGCTCGCTTTTCGTCACCGAGGACGCGCACGGTACCGTGTGGCGGGTTTCCTTTCGCGATCCGCAGTCGGTCTCGCTCCGATGAACGCAATTTTGCTTCGGTTAAGATTAGAAGCCGAACAGTTTGACCGCGGCTCCTAGCAGCGCCAGTGATATGATTGGTCGAAGTACTGTTTCAGACAGGGACCCCGCGAAAAGTCCGCCGACGTATACTCCAGGTACCATTCCAATCAGCAGGCTGGAAAGCGCCCCGAAATCGACGTTACGCAACAGCAAATGACCCAGACCCGCTGTTGCGGCGAGGAAGAGACCATAGGCTATATCGGTCCCGACGATTTCGCTCGGACTAATCGAGGGGAATAACAACATTAAGGCCGCGACTCCTATAGCGCCGGTTCCGACGGAGGAGAGAGGGACAAGGAGACCAACCACTACACCAAGTATCACGACGAGGACAGTGCGATGACAACAGACCCAGTTTGAGATCGCATCAAATCGCGGCCCTTTACCTGCGCGTGTTGAAGTAAGACTTCGAATCGGCTCGCCGAAGGCGATCGCAACTGAACTCAAGCAGAGCGCCCCACCCAGCGAAACATCTACAATATGATAGATGACGATGTTATCGCCGCGTACTAGCCATAGAGCAGCGCTTGCAGCGAGTGTCGCAGGCACGCTGCCAGCAAGCATCAGAAGAACGATCCGCCAATGGACTCGTCCTCGCCTGGTGTAGATCCACAGTGCCCCTGTCTTCGTCAGAGCCGCGTATATAAGGTCTGTGCCAACCGCGACTGGAGGTGACATCCCGCAGCCGAGAATTAGGGCGGGTGCCATCAGTGCCCCGCCACCGACACCGGTAGTCACAACCAGCGTGGCAGCCGCAAAACCGAGTAGGATCAGATGAAAGTTCAACTTAGGCCGCGGCGCGCTGGAAGCCCGCAAATACGCTTGATTATATGAATGCGTCTCTGCTCCCCTTCGAGACGGAACCCACGAAGTTTCGCTCCCCTGCAAGAGGGAGTCTTGGAGGTGCTTCCAGTTACATCGATTCGTATGACAGGTCTGTGGCAGTTTCGACAATTTTACGTAAACCGTTGCCGATTTTTTCGGAGAAATATCGACCTTGGCGCTCCTTTTGAAACGTATTTTATATTTATCGCCGATCAGAAACGTTGGTATTGTCCTAATTCGGATGGGCCGGGAAGTTTTCACCATCGCCGGGAAACGCAAGGAAGAAAATTGATGAATCTGCGCCGGTACTCGCCGATCCGTAGCAAAGTGCCGGTAATCGCGGTTTTGTTTTCATCTCTCGCACTGTGTGCGTGCGCGCAAACAGTAACGGAAGCACCGGCTTCTTTTTCTTTATCGCCGCAAGAAAAATCGGAATTGATTGAACGACTCGACATGGCAAAAAGAGCTGACTGGAGCGACGCGCTGGACCCCAGCGTTGCGCCGGTCACGCAAGAAGACTTTTTGAGCCAGATGAACAAGGCCGATAAAGTCATAAAGGAACTCAAACACGGATTCCCGGTTCCGCGCGAGGAAATCGCCGACGCACTTTGGATACCTCCTAAATCGATCACGCCGGGGGAGCGGACTCATCTGATCGGAGAGCTTCAAGAGGCTGAACGAGAGGACGACCACCATGAACAACTGATGTTGATCTCTTCCGCGTGGACCGACTCAGTGGCTCCGGTCGACACCATGGTCTTCGACCAACAAGAGCTGCTTGTCGAGAGTGTTGTTAAAGATCTGGAGATCGATGAGGGGGTTCACTGGTCGACGATCAGAGAGGCGCTTTATGTGCCGCCGTCACCCTATTAGCGAGCGATTTGCGTCATTGAAGAACGTGCGTCAATGCTAAGTTTTTCTGCGCGGTCCAGACATCAGGAGCTCGCTTTCAAGAGCGTTGGTTCGTAATAGTCGACAAACACCTGAAGCCTGCTTCCCCGAGCCGTCGACCATCAGACCGCGAAGTCACGGTGCTTAAGTATCTGCTCAGGATCGCAGCCGTCGCCTCCGCGCACAGCTCGGCAGCGGCGCCGCGCTCGCTGCGCGCACGTTCGCAGCCATCGCGCGCACGCATGGCGCTCCGTTCGGCGTCAAATGACAGAGCGCGGATGCGGAAATAGTTCTAAAGTCCCAACGCGACGGCGAGGATACAGGTCAGCAGGACGGCGGCCAGAATAATTCTGGACTCGTAGAAGCGGGGAGCGCTTGCGGTCGAACCGCCTTGCGTGATGTCCCCATCTCGCGAATCGCCGTGGCATTCGACCTTGCTGCGCGGTCTCCATAGGGAACGCCGCAACGCCGCTTCCTCCCGGCGCTTCAGATGGTTCTGGGGTAGACGCAGCCGCGAGGCCGGCAACGGATTGCAACTGCGATATTCCGCCAGTGAGATTACGAGGGCGCTTGGGGGCGGCGCCGCTTCACGCGGGGTTTGTGAATCTGCCTTCATCGATCGAACTCCACCATTGGTCTCGTTCCCAAGCTCAGAAGAGTTCCCTCGCGCGCACCGCCAGTCCTTCTCTGAAATCAGGATGCGCGATGTTGATCAGCGCTTCGGCGCGTTGCGCGATCGATTTGCCCCGCAGGTCGGCGACGCCGTATTCGGTCACGATATATTGCGTGTCAGACCGCGGATCAGTCGCTGGACCTGCCACCCTGGGCACGATGCGCGAAATCGAGCCGTGGCTCGCAGTGGAATGCGCGGTCAGAATTGATTTTCCGCCCTTGGACCGTTGCGCGCCGCGCACGAAATCCAGTTGACCGCCAGGAGCGGTGTATTGATTCTGACCGATCGCTTCGGCGTTGATCTCGCCGTCGAGGCCGACTTCGAGAAAGCCGCTGATCGAAACAACGTTGTCATTCAGACCGATGATGTACGGGTCGTTGACGAAATCGACCCCATAAAGCGCCATGCTCGAATTGTTATCAAGAAACTCGTAGAACTGCTGGTCCCCAATCGCGAATGTGTAGACGCTCTTGTGCTGATGAACACTCTTGTACTTATTGGTAACCGCCCCGGACTTAATCAAAGCCGCCACCGCGGGCGACATCAGCTCGGTGTGCAGCCCGAGGTCCTTATGGTTCGTAAGATGCGCGCACACTGCATTCGGGACTCCACCGATGCCAATCTGCAGGGTGGCCCGGTCGGGCACCAGCTCGACGATCAATTCGCCTATAGTCTGATCGATTTGATTGGCGGGACGCATCGGCAGCTCCGCGAGCGAGCTCTCGTGCTCCACGATCGCCTCGACCTCCGTAATATGGATGGCCGAGTCGCCGAACACCCGGGGCATCCGCGGATTAACCTCCAGTATCAGGTGTTTCGCGCAACGCGCGGTCGGAATCGTGTAATCGCCGTTGGTGCCGCAACTGAAGAAGCCGGCCTTGTCCATCGGCGAAACCTGCAAAATGAAGGCGTCGATTCCGATTTGCGCGAGGATGCCGGGCATCGCGCTGAAGTTACCCGGCATGTAGTAGACCACTTGGCGGTGCTCCTGCCGGCCACGCTCGGCTAGCAATCGCTCGATGATCGTGGGAAAGAACGGGTGGGGTCTGATCACCCCCATGTACTCGTATTTGAGAATCGTCTGAGCGGCGGCCGCGACCGAGTGCGAATAGTAAAGACGGAGTTCCTCGATACCGCCGGCGAGGACGCGAGCTTCCAGGGCTTGCAATAATGCCGGAGGCTCGCTAACCGCCATTCCCATCGAGAGTGTTCCACGCGGCGGAACGAGCTCTATCGCTTGCTCCGGCGTCCGAAGTTTTGCCCGGTATTCAGCTTCGTACATTGTTGATCGAGTCCACGCCTTGGTCTCCCTGACAGCATCATGCATGCCATAATTGGATTTGCGATTTGTGACGAGGGCGACAGCCCCTCAGGGCTTGGTCTGGGCGAAGTGTTTCGTTCGGAGGCGATTGCCTGCCCCCATCGGCGTCAATCAGTTGGCTTAGGGAACAGCGACGCCTTACACGATCAGGAAAAGTAAATGCATCGACCGGCATATCGCCCACCAGATGCCCGCGAAAGCTCTTTCGTCCGTCGCTAGCCTCGTAAACTTCCTGGCGCGGGAAACGCCCGTCGTGAATGCAGGCGCTCGTCGATTAGATCGAAACACTGCAACCGAAGTAGGTGGTCAGCGCCACCTCGCCGGGTCGGCGCGAACTCGCCGCCGCAGCCGCATTGCAAAAGAGAGCGGCGGGACCCCCTTACTCTCGTCCCGAACACTGCTCATGCCCGCAGGCGCAGCGCTCCTGATGTTCCTCGCGGCTGCGTTCGCATTCCTCGCAGCAGTAGTGTCGCGCTTCTTCGATCCTGCAGGTGCATCGCGGATTTGGACATTTCATGGGCGTACCCGGTACGATTTCTGGTCATCCACTTCGACTGGCTCGCGGACTCGACTAAGCTTTGCGGGGAGCGTCAGTCGCCGCGGACGGGTGGGTCTTCGCAAAATCCTCGACCACCTCCAGAAACGCGCGAATCATATCGGTCGTGGTAACCACGCCAACCAAAATCCCGCGGTCGACGACCGGCAACCCACCCACCTTACGATGCAGCATCAGATGCGCCGCCTCCTGGACGGTCGAATGCGGCGTGACCGACAAAACCGGCGCACTCATGGTAGCGTTAACCCTGGTGGAATCCAGATGGCCCCGATGCTGCCGCAGGTCCCGTTCGGTCAGCATCCCGACTATTGCGCCGTCCTTGACTACCGGCAGACGCCGAAATCCGCCGACATCCATCATCTCCTGGGCTTTCGCCAGCGTATCGTCGGGGTGAATCGTTTCGGGATGTTTTGTCATGATATGAATCATTTCCATCGCCACACCTCAGTTCGTAGCTTTACGGGTCGAGACCGCCGGTTCACGTTACGAACCGCGCCCCCGGCGGCAGGGAGCGTCTCCCCTTGATATAGACCATCAGCAATTCGGCTGCCATCCGATTCCGCCCCCGCGGCCCGACGATCGGTCACACCAAGGGCCTGTATCGAGGTCTTTGACTCCGTTGGCGTCGGCCGGATTGTGGCCTTTGGATGCACTTCATGCAGCGCGCGGGTTATCCGGTCGCGCTCCAGAACGATAACACCGCCGGCCGATCACGGATGCTCACTTGCCGGCTCCGGACGCCGCTGGCGTGTCGAGTTGCATGAAAGGCACCGGCATCGATCCCCCCATGTAGGTCGGCACTTCGCCCTTCCATTGCTTGGTCTGCTGCCAGCGGACGAGTTCCGGCGTGATGCTGGCGGCCAGCAGTTGATTGGCTTTGGCCTCGGCCGTCGCCTTGAGCAATAGCGCGTCGGCTTCGCCTTGGGCCCGCGCACGTATCGCATTGGCCTCGCCGGTCGCGGCCGCGACCTTCTGGTCCGCTTCAGCCCTGACCACGGCTACCTGATTTTGCGCCTGCTGCGCCCGCTGGGTGGATTCGATCGCCTGGTTGATCGCGTCCTGGATCGCGTCAGGTATGCGCGGACGGTTCAGCACCGAAATATAGTCAAAGCGGATTCCGATCGGAGCCATTTCGTCATCGACGGTTTTCAGTACGTCGGCATCGAGCGAGCCAATCCCGCCGCCAAGGATATCCATGGCCTTGAGCCCTGAGCCGCTGCGCACGAACGCGTCGCGCACGCGCGAACGTACGTAAGTATCGGCGATCACATCCGGCTCCGAGCGAAATTTGATAAACAGTTCGGGAACCTTGTCGGCCTGAAACTGATAGGCAACACTGACGTCTACGTTGACCGGGATTTTGTCCTGCGAAACGAACGTGATGCTTTGATCGTAGGGGGCTCCCTCCGTACTACTTTGGACCCAGGAGCGATATTGCAGGAAAGTGGGAAAGTCGTAGATCATCTGGGTCCAGGGATTGTAGAGGATCCGGCCGGTCAGTACGGGGATGTCCTGCACACCGCGCTCAGAGCCGTAGAGATTCACTTTGATGCCGACATAGCCGGGCGGGATATAAGTGCATCCGAAACATCCCGCCAGATTGATCGCGATCAGGCAGACTGCGCCAAGCATCGACCAACGCTTTACCTTCTCCACAGATATTTCACTCCATCAACGACATGCCAGGCTACGATAGACACGACGGCGAAAGTCACGCCTGCCATCGCCAGCAGGAGCACCGCGCCGCCAATCACGCGCAGATTACTCGAAGAGTTGATCCAGGTATAACTCGTATTCAGCAGAAGTAACCAGATAATCGCGAGAGCGGCGACGGCAAACGCGAAAAGCGAAATCTTCAGAATTCTCATTTTGGCCTTAATGCCTGTTATCACATAATATAACCAGTTCTTTGATGTATAGCTATTTGCCTCCGACGTTGGCCTCCGGAGCGGAAAGTCGCGACAACTTAGCTAAAGCGAGGGCGACAGAACCGCGAAGATCGAAATGCAGAGCCTTTCCTTGGCGCGCGCCGGCAGTCGATGGGCGAAGCGTTCGAGGGTGAAACATATTCGCGCCATCGCAGCGCAAGCCGCGACGCGGCCGGAGAACACGCGCATCGCGGCGTGATCGGTCAGCATCGGCGTCCCCCAGAGGTCGACTTGTCCGAGCCGCAGGCCCGCCTCAGTCGCGATCGAGCGCAGCTCCGCCGGCGTCACGAGAAAAAGGTGACCGTCGGCGTCCGGCTTGAATTGCTGCGCTTCCAGCTCCGAAAAATCCTTGATCTGTGCATGGCCGCAGTGACCGCGCGGTCAACAGCGTGAGGAGCGCGCGCATCCGCCTTGAGCACTTCTTCGCGCAGATCATTGGCGAAGACTTCGCAGCCGTCGGTGGTGACAAACCGCGCGAAACAGGTCGTCTTCCGGAAACTGCAAGATCGTCGGAGCGAGGTGCCTTAGCGCAGCAAGGCTCTTCGCCAAACCCCGGTTATGGTCAAGCCGTCCCCGGCCCGGCGACATTGAGACTTCCGCCGTTCGCAGGCGCCGCGGCGGTGCGGAATTCCGGCATCAGCTCGGCGAACATCTCGACCTGACGTTTCACTTCATCGAGCGGCAGCAAGCCCTGATCGCAGAAGACCAGAAAGTATTCCGGATCGAGTTGCGCCTGAACCGCCGCGAGTTGGCGGCGCACGTCCTCCGGCGTCCCGACGAACGCGATGCCCGATTTCATTACCGGCTCGATGCGGGTGGGGATATTCGGATAGAAGCGTGAGTGGTACAGCGCCAGCAGGCCCATGATCCCCTGTTCCGCCAGCGCGACGGCTCGTTCGCGCGTGGCGGCCAGCGAAATAATCCGGGCGAGGCCAACGCTCTCCCCAAGACGGAGGTGCCGTCCGGCTTTGGCCGCCTCGTCGCGATAGAACTGCGCCCCCTGAATCGCCATCTCGGGGAACGGGAGGAAAATCATCGGCACGATCCCCTGCTGCGCCGTCCAGCCGATGGTTTCGCGAGTCAAGGTCATCGCCTGTAACAACAGCGGATGCGGCTTTTGATAGGGCTTCGGCACCACGGAAAGCTTGCGCACCAGCCCGTTATCGTCGACTTCGCCCGGGGCGCCGTAGCGCGCCGTTACATCGGCGGCCGGCCACGGGATGCCTTCGGCCGGCATCGGGACTTGATAGTACTTGCCCTTAAACGAGAAGGCTTCGTCCTTCCAGCAGGCCTTGATGACCTCGAAGAGTTCTTGCGACACCTCGCGATTATGGAGTTCAGCCTCACCGCCCTGCACGGAGGGCTCGACGCCGTAGCGCTGGCCGAGCACGTTGACCCATCGCGGAAAAACGCCGCGGGCGAACCCCACGACAACGCGCCCCCTGGTCATCTGGTCGGCCCAGGCAACGTCAGTCGCAAGACGGATCGGGTCCCACGTCGGCAGGACATAGCCGAGCGGTCCGATCCTGATCTTTTTGGTATGCGCCGCGAGATTCAGGATGTGCGGCGTCGGATTGGCGCCGGCGATCAGGCCGTCGGTGAAGAAGTGATGCTCTGAGAAGGTCAATATCTCGAAGCCGGTCTGCTCGGCGAGTTGCGCCAGCTCGACCATCTCATCGAGCATCTGCTGGGTGCGATCGGTGCGATGAGCGATTGGCCGCAAGCGCTCGCGCTCTTCCATCGTGGCGGGAATGACGGGACCCAGGTGAAGGATAAATTTCATTGTTGGAGTTCCTTGCTGGCTCGAATACCTCTTTGTAGACTAAGCGCCCCGTGATCGTAAAACGAGCGCTCGCTCACTTTCCAGCGTTCGCGCCAAGGCGCATATACTTATGCCTTTGGATAGGATAACCTTTAGATACTCGCCTTTCGGATCAACGCCCCATCACGGACCGCCACCGGTCGCCTGCCGGGCTGGTCCGGACTGCTTGAACAGGACAGGAGGTCGTTAATGCCGAAGGTGTACGTTGGCAATCTCGCCCGCACGGTCACCAGCCATGACCTGCTTACGCACTTCTCGCGTGCCGGCGAGGTACGCGGCGCGCTCGCGATCAGTGACAAAGTTTCCGGCCTGTGCCGCGGCTTCGGCTTCGTCGAAATGGCGGAGCTGGCGGACGTGGTGGTGGCGATCAGCCTGTTGAACAACACTTTGCTCAACGGCCAGCTTATCAAGATCGAACCCGAGCCATCGGCGAAGAACGGTCGCGCGCGCCATCGCGCGGTGGAGAACTAAGTGCGGATGCGGACGGCAACTCTGCCAAACAAACAGCGGGGGATTGCATGATCAAGCCGCGAAGCAATTGGGACACCCATGATTTCAGGGTCAAAATGCTCGACTGGTCGGCGTCGCGGGGTTCACGGTTGGCTTATTCTTGCCGTCGATGCGGCCGCAAGTTCTGCCACTTTACCCTCATGAGCCGGGAAACCTGGGCGGTCGACGCGGAAGGTAAAGAACTCTTGGACACGATTAGCAGGCGCTGGCTGTCCGAAGAATGCCCTCGTCTGTTCAAAGCCAAAGACGACGAAGACCGCAAGCAATCGTCGACACCTGCGGCAGCGTAAGTAAACTTCGCGCGTCAGCACCAGGAAATCGGGGGGAATATGTCGTTGGCATCGCGGTCAACTTGGGATGACCCTTCTGTTACATTTCAGAAAACCACTTGATTATGTGATCTGTTGGCGGTATTCTTGAGTCCTAGCCAATTGTTGGCTCAAGGCGCGCGGATTCACACGGCCTCCTCAGCAAGCTACTCAGAACCTTTCGTTTGGCCTCACGGTCCGACCTGAATCCACTGGCTCTGAAAACGGAGTTTTTCTGTCTTTTTCTGAACTTTCCCTGTCACCAACGATACTAGAAGCGGTCCGCGTACGAGGACATAGTCAACCGACGCCAATTCAATCCGGCGCGATCCCGCTAGCGGTAGCGGGGCGCGATCTGGTTGGGATTGCCGGCACGGGTAGCGGCAAGACGGCGGCATTTCTGCTGCCGATTCTCAACCGTTTCTCGGCCAAGCGGCCTAACGGGATTGGCGCATTAGTGCTCGCGCCGACCCGCGAGCTCGCGTCGCAGATCGGCCACGAGTTTGGACTGCTTTCCCGCAGCCTTCGTCTGCGCGCCGCCGTCGTCGTGGGCGGCGAATCGATGGGCCAGCAGATGCGCGAGCTGCGCGCCGGCGTCCAGCTTCTGGTTGCCTGTCCCGGGCGCCTTATCGATCATCTCGAGCGCGGCACGGTCACGCTCGATCACATCGAAGTGCTCGTTATCGATGAAGCCGACCGGATGCTCGATATGGGTTTCCTGCCTCAATTGCGCCGCATCGTGCGGACGCTCAAACAGCCTCGTCAGACGCTGATGTTCTCCGCAACGATGGATACCGAAGTCGAGCGGGTCGCCAAGGAGTTTCTGAGCAAGCCGGCGAACGTGCGGGTCGGTGAGATCTCGACCCCGCCCGCTACCTGCCGCCAGACGGTCTATTCGGTGACGCAGGAAAACAAGGCGCCGATGCTCCTGCAACTGCTCGGGCGTAACGGGGTCAATTCGACGATCGTGTTCACCCGCACCAAAAGCCGCGCAGATCGCGTCGCGAAGCTGCTGGTACGCAATCAATTCAACGCGGTCGCAATTCACGGTGGGCGCTCCCAGAGTCAGCGCAACGTGGCGCTGGCCGGATTTCGCAAGGGTCACTACGCCGTCCTGGTTGCGACCGACGTCGCTTCGCGCGGACTCGATATCCCGGATGTCTCGCACGTCATCAACTTCGACCTCCCGGAGACGCCTGATTCCTACATCCATCGGATCGGCCGGACCGCCCGCATGGGCAAGGCGGGCGAAGCATTCAGTCTGGTGATGCCCGAGGACGGCGGCTCGCTGCGCGATATCGAGCGCAAACTGGGCGTCCGGCTCGAGCGGGCGAAGCTCAGCGGCGCCGAGGAAACGGCCGCCGCGGCTGTCAAGCCTCAGACGCTCACGCACCCGCCGGTCACGCGCCTCGCACCGTCGCACGTGCGGCCGCGCAACACCGGCATGCCTTCGCGTAAAACGACGGTCATAAGGGGTCAAAGGTAAACAGCGTGGCGATGCAGGCTCTTCGGCAATCGGTTACCCGTGAGGCGCCGACGCCGCCATGGGAGTGGCCGTGGTGGCATACGACCAAGCAGGACTTCATCATCCTGCCGTGGTTCATCCTGATCCATGTGACGGCCCTGGTCGGCCTGGTCATGTTTCCGTTGCCGGGTTGGCGCCTATTGCTGGGCGCGCTAGCGCTCGCCTGGATCGGCGGAATCGGCACGACCGTTTGTTATCATCGCGCTCTCGCCCATCGCGCCTTGGAACTGAACCCGGTGGTCCGCGCGATACTGATATTTTTCGCGATGTTGAACGGGTCAGGCTCGCCACTCACTTGGACGGCCGGTCATCGGGTCCATCACGCCAATGCGGATACGCCCAACGACATCTCGAGTCCGCGACATGGCTTCTGGTGGTCACACTCGCGCTGGCTGTGGCAGGCCGAGGCGCCTTCGATCGCGCGCTACTGCCCCGACCTCAACAACTTTTCGTACAAGATATGGCGGTTCATCCAGCCGGGTATCCTCACCTTGTCCTATTTCGGCGGATTGTATTTCGGGCTCGCCGCCTTTTTCTGGCTGGGCGCGATTCGACTGGTCTTCTCACTCCACGCCCAATGCTTCGTCAATAGCGTCTGCCACACCGAGCCAAACACACCGATGGGTGAGGACTCCAGTCGCAATGTGCAATGGCTCGCGCTGATGCACTTTTTTCAGGGCGAGAACTGGCATCGCAACCATCATGCTCGTCCGGGCTCCGCGCGCCTGGGGTGGACGTGGCGCCAGCCGGATGTCGGTTATATCGTAATCTGTATCCTGGAGAAGCTGGGACTGGTCAGCGACGTCCGCCGCTCGCGCAGTCTCTCGTCATGAGATAGACATACACTGTCAGCGCATTCGATACCGGCCGTGGTGATTTTCCACCACGGCCGGTTCCTTTTAGCGAACATCGAATGCCTCGCCTGCCGCCATCGGAACAAATGACAGATTCTTCACTCTTGAGTATTTCGTAATCTTGAATCATACTTTCATACATGAGAAGTATGAAAGCGCGAGTAGCGGAACGTGGTCAGGTGACCATTCCGAAACGTCTCCGGGAAAGGCTTGGCGTGAAGCCCGGCACGATTCTGGAGTTCAGCGAAGAGCACGGTCGTCTGATCGCGGTGAAAAGCGGCGGCGCCGATCCGGTCACCGAGGTGCTCGGTTGCCTCGGTAACAGGATCGACACCGACGCCATCATGGCCCAACTTCGCGGGCGACCTTGATCACCGCGGTTGATACCAATGTCCTGCTGGACGTGTTCGGGGACGACCCCAATTTCGCCCCCGCCTCCGCGGAGGCATTGCGGCGCTGCCTGAGAGAAGGGGCATTGGTCGCGTCGGAAGTGGTATGGGCCGAGACGGCAACCGTGTTCGGCGAAATCGAACGTTTCCGGGATGCGATGCACAAGCTGGCGACCTCGTTTTTACCGATGACCGACGACGCGGCGATTAAGGCTGCGCAGGCGTGGCGCCGCTACCGAACTGCTGGCGGCCCGCGCGACCGGATTGTGGCTGATTTTCTGATCGGCGCTCACGCGTTGGTCGCCGCCGATCGTTTGCTTACTCGCGACCGCGGTTTCTACCGCCGGTATTTTGCAGGCCTGAGGATAATCGATCCCACGGCGAGCTAACGAATTCATCGTCATCCGCTTGAGCGGTTCGCGGTTTCCAATTCATACTGCACCGCGGAGCACTACCACCGATGAACACCAACGCCCGCACCCTCGCCGCGACACTGACCGGACCGCGCGACTTTATCCGCGAGGTTTTTCGCGACTTTGGGGAGGATGATTGTTCGTCGATGGCGGCGGCGCTCGCCTACGCCACGATCTTTTCGCTGCCCTCGGTCCTGCTGATCATTATTTACGTCGCGGGGCTGGTGCTCGGCCCGCAAGCCGCCAGCGGCCATATCCAGTCCGAACTACGTGGCACGATGGGGCCGCAGGCGGCTGCGGAAGTCCAGACGATGGTGGCCAACGTCGCCAGCAATCGCGTCGGCGGACTCGTCGCAACCGCACTCGGCGTCGCCGGCCTGATCCTCTCGGCGACCAGCCTCCTGATGCAACTGCAGCGCTGTCTCAATCGGGCCTGGAAGGTGCGGGTGGTCGGCAGCGGCTGGAAGCACGCCGTGACGCGGCGGGTGCGCTCGGGGCTGTTGCTGGTCGGCGCTGGCTTGATCGCCATAGTTTCCGTCGCGGCCGGCTCGTTCATCACGGGGTTCGCCCAAAAGCTGCCGTTCGCCTTCGCGATAAGCCTGGGTGAACTGGCCACCTCGCTCGCGGTCTTCACCCTGATTTTTGGCGGACTGCTTAAGGTGATGCCCGACGTCAAGCTGGGATGGAGTGACGTATGGGTGGGCGGCCTGTTTATCGCGCTCCTGTTCGTGATCGGCAAATTCCTGATCGGGATCTACCTGGGGCACGCCGGCAAGACGAGCGTTTACGGCGCCGCCGGATCGCTGGCCTTGATCCTCTTGTGGACCTACTACTCGTTCCTCATTCTGTTGCTGGGAGTCGAGTTTACCCAGGTCTGGGTGCGGACCCGAGGCCGCGCGGTGACGCCCAAGGAAGGCGCGATCCGGCTCGAGCAAGCGGCGCGTCCAGCCACACAGGATGATCGCCGATGACACTGCAGGAACGTCGTGGATGGTTGATGGTCGCGAGCCTCTTCCTCGTACTGCTGCTGGTGTTTGGCGGCGGCTATAACACCGTCCCGGTCTTCCTGCCTGCGCTGCTCCGCGCGTTTCCGGCCTGGAGCCATCAACGCGTCTCGATCCTGCCGAGCGTGCTGGCAGTCTCCGCGGGCGTCAGCGTGCTCCCGGTCGGTTGGCTGATCGATCGGGTCGAGGCGCGGATTGTCATGGTGTTTGGCGTACTGGCTGCCGCCCTCTCCTTCATGGTCGCGAGTCGTGCCGATGCCCTCGCACCACTGATCGCCGCTTATCTCGTGCTCGGCGTCGGCATCTCGGCCGGCACCGTGCTGCCCGCTTCATTTGTTGTCGCCAACTGGTTTACGGAGCGACGCGGTGCCGCGATGGGGCTCGCGATATCCGGCTCGACCGTCGGCGGGATGGTCACGACGCTGGCAGGCGGATTCGTGATTCGTCATTGGGGCTGGCGGGCCGCTTACGTCGCGCTGGGCCTGCCGATGATCGTAATCGCGGCGCCGTTGATTCTGCTCACAGTGCGCAGCCGGCCGCCGGGAACCGTGAGGCTGACGGTTGCGCAAGCGGCGGAAAAACTCGCCGGGTTTGAGGCGCGCGCGGCCCTGCACACCCGCTCCTTCTGGATGATCGTGATCGCGAACTTCTGCTTTGCCTTCGCGGCGGCCGGCACATTAATCCACATGGTCACGCACCTGGAGGGAATCGGCTACAGCAACGCCGACGCAGCGCTAGCGACGAGCCTGATTTTCGGCTTTGCCGCAGTCGGTAAGGTGGTGATGGGCTTGCTGGCCGACCGCGTGACTGCCCGCCGCTCACTTACGATCACTTTCCTCGTGCAAGCCGCCGGTATCGCCCTCGTCTTTCCCGCACGTCACGCTGCCGTGGCCGCGATTTTCGTCGTGATTTACGGACTTAGCGTGGCCGCGCCGCTGATGCTGCTGCCCCTGCTAACGGCCGAGTCGCTCGGGCTCAAGCGTTTCGGACTCCTCGCCGGACTGGCAGGCTTGGCGCAGACGTCGGGTGCAGCGCTCGGACCGCTTGTCGTCGGGCGGATCTTCGATCAAACCCAGAGCTATGTCGCCGCCTTCGAGTTGGCCATCGTGATCAATCTGCTCGGCGCGCTGGCAGCCTGCGCGTGTAAGTCATACGCGGCAGAGCGCGAAATAGTGGAATCCGCGGCGGCGCCGGCCTCCGCCTGAGCATCCCCTTGTCGCGCGGCGACGCTCTCGGCTACGCTCGCCGCGAATAGCCAACCGTGCAAGGATCGTGAGAGTGTTCACATGGATCATGAATTAGCGGGCAAAGTCGCGATCATCACCGGCGCCGGGCGGATGCGCAGTATCGGCAGGCCGATTGCGCGGATGCTGGCGCGGGCCGGCGCCGCGATCGTGATTACGGGCACGGGTCGGCGGCCGGAAGACTACCCCGACGACGAGAAGGCCGCGGGATGGCGCGATATCGAAAGCGTCGCCGAGGAGGTCCGGAGCGAAGGCGCGCGGTGTCTCGCGCTGGTCTCCGATATTCGCGACGAGCGCGCGGTTGAGGAACTGGTCGCCCGGACGGTCGCCGAGTTCGGCCGGATCGATATCGTCATCAACAATGCCAGCGCCGCACGCGGTCCCGACCGCTTATCGGCAACCGAACTGCCGTTGGAGGTCTGGCGCAAGGTCTTCGCGACCAACGTCGACGGTACGTTCCTGCTTTCCCGCGTGGCGGCGCGCCGCATGATCGCGCAGGGTCAGGGCGGCAGCATCGTCAACGTTTCATCGATCGCGAGCAAGATCGCGGCGGCCAATATGGCGGCCTACGCTTCGTCGAAAGCGGCGATCAACGCACTCAGCCGTTCCATGGCGCTCGAGCTCGCGCCGCACAACATCCGGGTCAACGCGCTCTGCCCGGGGATTATCGATACCTTTCGCATGGACGATCTCGGCCGCGGCGAAAAGTGGAACAGTTTCGTCAAGAGCATGATCCCGCTGGGTTATCCGGGCGACGGCAGCGAATGTGCGGAGATCGTACTTTTCCTGGTGACCGATCACGGCAAATGGATCACCGGCCAGGCAATCAACGTCGACGGCGGCACGGTCTGGGGCAACTGACGGCGACATCTCCGCGGGAGAATCGCGCGCCGCCGCCTTACGACCACGGCATCGCGCGCGGCTTGCCGCCCGGCCCACTGTAGGTCGCGGTGTAGCCGGGTTCACGCGCAAAGCTCACCGCGGGCATTTTCCCGCAAAGCATCTTCCACGCGCCGATAAGTTCATCTTCGGCGCGATAGTCGAACGGATCCTGCAGGATCTTTTCGTCCGTGCCGCCCTGCGGCAAAGGATGACTCTTGAGCCACGCGGCGGTCTGCGCCAGGCCCTGCTCCGGCGTGACGACATCGGTATACCCGAGTTGCGTTTTGAGCTTGGTCAGATCGAGCACGCGATGCGTGATCCACGGCTGGGCGATCAGCGGACGCGCCGGAAGCGCGAACTCCCAGGGCATCGAGACGATTTCCAGCTTGTAGTCCAAGGCATCAGCAATCACTTCGACCACCTGGCGGATGGTCAGTAGCCGCTCGTCGCCACAGTTGTAAATCTGACCGCGGGCGGCCTCGGGCCGATCGACGGCGAGCAAGACGGCGTGGGCGGCGTTTTCCACATAGCAAGAGTGATTCAGCGTCAGGCCGTTATCGGGCAGTATGATCGCGCGGCGGCCGTCGAGAATCCGGCGCACCACGCACCACTCGCGCGGGGCAATCTGATACGGACCATAGAGGAAAGGATAGCGAAAATGCGCGGCGTCCGGATGATGCTCGAAAACCGCCTGCTCGGTCTGCGCGACGCGCCAGCCCTTCGGATCTTCGGCTTCGAGCGGAACCACGGGCGCGTCTTCCTTCGTCGGCACCGGCAGGCCTTGCGGGCGCAGCATGGTGGGATTCATATAGCCGCGATAGGCGGGGGCGCCACCGATCGAGATGAAGCGGCCAGTCCGTCCGACCATGATTTCGGCGATCCGCCGCAGTCGACCGTAGGCCGCGATAGTCAGATCGAAGCTGCGACTCCCGAGTGCGGTGCGCAGCGCGTCCGCATTGAACGGGTCGGTGTGGATATGCTCGACCGCGGGCGGGATTTCGTCGACCTCGTGACGCCCCGTATGGAGCATCGCGACGGCATAGCCGCGCCGCAGCAGGCCGTTGACGATGAAATGGCCGCTCGGCCCGGTACCACCAATCACTAATGCTTGCAAAGTCGCGCTCCCTTCCCGACGCGTGGCGCGCGCCACCCGCATGCTCGGGCGTGCGCTCCTGCGGCCACGGTCTGCGAAGGCTTTTATACAGGATATCGTTCCGCATTCCTAAAAGGATAATTCATGGGTATCGGCAATAATCAGCTGCATCTGGCCGGTGAGCGCACGCCCGAGGCGATCTTGCGCGGCCAGGGCGGAACGGACAGCATTAGTGGTCCGCATGGATCACCTTACCCTGTTCGGATTGGTCGCCGTATCCGCGATGCTCTTCTGCTACGCGCTTGAGGACCGCAGCCACTGGTATGTGCTGGGCTTCGCCGGCGTCTGCATGCTGGGCTCGGCGTACGGCTTCCTGCAAGGCGCATGGCCGTTCGGCCTGGTCGAAGCGGTTTGGTCGATAGTCGCGTTACGGCGCTGGTGGCGGAGCTGATTGAAGGCGGCTTCAGTCAGCTCTGCCAGACTTCTAGCGAATCTTATCGGAGAAACGCGGGAAGACCTTGGTGGTCATCAGCTCGATCCCGCGCATCGCCTGCTTCTGCGGAATCAACTCATTGTAGTAGAACGCCCAGAAATACTCGCAGGGCAGATCCTTGAACAGCTTTTCGAGTTTGCGTGAGACCGTATCGGGGCTCCCGCAGATGGTCAGGCCGCGGTCGCACATCGACTCGAAGGTGTTGGGAATCGTCTTGTAATCCTCGCCCGGCTTCATCAGCGCGGCATTGAAACCGAAGGGCTCGAAGAACTTCGTCCAGATGAAGCAGCCGGCGTCACGCCCGATCGCTTCGGCCTCGGCGTCGGTGTCCGCAACGATCATTTCGCGGGCGATGCCGATACCCTGGCCAAAGGAGAGCTTTTTCCCAACCTGCGCCGCGCCGTCCTGTGCGGCCTTGAACTGGCCAGTGCAGATTTCGCGGTCGCAGACGATAGTGATCGGCACGACGTTGTTCTTCGTCGCCCAGCGCACCGACGATTCCGAGAAGCTGAAGGGCTGGAACAGCGGCGGATGGGGCTTCTGGTAGGGCTCTGGCACCGTGCCGATCTCTTTTAGCCGACCCTGTTCGTCGACGCCCCGGCCATATTTGCGCGTCACTTCGTGCGCGGCCCAGAACATGTTGTTCGGTGGAATCGTCCAGTGCTTGCCCTGATGGCTGAAGGTGGGACGCGTCCACGCCTTCATGATGATCTCGAAATGCTCTTCGTAAAGATCCTTCTTGAGCTGCTCGTAAGCCTCGGGATTGGTTTCGTTGTCGTCCAGACCCTTGTAATGCTGGCCGAGCGTGTTGACCCAGCGGGGCTGATAGCCACGCGCGAAGCCGACAAACGCGCGCCCCCGGGTCATCTGATCGAGCATCGCGGTATCTTCGGCCACGCGTATCGGATTGGCGGAGGGCAGCACGATACCGAGCTGACCGACCCGGATTCTCCGCGTCTGCATCCCGAGAAAAAGATCCAGCATGACGGGATTGGTCGACACTTCCTCGCCCTCGACATGGAAGTGATGCTCGGTAAAGGCGATCCCGTAATAGCCGTGCTGGTCGAGGTAGACCGCCTGTTCCGCGAGGTTAGCGAGCATCCGCTGGTACAGGTCGGTGCGCCGCCCCGCCATCCCCGCGCTGATCTCGGCCTTGTTCCCGATACTCGGCAGATAAAAGAAGCCAATCTCCATCACTGACCCTCCGCATCGTTCGCCTGTCGCACGACACGCGCGGGCATAATCTTACGTCGCCGCGCCGAACAGACCAAGGCGTGGAACCAGGAGCACTCCCGCGGTGAAATCAGCCCGCGCTAGCCCGAAACACTATGGCCTGACCGGAATGCAGCACGAGCGGTATCTCGCGCTTATTTTGAAA
>JBKQPD010000231.1:0-12739 GCA_052145175.1 Binataceae bacterium (SeqCode) | reverse complement strand
GACGCAGGACCTGGTCTTCCCGAACCCTTACGGGAAGTGAATTTCGCCAGCCAAACGGAAGGAGCAATGCGATGGGCGTTTTGAAGCGCAAACAGGAAAACGAAGCGATTAATTTCAAGCTGCCGGTGCCGCTCAAAAGAGAAATTGAGGCGTTACGCAGCCGGGCGGAAGAAGCCGGTTTCGATATCGGCGAAACGATCACCGCCGCGATGTGGCGGCTGTGCAAACAGATGAAAGCGGAACTCGATGGACCTTCGCGGGCGGGACGCAAACCCAGGCGGCCAGCCATTAATGCAGCGGAGCGAGTGCAATGAAAAGAAGCGATTTTTGCGGCAAGCGAAATTACGCGCTGCAACCAAATGGAGATGGGGAAAAAGAGGTGGGGAGGGGCCGTGAGTTCGTAGAGCAAGATAAAGGACCTGCGGTGCGGCACGGCATTTTCGGCGGATTCGGCAACGAACTCACGGCCTTTTTTGCTCGGAGGGGGTCATGAGCTGCATACCGTGCCGTACCGCGGATCTGACGCCCGGATCGCCGGCTTTCTGGCTGCGAATTCGCCAGCTGGAAACAGGGGGCCGCATGCTCGCGACGGCGTCCGGAATTGTCATCGTCGGAGCGCTCTTAATCTGGCTGGGCAAAGGCCTCGGAATCCTGATTGCGAACACGGACAGCGCGGCACCTGCCGGAGTCTATCGCATCGTGTCCCGCGACTTCGACCGCGGCGACCTGGTCGCGGCCTGCCTGCCGGTCGCCATCGCCCAGGAAGGCCTTGCCCGCAGTTACCTGCGCACCGGTCCATGTGCGGGCAACGCCGAGCCGGTCGGCAAGCTCGCCGCCGCGTTGCCGGGCGACGTGGTCGAGATCGAACCGGGCTGGGTGGCGATCAACGGCCAGCGCATCGCGCACAGTGCGACCGCCGCGCATGACAGCCACGGCCGTCCGCTCGCGCACGTCGCCTGGGGTCAGCGTGTAGTCGCTGACAAAGAAGTCTGGCTCTTCGGTTTCAACGACCGGCGGAGCTGGGACGCCCGCTACTTCGGGCCGGTTACCGTCGCGAATGTCGGGGGCAAACTGCAGCCAGTTCTTACGTGGTGAAGTCATGGCTACGAACGGTAATGACAACGGGCACAGTCAGGAGCAGGGTCTGCGCGTCCATCATCTGGCCAACCTCGGCGGACTGATCGCCTTGGCCGGGCTCGATCTTGAGCCGCCGGACTTTCTGCTTGGCGCGCTGCTCAGTGTTGCTCAGGAGGCCAAGGCTCTGAGTGCCGGACAACGGCAACAGGTCGCCGCGCTCGGGCGCAAGAAACTCGATCAGCGGGCGACCGGCAAACGCGCGTGGAAATCGTGGACCCGCGCGCAGGACCTGCATGCGCTCACGCTGAGCAGCACGCAGGTGAAGGAGATTATCGCGGCGCTCGGTGGCCAGGTGCCGGCCGAACCGACCCGGCTGGTACTCGCCTTGACCGAAGCGATGGCTGAGGCGACCCGTGAAGCCGATTAGGTTCCTGCGGCAGACCGAAGTCGAGCTCAAGCTGCGTCACGAGCCGGCTGGGCGTCCGCAGAAGCTCGTCCCATGGTGGGCGCGAGCCCTGCAACGGATGGGTGTGCGACGGAGCCTCCGCCACCAACAGCCCAGTGGGAGTCTCAGCGGCAATCGCGCCGCGCGGGTCCACGTCTGCGAGCCGCCGACCTATGCCCGCCGCAGCGTGGTCAAAGCGTCCTTCTCGCGTAACCGCTGGAGCGGCGCGTGGGCCGCCCACGCCCGCTACCTGGGGCGGCCGGGCGCGCAGCAGGAGTTTGCCAAGGGGTTGGGCTTCGATGCGGAGCATGAGGGTATCGACCTCGTCGCCACCGTACGCGGTTGGGAGAAGACCGACGAATTACTGTGGCGGTTCATCGTCTCGCCCGAGGATGCCGACCGGCTCAATCTCCGCGACCATGTTCGCGAGCTGACCGCCCAGATGGAACGCGACTTCGGCACCAAGCTGCAGTGGGTCGCGATCGACCATCACAACACCGACGACGCCCATGTTCACCTGTTGGTGCGCGGCGTGCGCGAGCATAGCCGTCCGCTCGAAATCAATCGCGACTATCTGCGCAATGGGCTGCGCATCCGGAGTCAGGAGATCGCGACCCGTGAGCTCGGGCCACGGCTTGAACTCGAAATGCTGCGGGCACGGGAGCGGGCAGTGCGGCGTGAGCAATGGACCGAGCTCGACCGCGCGCTGCGGCACAAGGCTGACGCCACCGGGCGGGTCAGTTACGCGCAGTTTCAGGCGCATAGCGAGGGTGGCCGGATTCGCGCCGAGCAGGAACTGGACCGGCTGCAGTACCTGAGCGGACTCGGACTGGCCAAGCGAATCGACGACCACAACTGGCAACTCACGGCGAATCACGAACGGGAACTGCGCGAGCGGCAGCGGTCGAAGGACGTCATCAAGAGCCGGGCGCACGAGCGCAAACAGGGTCAGGACCATGGACTAGATCGCGTCCGCGAACGAAGGAGGCCGAACCATGGCTGAACAACGTCCCTATCGCTTCCCCGGCTCCGCGTTCGACGCGCGACTCGCGCGGATCAAACGGCTGGCAATCCTTTCGATGCTCGCGGCGTTTCTCGCGATCAATCAGGTGACGACCCAACACGCGGCGCGCGTATTGGGCCACGCCTGGTGGCTTGGTCAGCCAATTTTTCATCTGCCGGTTGTCGGACCATTCTATGCGCCGTGGGCGTGGATTACGTGGTGGACGCGCTGGTACTGGGCGCCCGCGTTGCAACCACTC
Source organism: Binataceae bacterium (SeqCode) (assembly GCA_052145175.1). GTDB lineage: Bacteria > Desulfobacterota > Binatia > Binatales > Binataceae > JAJPHI01. The sequence continues at coordinate 9,955 of JBKQPD010000231.1, read as the reverse complement.
TGGACCGCGTGCGCATGGCAAGCGCTGTTGCCACTCGCGGTGGTTGCCGGAGTCGCCTGCGGCGCGATCGCGGTCGTCCGCCATGGCTGGTTCGCCAACGTCTCGGATTTGCATGGTTCGGCCTGCTGGGCCAGCACGCGTGACCTTCGCGCGGCGCACCTGATCGATCCACCGGGGCGGTTGCGGAAACTGGGTGTCGCTTTGCGGCTCCTGCGACCGGTAGCGCAGCGCGCGGGAATTTATCTCGGGCTCTGGTCGCCGTGGGGACGCCCGACCTACCTGCGCGATTGCGGCCCCGCCCATGTGCTGGTCTTCGCGCCGACTCGCTCCGGCAAAGGCGTTGGCATCGTAATCCCGACCCTGCTCACCTGGCCGCATTCCGTGCTGGTCCACGACCTCAAGGGCGAGAACTGGGCGCTCACTTCCGGTACCCGCAAGCGCATGGGCCAACTCTGTCTCAAGTTCGCGCCGGCCGCGCCCGATACTGACGGCGCCCGCTACAACCCGCTGGCCGAGGTGCGGCTGCGCACGCCCAACGAAATCCGCGACGTGCGCAATATCGTACAGATGATCATCGACCCGGACGGCAAGGGATTGCCCAATCACTGGTCGCGTGAAGGCTCGGCCTTCCTCACTGGCATGATCCTCGATCAGCTGTATGCCGGACGGGAGCAAACCCTAAACGGCCTCGAAGCGCGACTCTGTGACCCCAGCCAGCCGATCGATGACACCCTCCAGCAGATCATGCGGGCCGAGCACGATCCGGACGGTTCACAGCGCTGGACCGACTCGCGCGGCATCCCGACCAAAACCCATCCGATTATCGCCCGCGCCATGCGCAGCATGCTCGACAAGAGTCCCAACGAGCGCTCAGGCGTGATCTCGGAAGTAAAGGGTTTTCTGGAGCTCTATCGCGACCCGGTGATCGCCGCGAATACCGCGGTCTCGGATTTCCGCATCACCGACCTTATGAACCATGAGCGGCCGGTATCGCTCTACGTCGAAGTCCCGCTAGCCCACAAGAACAGCCTCAAGCCGGTGATCCGTCTGATGCTCGCGCAGATTCTGCATCGGCTGACCGAGCATCTCGAGTTTCGCGACGGCCGCGCCGTCACCGGCTATCGGCACCGGCTCTTGCTCATGATCGACGAGTTTCCCAGTCTCGGCCGGCTCGATGTTTTCGCCGAGTCGCTCGCACTGGTCGCGGGGTACGGCATCAAGGCCTGCCTCATCGCGCAGGACCTGAGCCAGATTCATGCGGCCTACGGCCATGACGAAGCGATCACCTCCAACTGTCATACGCGCGTGGCCTTTGCGCCGAACCGGATCGAGACGGCGCGGCTGCTTTCCCAGATGACCGGTGATACCACCGTGCGGCACGCCCATCGGACCGTTTCGAGTTCGGGCGCCAGTATCTCGGAGCCGGAAGTCGCACGCCCCCTGATCACCCCCGACGAGGCGATGCGCCTCGGTGGCAACGAGGCGCTGATCTTCACCAGCGGCCGACCCACCATTCGTGCGCGCAAGCTGCGCTACTACAACGACCCCTTCTTCAGGCACCGCGCCACTACCTCGCCCCCGCCAAGTGATCGCATCGCGCTGCCGTCGCCGACGCATGCCGCCATAGCCGCGAGCGTCCCTCCTGTCGCTGACTCGCCAGAGGCGTCCGCAACGGCCAGTGACGAGTCGAAAACACGTCCCGGTGCGCCTCGGGCCAAGCCCGCAGTCCGACCACCAACGGGGCAACCACGTCAACTTTCGCTTCTCGGGTTTGCCCTGAAAGACCAGAGCAATCCGCCAGAGACCGAAGACCAACAGGAGCGACTACTGTGAGACGACAACTCACCGCCTATCTGAGTGAAGAAGAGTTCCATCGGCTGCGCGACGAGGCTGACGAACGCGGTATCACGCTGTCCCGTTACGTCAAGGAACGCCTCTTTCACGCCGCAGGGACCGGCGGGCTGACCTACTCCGATGCCACACTGGCCGCGACCGAGAAGCGCATTGTTCAAGCCATTCGCGCGACCAGCGCGGACGGCTTGAAACCGCTCGCCCATCAGCTCACCACCCTGCTCACGATGCTCGACCAGTTCGCGTTGAGTATGCTCAGCCATCTGCCCGAGATTCCCGAGGCGCAACGCAAACCCGCCCTCGCGTCCGGCCAGCGCCGCCATCGCGGCTGGCGCGCCGAAGTCGAGGAAATCCTGAAGCGGATGGAGGAAGCTCCTCCGGCCTCCAAAAACGGCGCGAGCCGCAGCGGAGAATCCGCATGATCGCCGCGCAGCACATCCAGGAGCGGCGGCTGGGCGAGTTACTGCAACGGCAGCTGGGGCCACGGTTGCTGGCCGCGATCGACGATCGCGGGGTCACCGAGATCATCCTCAACGACGACGGCCACGTCTGGTTCGAGTCGTACGGCAAGGGGATGCACGAAGCCGGACTGGTGCTTGCGGCGACCCAGGTCGAGAGCCTGATCGGCACGGTTGCCGCCTCACTCGGCATGGTCGCCAACGCCGCGAATCCCATCATCGAAGGCGAGCTGGTAATCGGCGGCATCCGCTTCGAAGGCCTGTTGCCCCCGGTCGCGCGCAAACCGTGCTGCGTCATGCGCAAACCCGCGCAGGTGCTCTACACGCTCGACGATTACGTCTCCGACGGTATTCTGCCCCCGCGCTATGCGGATGTGCTCCGCAAGGCGACCGATCGCCGGCTGAATCTGCTCATCGCGGGCGGCACCGGCTCGGGCAAGACCACTTTCGCCGGCGCCCAGATCAACGAGATGGTGGCGCGTTCCGACCCCAACGAGCGCTACATGATTATCGAGGACACCCTCGAACTCCAGTGCCGCGCCCGCAACCTGGTTCAGCTCCACACCGCCGATAACGCCGACATGACGCGGCTCGTCCGCACGACCATGCGGCTACGGCCTGACCGTATCATTATCGGCGAAGTCCGCGGGGCCGAGGCGCTCGCGCTGCTCAAGGCCTGGAACACCGGCCATCCCGGCGGGGTGACGACGATTCATGCGAACAGCGCCGCGGCGGCGCTGACGCGGTTGTCGAGCCTGGTGCAGGAAGCCGGCGTGCCGCCGCAACCCGAGTTGGTCGCGGAAACCGTCAACGTGATCGCCTTTATCGTCCGCACCCCGGCGGGAAGGCGAGTAACCGAACTGGTGCGGGTGGAAGGCTACGACCCGCATACGGGCTTCAGGCTCGCCGCGGCTGAAACATCGGAATCACACGCCGCCAGGGCGTGACATTCAGGAAGGAAAAAGGAGGTTGGAAAGATGAAACAGTTGAAGGGCTTCAGGACTGCGTTACGAAGGCTCGCGCTACGCGTCGCTTGCGCTTACGGCGTCGTCACGATCGCGTGGCCGCTGCGGGTCTTCGCGTCGACGACCGCGGGTGTGTTGCCGTGGGATACGCCGCTCACCACCCTGCAGAACGATCTGCAGGGACCGGTCGCCCACGCGGTCACCACCTCGGCGATTATCGGCACCGGCATCCTCTGGTCGGTCAGTGAACATGGCACCGGTGTGCGCAAGATGTCGGCCGTCGCCTTCGGTGGCGCGGCGGCATTAGGCGCCACCACTCTTATGACCGCGCTCTTCCCCTTGGGCGGAGCGCTCTTCTAGGGCCACTAGCGGAGGCGAGTCTTCGAGCCGCAGCGAGCAAGCGAGTCTGCGAGCTGCGTCAAGAATTCGAGGAGGATTCATCATGAAGCATGGAGAACGACAGGTAAGCACGATTCATCAATCGCTCACCCGTCCAATCCTGCTGGCGGGCGCGGAACGCCCGCTGGCCATCGCCAACTGGATCACCGCCGCCGCCCTGATTCTCGGCAGCGGACTGCATACCTACACCATTCTCTTTGGGGTGCTGCTGTTGACCGCCGGCCACTGGGCGCTCGTGCAGGCTGCGAAGTTTGACCCGCAACTCAGCCGGGTTTACGTCCGCCACATCCGCTACCAGGATTGCTACCTCGCGCGGGCCTCGATCTTCGCGCAGCCCGCACGGGTGCATTCGTCCGTACCGAGCGTCAAGGAGATGCGGGGTTAGTCGAGGAGGAGGAATTATGTTGTTGAGAGAGTTCAGAGATCTCAGAAACAAGCGTGATCGGCGGCGCGGGCTGCCCGACCTGCTCAACTACGCGTTCGCGGTGGACGATCACACCGTCGCGCAGAAGGATGGTTCCTATCTGGCCACCTTCGAGTGCAGCGGGCTTGATCTCAACTCGGCAAGCGCCGAGGAACTCGACGCCCATCGGGCGCAGGCCAATCGGGCCTTGCTGCGGCTCGACGACGGCTTCATGTACAACGTCGACCTGATCCGCTACCCGAGCGTGGACTATCCGCAACGGAACTTTCCCGATCCGGTCAGTGCCACGCTCGATCGGGAGCGGGAAGTGCACTACGCCGAGGAAGGCCAGCACTTCGAAACGCGTTGCTTCCTGACGATCACGTATCGGCCGCCGTCGGAGATACAGACGAAGATCGCCGGGATGTTCCTGACCGGAGGGCCGGAGCGAGCCGACTGGCGGCGCCAGCTCGACTGGTTCCAGCAACGTCTGCGCGAGTTTGCTGACGCCATCAGCCCGGTCTGGAAGCTCACGCCACTTGCTATGCCCGCGGTGCTTTCCCATCTCGTGAGCTGCATCAACGGCCGGATGAATGTGATCGCCGCGCCGCGCACGCCCACCTTTCTCGACGCCATAATCGGGAATCAGGACTTTATCACCGGCTTCAAGCCGCGGATCGGCGGACGCCACCTTCGCGTCGTCGCCCTTGCCGCGTTCCCGCCGTTCTCTTTCGCCGGCATGGCCGCGTTCCTGAGTGAGTTGCCCTTCGGCTACCGCTATTCGATTCGCGGCATTCCAGTTGGACCCCGCACCGCGGTTAACCAACTATCGATCTATCGGCGCAACTGGTTCCAGAAACGGCTTGGGCTCCGCGGCGTCATCAGTGAGCATTTTGGTTCGGGGACAGGTGCGGCTTTCCTGAATCAGCATGCGCTGCGCATGGCGGCCGACGCCGACGACGCCATCACCGAAGCCGAAGGCGGCGCCGTCCGCTTCTGCTACGTCACTCCCAAGGTCGTTGTCACGGAAGATTCTGCCGCGGCGGCCGATGAGCATGCGCAGCTCGTCTTCAAGTTTTGCCAGAACATGGGTTTCGACCCGCGTATCGAAACCATCAACGCGGCTGAGGCGTGGCTCGGCTCATTGCCCGGACAGGGCTGGTACGACGTGCGCCGGCCATTGGTCAATACGCAGAACCTCGCCGATATCCTGCCGCTCACCAGCATCTGGCCAGGACTTGCCACCAATCCTTGCCCCTACTATCCACCGGATACGCCGGCGCTTTGCTACGGCGCGACCAGCGGCAGTACGCCGTTCCGCTTCAATCTGTACGTCAGCGATACCGGGCATACCGCCATCTTCGGTCCCACGGGCGGCGGCAAAAGTGTCGCCCTCGGCACCATCGCCGCCAATTTCCGCGCGGTGCCCGAGGGGCAGATCTTCTTCTTCGACAAGGGCTACTCGGCGTTCGTGCTGACCAAGGCGCTGGGTGGACTGCATCTCGATCTCGGCGAGGAGGAGGTTCCTCTGCAGCCGCTCGCCCGCATCGACGACGAGACCGACCGCATGAAGCTCCAGACCCAGCTCGAAGAATGGCTCGAACTCCATGAAGTCCGCCTCATTCCGACCCAGCGCAAGGCGCTCTGGCGCGCGCTGACCCTGATCGCGGAGGCGCCGCCCGCGCAACGCACCATCAGCAACCTCGTCACCCAGGTGCAGGACCATTCGCTCCGTGACGGTCTCGGGGCGTTCTCGTTGGCGGGGCCGCTCGGCCGCTTCCTCGATGCCGATCACGACGTGCTGCTCGAAGGCAACTTCGTCACCTTCGAACTCGAAACCCTGATGGCGATGGGACCGAAGGTCATCGTCCCGGTTATCACCTATCTCTTCCACCGCATCGATCAACGCCTCGACGGACGGCCCACCCTCATCATTCTCGATGAAGCGTGGATCATGCTCGCCCAGAGCCTCTTCGGCGCCAAGATCGAAGAGTGGCTGCGCACGCTCAGAAAGAAGAATGCGGCGGTCGTACTCGCGACGCAGAGCCTCAGCGAGATCGCCAACTCACCGCATCGCGATGTGATTCTGGAATCGTGTCCGACCCGGCTTTATCTGCCCAATCCCGAAGCGACGAATGCGGCGAGCCGCGAGTTGTATCGCCGCTTCGGCTTGAGTGATCGGCAGATCGATATCATCGCCGAGGCCACTCCCAAGCGCCACTACTACTACGTCTCGTCACTCGGCCGACGACTCTTCCAGTTCGCCCTCGGTCCGGCGGCATTGGCCTTTATCGGTACCAGTGCCAAGGACGACCTGTTGCTCGCCCGCCAGCTGATCAAACAGCACGGTGAGCGCTGGACCGTCGCGTGGCTCCGTCACCGTGAACTCGACGACTGGGCGGACTACCTCGACCGCCTCCATCAGCGGATGGAGACGCCCACGGCGACGCTCTTCGGCGCCGCCGTAATTTACCACTCAATGTCAATGGAAGGGGGATACTGCATTTAACTCGATACGACTTACTCGGTTTGTCGCCACCGGGCTGCTCGCCCTGACCGGTCTACTGTTCACTCCGCTGCGCGCGCGAGCCGTCCTGGGGGTCGGCGATACCGTCTTCGATCCCACGATGTACGCCACCCAGCTCCTGCAATTGGAGCAGGCGACCGCCACCGTCACCAACCTCGCTCAGCAACTTCAATACGCGGTCCAGAACACCACCGGCGGCAGCGCGGGCATCTGGCAGTCCAACCAGAGCCTGCTCACCAATCTCGGCAGCCTGATCAGCCAGCAGGAGGGTTTGTCTTATACCGTCCAAGGACTCAGCTCGCAGTTTCAGCAACTCTATCCGGGCTTCAGCACCGCGAGCACGGCGGGTGTGCAGAGCCCACAGACCACGGTCGCAACCACGCTGAACACCTTGAACGGCGCGCTCACCTCAGCCCAGGCCCAGGCCAACAACTTCTCGGCCGAGCAAGCCTCGTTGCAAAGTCTTGAACTCAGGAACCAGACGGCGGTAGGCAATCTACAGGCGGTGCAGGTCAGTAACGAGATCGCCCTCGCCCAGGTCCAGCAGGTCCAGATGCTCCGCCAGCTCGTCATGGCCATGATGAATTCAGAAAATGTCACGAACGCCAATCAGGTGAACAATCAAACCCAGAACCAGTTGTCCGCAATTGCCTTCTTTGGGGCACCCCCACCCGGTCCCGTCGCTGGATTATATCAGTCCAGCTCTGAGCCCCCGCCGCAGTAGTGATCAGAGCGAAATCATGAAGAACTTCAAAGAACAAAACCCGATCGTGCTCTCGCTGGCGATCATCGGCTTCTGTGCCCTGATCTTTGCCGGTTGGATTATTTACTGGCAGCACGTTGCAGCCCAGCAGGCACACGTGTTCTTCGGCGCACCTCCGGCTGGCCCGGTTGGCGACCTATATAAACCAAGCAAGCAACCCCCTCAATAACTTTCACGTAGGAGGGTACCATGAGCGGCTTTAGTATCGATTCTATTACTAGCCAGTTTTATAGCGCAGCCGTTAACTACAGTACCGCCATTCAACCGTACGCGCTCAAGCTCTTCTTCGCACTCTTCTTGCTCGAAATTATTGCCACCTGGATCCAATACGCCGCCGACGGTCAACTTGATCCGTCGTATTTCTTCGGCCGGCTGATTAAACACATACTGACCGGCGGCTTCGTGTACATGATGATCCTTAATGGCTTCAACTGGATGTACCTCGTCATCCAGAGCTTCTCGCAAATCGGCGCGGCGATAAGTGGCCTACCTGCCCTTAGTCCGCAGAGCGTACTACAGGCCGGGCTAAACATGGCGAGTACCCTGCTGAACAGTCCCGCTGGTAGCGGAGTAATCTCGAACATCGAGGAAGCTTTAACCGAATGGTTCTGCGCCACCGTCGTTGCCGCCGCGTTCGTAATCGTGGCAGTAGAGCTGCTGCTGACGCTCGTCAAAGCGTATCTGGCGACTGGACTCGGGGTGATCATGCTTGGTTTTGGTGGCAACCGCTTTACTGCTTCCGCGGCCGAAGGCTACTTCACCAATGTCATCCGCATCGGAGTAAAGCTGCTCTTCTATTACGCTGTGCTAGCAATCGCGATGCAGATGGTCGGGCAATGGCAGGCAGCTCTTGCGGCGGCTTGTAATCCGGTCAATACCACCGTACCGATGATAACGAGTTATTATGTACCACCCTCGGCAATCGTCACCACTGTTTGTTCGGGGAGCATTCCCGCAACCGCCATGCTCGGCTACGCGGCGCTCGCCGCAGTATTTGCGGCTGTAACTGTGGCGGTGCCAAGCATGGCGGCTGATCTGGTAGGTGGCACAGTAGGCCTCGCACTAGCCCACGCCTTCGAAGCAGTCTTTATCGCGCGGACTGTTGTCCAGCCGATTACCGCTGCACTTCAAATGGGATTGGGCAAGCTAGGGCCAATCGGTAGCGCCGTCACCACCCACAAGAGTGACTCGGCAAGCTGGGTCAACGCCATGGACTTCGGCCGACAAACCCAAAAGCTTAATAACCTTGGCCCCGACGGCGGTTTCCGGGTGCCGGCACCCGCGGACGTCCGCGCGACGTCGGTCATCCCACCGCGGGCGGCGAAGACTACCGCGGTCAACCCGGGTGGCGGCAATAGCACGACCCCCATAGGTAAACCGACCAACAAAATCTGACGCGAATTCTCTCCATTAGCGCCCGATGCGGAGGTAGCGTATGGGCGATTCGCTTACAGAAGGCGAGGTGCGGCGCCAGCTCGCCGCGATGGGCGCCGCTCGTTTCGACCTCGGCGCCTTAAGCCCGCACGACCGGATGATGCTCAGCGAGGATTGCGGCGCCTCGCTGATCCTGTCCGCTATCAAATCGCTGCTCCAGGAAAGCATCCATGGTGCGCACATCTTTATCCGGCCCCACGGCCCGCATGCGCTCAGTCTCGTCGACGATCTGAGCGCTGAAGCGATCGATACCATGCAGCGCGAAGGATTCGCGCCCGCGCTGATCGTCGAAACCTCGCCGCAGAACTTTCAGGCGTGGCTCAACCATGGACAGATTCTTGATTGCCGCGGCACCGAATTTTCTTGAGGAAATCGCAGCGCTGGTCCGACAAGGGAAACAACGCGTCGAATCACAACCATCAATTAGACCCAGGTCCGCCTATGCTCCCGTTAGGCCGCTCCTCGCGTTTCACAACGACCCTCGCTACGGCGGCGATCTGCATGGCATGGGCGCTCCACGCCGTTAGTCGCGGCGCCCCGGAACAACAAATCAGGGAGGAAATACTGCATGGTCGTGACCTCTCCAAGCAAGGGCGCTTGGCCCGTCAGTTGGATTACGCGGAACGCACGACGCTCAAAGCGTTGGGCCGACTCCGGCACAGCAACTAGCGCCTCACCAGCATTGATTGGGAGCTGGCGCCTCGCGCGGCCCTTGGCCAGGGGAGGAATCCTATCCGGCGTGCCGCGACGCGGCGGCGCATCCCGAAACTGTAGCCTCCCCCAACCCTGCCACCCATGGGCATCTTTTACCCGGCCCCGGATTTGGGCGAGGGGCCGGGGAAAAGATGTTCTTCACGATCCTTCATGCATCAGGAACCAGAATGACGGCGTCCTGGCCTTTCGGCACGCGGACGCAAGGAGATTAACGCAAATGGATGAATGCGTGGTCTGTCAGCGTAAGGTGCAGCGCACCGAGAATTATATGAGGTGCCATCTCTGGGCGGTTTCGCGACGTTCCATTTGCAGTGGTTTGCGGCCTACCTGCGCAGCGAGAGCGAGCCCCAAATCGAAGGTGCTGTGCGGAAGGCAAGCAGCTTGGTGAAATCGAATTAACCGCTCTGCATTGTGGAGCGCATAAGAGGAGCAGGTATATGT
>JBKQPD010000230.1:0-29287 GCA_052145175.1 Binataceae bacterium (SeqCode) | reverse complement strand
AGCGACGAAGGGCTCAGAATGACGAAAGGTGCTTATAGTTACAACAAGTAGCAGCGTCATCCTGAGCCCTTCGTCGCTGCGCTCCTCAAGGGTAAACTCCGCGAAGGATCTGCGTCCGCGCTCTTTCTTAAGTCAGGCTAGCGCTTCCACGGCGCGGGGAAGGCCCCGGTGGCGCGGAAGCGGAGATAGTCGGCAAGGATGTCGGCGTGATCGAAGGCCAGCGGCGCCGGCGGCGCGGAAGGCGGGAAAAGGCGCGCCTGCTGGGCGTCGTCACCGCCGTGTGGCGTTCCGGTCGCGCGGCCGACGTAGGCCACAGTGATGCTGTGACCGCGCGGGTCGCGATCGGGGCGCGAATAGACGCCCAACAACGCGCGCAGCTCGACCTCGAGCGAAGTCTCCTCGCGCATTTCACGCACGGCGGCGTCCTCGACGGTCTCGCCAACTTCGACGAAACCGCCCGGGAAAGCCCATCCCGGGGGATTGTTCTTGCGCTCGATAAAAACGATCTGGTCGCCGACTTCGATAATCACGTCGGCGGCGATCGGCGGGCAAACGGGGCGTGGCATACGGAAATCGTAACACTTCCGCCGCCACGAAGCAGCGCGCACCAGCGCGTTAGTTGACATCGGCGGATGGCACACTCAAAGCTGTTGTAAGGAAGTCGCGACAGTCCGAGCGGCCTTGCTCCCTCGCTCTTATCACTTTATCGTAACGCACCTCGCGGACTCGTTAGCTCGCTTCGCTTACGCTCCGCTAGTGAGGTGAATATGCGCGTTGCGCGGCTTTATGATTTTGGCGATATCCGGGTCGAAGAGATGGCTCGCCCCGCAATTGGCCCGGACGATATTCTGGTGCGCGCCACCGCCTGCGGGATCTGCTCGGGCGATATCATGCCCTGGTATATCCGGCGCAAGGCGCCCCTGGTGCTGGGTCACGAGCCGGTTGGCGTCGTCGCGGAAGTGGGCGCGGCGGTGCGCGATTTCCGGCCGGGCGAGCGCGTTTTCGTCCACCATCATGCGCCCTGCTTCACTTGCGCGTCGTGCCGGCGCGGCGCTTACGTCCAGTGCGCCACCTGGCGCGCGACCAATCTGAGCCCGGGCGGGATGGCCGAATATTTTCGCGTCGGCGCGGCCAATCTCCGCGATACGCTGAAGCTGCCGGACGCTATCGACGACGCCGGCGGTGTGCTGGTCGAACCAGCGGCGTGCGTCGTCAAGTCGCTCCGCCGCTCAGGGCTCCAGGGCGGCGAGTCCATCCTGATCATCGGACTCGGTATCATGGGCATGATGCATGTGCGGCTCGCACGCTATCGGGGCGCCGGCCTGATCATCGGCGCCGATCTGTTCGCCCAGCGCGCCGAGCGCGCGCGGCAACTCGGCGCCGATCACGGCGTCGTGGTGACTGACGGGAACCTGATCGAGCAGGTGCGGGAGCTGACGCAAGGCGCGATGGCCGACGTGGTGATCGTTGGTCCCGGGAGTGCGGCCGCGCTTACGACCGGCATCGCGGCGGCCGGCAAGGGCGCAACGGTCGTGCAGTTCACCGCGACCCCGCCCGGCGAAGAGCTGACGGTGAATCCGCATGACCTCTATTTCAACGAGACGCGCTTAATCCCGAGCTATTCGTGCGGACCCGACGATACGCGCGAGGCGTTGGATCTGGTGCGGCAGGGGGTCCTGAACGCGGATGAGCTGGTCACCCATCGTTTCCCGCTGGCCCGCGTCAGCGACGCGTTCGCCCAGGCCCAACGGCCCGAATCGCTCAAGGTAATCGTAACGACGGGCGCGTAGCTTGATCGCGAAGGCAAGCACGCGCGCCACACCCCGATCAGGAGAGCGAGGGCCGGAAAACAAAGAGGGTACCCGGCAAGCCGGGCACCCTCTTTGGCTAAACGCAATGAAAAACTCGATTAGGGAGCTGGCGCTGCCGGCGGGGCGGGAGCTGCCGAACTCTCGGCCGCAGGCGCCGCCATATGGTGTACATGATGCATCACGTGGTGGCGGACATGATGATGATAAACATGCACATGGCCGGTCTCAGTTTTTGCGGCAATAGCCTCGGCGCGATCCGCATCTGCTTTCGCACTCGCCGCCGCCGCATCAGTCTTGGCGGCTGACGCCTCGGCCGCAGCCGCCGACGCCTGCGCAGCGGTGGCCGCCGATTGAGCGCTCGACGCCGCCGCATCCGCCTGAGCTGCCGCGTTCTTTGCGTCCGTAGCGCTGCAACCAGCCATCAACGAAAGAGCAAACACCGCCCCCGCCAATCCAAGCAGCCTCGAAGTCGTCCCGACTAACCCTTGCATCCTTTTCCTCCTTGATTTTACGGGGCAACGCGGCTCTATCGCCAACCGCACTTAAACCCGCCCTTCTTTTCCCCTACCAGATGTAGCAGCGGAAAGCATACAGTATCAATCATTCTCTAGCAATCAGTAATCCTGATATTAGCAGAACTTTCATGCGCGCCGCGCGGAAGGCTAAAAATCGTCGCCGCCCATGCCGCCCATGCCGCCCATATCGTCCATGCCACCCATCCCTCCCATACCGCCCATTCCTCCCATGCCGCCCATACCACCGGGAGGCATCGCCGGCCCCGGCGCCACCTTGCGCGGCTTTTCGGTGATCGCGGCTTCGGTGGTGAGCAGCAGCGAAGCGGCGCTGGCCGCATTCTCGAGCGCCGTGCGCACGACTTTGGCCGGATCGATTACCCCGGCCTTGAACAGATCTTCGTATTCCTCGGTGCCGGCGTTGAAGCCGAAATCACCTTTGCCGTCAAGTACCCTGGCGAAAACGACCGCGGGCTCGTGACCCGCATTGCGTGCGATCTGCCGCAGCGGCTCGCCCATCGCGCGCGCGATAATCCCGGCGCCGGCTTTTTGCTCCGCGTTCAGGCGCAGCTCCTCAACCGCCTTGATCGCGCGGAGCAAGGCCACGCCGCCGCCCGGCACGACGCCTTCGTCAACCGCGGCCTTGAGGGCGTGCACCGCGTCGTCGACCCGCGCCTTTTTCTCCTTGAGCTCGACCTCCGTGGCCGCGCCGACCTTGATCACGGCGACCCCGCTGGTCAGCTTCGCCAGACGCTCTTCGAGCTTCTCGCGATCGTAGTCCGACGTGGTCTGGGTAATTTGATTGCGGATCAACTCGATCCGGCCGTTGATTTCACCCTTCTTGCCCGCACCGCCCACGATCGTGGTGTTATCCTTGTCGATAATCACGCGCGAGCATTTGCCGAGCTGATTGATCAGGACGTTTTCGAGCTTGCCGCCAAGCTCCTCGGCGATTACGTGCCCGCCGGTGAGCGTCGCCATGTCCTGCATATTGTCTTTGCGCCGATCACCAAAGCCCGGCGCTTTGACCGCCGCTATTTTGAGCGAGCCCCGCAGTTTGTTGACGACCAGGGTGGCCAGCGCTTCGCCTTCGACTTCTTCCGAAATGATCAGGAAGGGGCGCCCGGTCTGCAGAACCTTTTCCAGCAAGGGTAAAAGCTCGCGCAGATTCCCAATCTTCTTCTCGTGAAAGAGGATCAGCGGGTCTTCGAGCTCGACCGTCATCCGCGCCGGGTTGGTGACAAAGTAGGGCGACAGGTAGCCGCGATCAAAACGCATCCCTTCGACCAGCTCGAGCGTGGTCTCAAGCCCGCGGGCTTCCTCGACCGTCATGACGCCCTGGCGGCCAACCTTGTCCATCGAGTCGGCGAGGATTTTGCCGATCTCCTTGTCCCCGTTGGCGGCAATCGTCGCCACCTGCTCCATCCGGGTGCGATCCTTGATTGGACGGGCGAGTTCCTTGATCGCACCGACCGCCGCCGTGACCGCGCGGTCGATACCGCGCTTGAGTTCCATCGCGGGGATACCGGCCGCCAGCATCTTGACGCCTTCGCGAATGATCGCGCGGGCCAGCACGGTCGCCGTGGTCGTCCCGTCGCCGGCCACGTCGGAGGTCTTCTGGGCGACCTCGCGAATCAGCTTGGCGCCCATGTTCTCGAACTTGTCCTCGAGCTCGATCTCTTTGACTACGGTCACGCCGTCTTTGGTGATGAGCGGCGCACCGAAGCTTTTTTCTAGCAGAACATGGCGGCCCTTGGGGCCGAGCGTGACGAGCGCTGCCTCGGCCACCAGCGTGGCGCCCTTGATAATTCCCGCGCGCGCTCGTTCATGCAGTTCAACGACTTTGGCTGACATCCTGATCTCCGAATCTTTTCAATTTTGACGTAGGGGCGCGTAACGCAGACTAAATCCCGCAGAAGAAAATTAAGCACTCGCGCGGATTTTGCAAGGCCGGGCGACGAAAAAAGCTCGTGCCTCCCACCCAGGCGCGCTCCACGGCCCGCCGTCGCGTGCCCGCGGCTCGCTTTTCGCCGCAATCGGGTAGTGTAGGATGGAACGTATGATTTGCCTATCCGCAACTGCGCACGATCGGCCAGCGCCCACGGTAATCGCCGCCGGGTTAGCCCTGCTCGCGGTCATCCTCAGCGTCTCACCTCAAAGCTACGCGAGCGTTGCTCGTCAGGGTTGCGTCGCGCCGACCTGGCCGGCCGATGCGACGCGGGTGATCGTCATCAGCTCGTCACAGACGGTCGATAAATTGATCGCCCAGGATGACAGTGACAGCGACGAAATCGAGGTTCCCCCAGGGGATATCGAGAAATACGTGGCGGTCTACAGGGCGATGCAGCGTGATCGCACACTGACCGTCGACCAGGCGGCAACCCAGAATGGACTGACCTTGCAGACCTTCCGGGATCTCGAGAGCCGGGTCGAGCGTGACGACGCCGCGCTACAGCGGGCGCGCGACGAACTTCAGGCGGCGGCTGTCCAGGCTTCACCCCTCGGGCAGCCGAGCAGTTCAGGTTCCGAAAAATGATTCGCCTTCAGGTGAAGACCAGCGGCGGGAGGGCTGGCCTCCCGCCGCCGGAATAAAGGGATCTACTTCGTAACCGAGGTACGGAACGCTGCTTCCACCCGATCGGCCGCATCCTTGGCCCGGCGCGCCGAATCCTCGGCGGCGGCCGCATTCTGGTCGGCCTTCGTAGCCGCCGCTTGAGCCTGGGAGGCCGACGCCTGTGCGGCGGTCGACGAGGCCTGTGCCGCGGTGGCGTCGGCTTGTGCCTTTTTGGTCGCTTCGCTCACGCCGCACCCCGCCAGAAGACCCACCATCGCAAGCGCACTCAATGCCGTAACGAACTTCTTCATCCGAACTCCTCCCGTTATTTTCCAAGCATCCGTAGGTTGCAAAATTCATGGCGGCTGGAAAATCCACCACGCCCACCAAACGGCGTAATAGTTACAAATCGACTTCGGTGAGGCAAGGCAGGCTTTATCTTGGCCGCGGCCCGGCTCGGGATGACAGATAGGGCTTGCGCAGAGGTTCCTTCTAGCGCTTTATCAGACAAATTCGGCAAATACCGAGTCGCCCAACTGGACCCCGCGGTCGCTCAGGAAGACCCGGCCGTCCGCGCGCATCAGCAAATGATCAGCGATCAGCCGCGCGACGGCGTCGCCGAAGCAGTCCGCAAAATCGCACCCAAACCGCTCCGCAAACGTCGTCAGCGCGAACCCGGCGCGCAAACGCAGGTTGAGGAAGACGAATTCGCTCATCGCCATGCGGTGGTCCGTAAGCTCGCTGCCGGCCTCCGCGAGCCCCGTGGCCAGCGCCAGTTCGAGGTAGCGCGACGGCCCGCGCTCATTCCACCAGCGCCGCCCGCCGACGCCGGCGCGGCGGTAGCTGAACGCGCCGGCGCCGAGGCCGAGATAGCTTTCCGCGCGCCAGTAACTCAGATTGTGCCGGGCCTCGTGACCGGCCGGCGCATAGTTCGAAATCTCGTACATCGGATAGCCGCTCGCCGGCAGTGCTTCGCGCACGTGATCGAACATCGCGCCCTGCAGGTCGGAGTCGAGCGCGTGGAGCCGTCCGCGCTTGAGTTCGGCAAAAAAGACCGTGCCTTCCTCGAAGGTCAGGTTGTAGGCGGAGATATGGTCCGGCTCGAGCGCGACGGCCTCGGCAAGATCGTAGCGGACGTCGTCGAGCGTCTGGCCCGGCACCGCGAAAATGAGATCGAGATTAAGCCGGGTGAAACCCGCCTGATGGGCCGCGCGAGCCGCCGCCCGGGTTTCATCCGCGGAATGAATCCGCCCGAGGAACTTGAGGATCGCCGGATTGAACGATTGGGCGCCGAAGCTTAAGCGATTCACTCCGCCCGCGCGAAACCCGGCGAGCTTTGCCTCGACGACCGTGCCGGGATTGGCTTCGAGCGTGATTTCCGCCCCGGCCTCGATTCCGCAGGCGTGGTCGACCGCCGCGATTATGCGCGCGATCGAGCGTGGGTCGAACAGCGAGGGCGTGCCGCCGCCGAAAAAGATCGTCTTGACGCGGGCGCCCGCCCACGGCGCTTCCTGCGCGCGCAGCCGGAGTTCCGCGATCAGCGCGCGGGTGTATTCTTCCTCCGGCCAGCTCGAGGCCGCGTGCGAGTTAAAGTCGCAATATGGGCATTTCGCGTGGCACCACGGAATATGAATATAGAGCGAGAAGGCCATCGGATCTCAGTCGAGTCTAACGCGGAAGCTGGCGGCGCGTAAGCCAGACGGTATACTGCCACCATCAAACCAAAGGACCGCCCCGGCAGCATTTCAACTCAACCGAAACCCGCCACCGCGCCGCAACCTGTCGCGGCAAGCGCGCCGACTGGACCCGCCCGCGGAGGAAAAATCGGCGGCGGCTCGAACCTCGCCTTTCTGGTCGCGGCCGGCATCCTGCTAAGCCGGATCGCGGGGCTGGTGCGGGAGAGTATCTTCGCGCACTATCTGGGCAATTCGGGCGCCGCCGACGCGTTCAAGGCCGGCTTCCGAATCCCGAACATTCTGCAGAATCTCTTCGGCGAGGGTGTGCTCTCCGCGTCGTTTATCCCGGTTTACAGCCGGCTTTTGAGCGAGGGCGAGGAAGAGTCCGCCAACCTGCTCGCGTGGTCGGTGGGCGCGCTGCTAAGCCTCGCGGTCGCGCTTCTGGTGGCCGTCGGGGTGCTCTTCACGCCCTGGCTGATCGACGCGATCGCCCCCGGTTTTCATGGCGCCACGCGCGACCTGACGATCCGTATCGTGCGGATTCTGTTTCCCGGCGCGGGCCTGCTGGTGGTCTCGGCCTGGTGTCTCGGCGTCCTGAACAGCCATCACCGTTTCTTCGCGTCATACACGGCACCGGTCGCGTGGAATATCGCGATTATCGTCTCGCTGATCATCTACGGTCCGCACAGCACGCAGGACGGCCTCGCGATCAAGGCGGCATGGGGATCGGTGGCGGGCGCGGCGCTGCAGATTATCGTCCAGCTCCCGCAGACCTTGCCGCTGCTCGGGCGGCTCCGGTTGCATTTCGGGCGGGTCCGGCGGGAATTGCGCAACGTCTTCAACAACCTGATGCCGGTGATTGCGAGCCGCGGCGTCGCCCAGGTCAGCGGCTATATCGATAATCTGCTCGCGAGCCTGCTGCCGACCGGCGCCGTCGCCGCGCTGAACTACGCGCAGATTCTCTACCTGCTGCCGATCAGCCTCTTCGGGATGTCGGTCGCGGCGGCGGAGCTCCCCTCGATGTCGCGGGTGACCGCGGCGACCACTGAGCAGGCGTTCGCCGCGCTGCGCTCGCGGCTCAACGCCGGCCTCCGCCAGATCTCATTTCTGGTCGTGCCTTCGGCAGCCGCGTTCCTGGTTATCGGCGACGTCGTCGTGGCACTGCTCTTTCAGTCCGGCGCGTTCCATCATCAGGACGCCATCTACGTGTGGGGGATCCTCGCCGGGTCGGCGGTGGGACTGCTCGCCGCGACGATGAGCCGGCTCTACAACTCGACCTACTACGCGCTGTGGGACACCCGCACGCCCCTGCGCTACGCCCTGATTCGGGTCGGCTTAACGCTGCTCCTCGGCTACTTTTGCGCGATTATCCTGCCGCCGATGGTCGGGGTTCCGCTCCGCTGGGGGGTCGCGGGGCTCAGCGCGTCGGCAGGCGTCGCGGCGTGGGTCGAGTTCGCGCTGCTGCGCTACAGTCTGAACCAGCGTATCGGTTGGACCGGTCTCGACCGGCGCTATCTCATGCAGCTTTGGGTGATGGCGCTGATTGCGGGCGCGAGCGGTTTTGCGATCAAGCACGCGATCCACGCGGGCCCGCGCCTGACGGCGCTCGCGGTGCTGCCGGTTTACGGCGGAGTGTATATGGGACTCGCGTACTGGACGGGTATCCCGGAGTTCGCACGGATCGCGAACTACGTGGGCGCGCGCTTCAAACCGCGCGCCCGCTAGGCCGGTTCGACGACCAGTGGACCGCGACGGCAAGTTCTCGTACACCTGCAATCAATGCGGGCTCTGCTGTCGCGATCAGGTAATCACGCTCTCGCCCTACGACGTGATACGGATCGCGCGGGCGGCGGGAATCGCGACCGGCGACGCGGTCCGCCAATACACGCTCCGGCGCGGCTCGCTCCTCAAGTTCACGGACCAGCGGACCTGCGAGGCGCTCGATGGGGCCCGTTGCACGATTCATCACGGACGGCCCCTCGCCTGCCGGCTCTATCCGTTGGGACTACAGCGCGACCCGCACGGCGGCGAGACCCTCATTCGGCTGGAGCCGGCCGCCGGCTCGCGCGGTGTTTACGGCGAAGACTATGGTAAAGACGGTACGGTCGCGGAATTTCTCGACGCACAGGGGGTCGACGAATATCTCGACGCGATCGGGCAATATCGTGGCTTGCTCCCGCTGATGCGTGAGCGGATCGCCGCGCTGGTCGACTTCGAGGTCGTCGAGCCGCGCGAGTTTTGGCGCGTCGCCGTCCGCGAGGCGCTGGCGGAGGCCAATTTCGATCCCAACCCGCTGATCGACGCACTCTTCGATCCCGACAGTCTCAGCGCTCTCGCCGGCTCATTACGGCAGAGCGTCGCGGACCATACGCAGGCGCTCGAAATACAGATCCGCGCCGCGACCGAACCGTCGATCCTTGCGGCTGCGGCAGTGCTCCTGGCAGTCAGTCTTGGCTACTCGCCGGCCGAGGCCGGCGCGCTCTGATCAGTCGGGCTCTTTGCCGGATTGGTCGGAATCGGCGGGTGGCGGGTTCTCGTCCGCAGGCGTCGCGACCGCCGACGGGGCCGGCGTAACCGTGGGAGTCGGCGGCGGCTTATCGGCACCTAAATCCTGGACGATCTGGACGGCGTGTATCCCGGGATCGACGTTTGGGTAGACCTTGAGAATGTGGCCGTCTTCGCCGATCACGTAGGTCACGCGCCGGTCGAGGCCCAGAATCGGGATACCGTTATCGGCGCCGTAGGCCTTGGCAATCTTGCTGTCCGGATCGAGCAGCAGCGGAAAAGGCAGGCTGTATTTCTTGGCGAAGGCCCGATGCGCCGCTTCGACGTCGATACTGCAGCCGAAGAGCGCGATACCCCATCCCTGAAGCTTCGCGTAGCCGTCGCGGAAGGCGCAGGCCTCTTTCGTGCATCCTGGAGTGTTGTCTTTCGGGTAGAAGTAGAGCACGACCTTGCGGCCGCGGTAATCAATCAGCCGCACCGGCACCGTCTGATCGCCGACGATCGCGTTGGTCGAGAAGGCGGGCGCGAGGTCGCCGACTTTGAGCATCTCCGCCCGCGCCAGCCAAGGAAAGAGCATATTGAAGAAAGTGCTCATAGCAATAACCACTAAAGCCCGCGAAAGCGATCGCATGCGGCGCTGTAGTTGGATCATACGTGATAGAGCCAGGACTGGTAGCGCGCGTCGGCGCCATGCAGGGCGGCCTTGAAGACCTCGATCACTTTGCGCGTAATCGGCCCGGGCTTGCCCTCGCCAATCTGCCGATCGTCGAGCTCGCGCACGGGCGTCACCTCCGCCGCGGTGCCGGTCATGAAGGCTTCGTCGGCAATATAGACCGCGTCGCGCGGAAAGAGCTGCTCGACCACGGTAATCCCGGCGTCGGCAAGGATCCTGATCACGGAGTCGCGCGTGATCCCGGGCAGGCTCGAGGTCAAAGGTGGGGTTTTCACCACGCCGTCGCGCACGATGAAGAAGTTCTCGCCGCTGCCCTCGGCCACAAAGCCCTGCACGTCGAGCAGCAACGCCTCGTCGTAGCCGTGCCGGCGCGCCTCGTAGCCCGCCAGAATCGAGTTGACGTAGGGGCCGGAAAGCTTGGCATTGGGCGGTAACGAATTGTGATGGTAACGCGTGAACGACGAGGTCTTGAGCCGCACGCCCTTGATGGTGCCCTCTTCGCCTAGGTACGCGCCCCAAGGCCAGGCCGCGACGGCGACCCGCACCTTGTTGCCCCGGGCCGAAAGCCCCATCTCGCCCTCACCGTAAAAGGCGATCGGCCGCAGATAGCATTCGGCGAGACGATTCACCCGGACCGTATCGACGCAGGCCTTGAGGATCTCCTCCTGGCTGAACGGCAGCGGCATCTCGACGATATGCGCCGAGTCGAAGAGGCGGCGAATATGCTCGCGGGCGCGGAAAATCGCCGAGCGGCCGTCGTCGCACTTGTAACACCGCATCCCTTCGAAAGCGGCGAGCCCATAATGCAGGCTGTGCGTCAGTACATGGACGTTGGCCTCATCGTAATTGACCAAACCGCCGTCCATCCAGATTTTGTCGGTGCGCAGACCGTTGGCAGCCAAGGTGGAACCTCGCTCTTGATGACCGCGTGCCGTCAAGGCCCGAGGCAAGGAGCCTCGTCAGCACGCGGAGGATTTGAGCAGGTTAAGTTAGTGCAAGCGATTCACAAGGACAAGCCGCGATGAGTGGCGGGACTCGGGGCGAGAAGCTACTGATCGCCTTCGCGGCCGCCGGAGCCGTCGGTAGCGAGCACCGGGGATAGTTCCGCCGCCTTGTCGATCACAGCCGCGGCGTGACTCTCCTCGCCGTTGCGGACGGGAACGTCAAGGACTGCCGGATTGGCCTGGTCGTGTCCACGGCGGCGGCGGCCGCCGCGACGTCGCCGTCGCCGGCGGCCTGAGCCCGGAGTTCCGCCGGGCGGACGGGGAGGCGGCGGCGCCAACAGGGTGTCGAGCGGCACCGGCTCCGCACCGGCGGAGAGCGCAACCAGTTCCCAAAGATGACGCGCTTCGTCGAAGTAAGGCCGCCGGGCCAGCCGCCGCAGGGTTCGCGAGCCCGTCGCAATATGCGTCAGGGCTTCCAGCAGCAGCCGCATATGCTCCGTATCCGCCTTCGAATAACCGCGTCCCCGCAGCGCGTCGACCAGCGTCAAGCGCTCCTCGGGCGAGGCGTCGCGCCGCAACGACAAATGGTAATCCGCAAACAGGCAGCCCAGGATGAACGGCCGGGACAATTCCTTCCCGGTTTCTAGCGCACGGCCCATCGCCGCCAGATTCCGCGCCGTCCGCTCACGGGCAAGCTTCCCCGAGGCAAGGTGTTCCGCAAGAAAAGGCAGCAGAAGCTCGAGAATCCCCAGGCGGTCGAGCAGCGTAAACGCCCGCTCGGCGCCGGCCAGGGCCAGCGTCTTGAAGGTCTCTTCGACCAGCCGGGGAACCGCCGCTTTGACCAGGTCGCCACGATGGAGTTGCATCGCGGCGTGCGTGGCCGGTTCGATCGCCAGACCGAGCTTGACCGCGAAACGCACGGCGCGAATCATCCGCACCGGATCTTCGCGCATCCGCACCTCGGGATCGCCGATCGTCCGGATCAGCCCGGCGCGCAGGTCCGCGACGCCTTCCGCGTAATCGATCACCTGAAAGCTGCCCGGATCGTAGAACAGCGCATTGATCGTGAAATCGCGCCGGAAAGCGTCCTCTTCCGGCGTGCCAAAGGTATTGTCGTGCCGGATGAGCGGGTCGTCGCCCTCGGCGATCTCCTCACTGCGGCGGCGAAACGTTGCGACCTCGATATTCTGCGGGCCGAAGAAGACGTGGACCAGGCGGAAGCGGCGTCCGATCAGGCGCGAATTGCGAAACAGTTCCTTGACCTGATGGGGATGGGCCGAGGTGGCGACGTCGAAATCCTTGGGGCGCCGCCCCATCATCAGGTCGCGCACACCGCCGCCCACCAGGTATGCGACATGACCGGCGCCGATCAGCCGATAGAGCACCTTGAGCACGTTCGGGTCGATATCCCGGCGCGAAACCGGATGCTGCGCGCGTTCGAGTATCGTTGGTGCCACTTTCCCCTTCATCCCCCGTCCTAATTCTTGACGCAGCTCGCAGACTCGCCTGCTCGCTCCGCGCCGCAACGGTGCTCCGCTAGCCCCCTAATTCTTGACGCAGCTCGCAGAGACTTGATTTGGCCGCGGCTCGCGGACTCCATTTCTGAACGCAGTTCGCGGACTCACCTGCTCGCTGCGCCTTCGGCTCCGCTGGCGCGCCCCCCCGTGCTCGCTCCGCGCCGCAACGGTGCTCCGCTAGCCCCGGCGCTGAGCTACGCAATCGCTGCGGAATCTAGCACGCCGGCCACCGGGCTTCATCGGCTGGTCGCGTGTCCGTTCCGAATACCATAGAATGATCTTTCCATGTCGAAACGCAACGCCCTTACGATCAATGTCATCAGCCACGGTCCGTCATGTCTCGACGGCGTGATGGCGGCGGTCGCGATTCGACGTTTTTATCCCGCCGCGAAAGTCCATACGGTACTCGCCGCCAATGGGGACAGCGACCGGGTGATTCAGGCCGCGCGGCCCAAGGGCGACGATAAACTCGACGAAGTCTGGATTACCGACCTCTCCTGGACTTCGCCGGATACCGCGGACCATCTGCGGCGGCTCGCCCAGGACGGTACGCGCGTCTTCTGGATCGACCATCATCGCACGGCGGTTTCGCGGCGGGACGCGCCCGAATTCCAGGTGCCATTCGCCGGCCAGGTGCTCACTGAAGAATATTCCGCCGCCAAACTGACCTTCGAATATCTCAAGAAAAGAGCTATCGCGGCCGGTGACAAGGATCGTCTGCAAGCGGGCGAAGGTTTCGCGCCGTTCGCCGATATCGCTGACGATCACGACCGCTGGATTCATCGCATTCCGCAGTCCGAGGATTGGGCGCTGGCCGTGCAGACCCTCGGCGGTATCGATTCATATCGCGAGATTATGCGGCTGGAAACCCCGGTGATGAGCCGGCGGCTCAAGATGGCGCTCGAGGCCGGGCGCACCGCGATGGCCAAGAGTTTCGAAATCGCGCAGACCACGATGGTCGAGCGGGCGCTGGGCAACGGGCTCAACCTGCGGATCGCCTGCTGTATCGGCTACAGCAGCGAAGTCGCGGCCAAACTATACGCGGAACAGCATAAAACGATTATCGCGCTGTTCGACTTGCGCAGTCTCGGCGTCAGCTTGCGCCGCAGCGCCGACTGCCAGGTGGATCTTTCGGCGCTCGCGCGCCACTTCGGCGGCGGCGGTCATGCGGCCGCTGCGGGATTCGCGGTCGACGACATCAAACGGGCGCCGGCTGAGCGATTGGCCGAGCTGCTCGGCCGCGAGCTCGAGCTTCCCGGCGTATAGCGCGATTACGGCGCGGGCGGCGGGTAATGCTCTTCGAGCAGATACTTGGCGTCGGAGCGGCCGAGTACCTCGATAAAGCAGATCTCTTCCGCGTCGTTGAGGTCAAGTATCAGGTGACCCTCGACCGGCTGCAGCTCGACAACACTCGCCACCTTGACCGTCGCAGCGGTCGCGAAGCTCGCGCAATTGTCGTCGCCACAGTCGCAGATTGATTCGATCCGGAGCGCGCGCAACTGCTGCTCGAGCCCCTCGGCGCCCGTGCCTTGCAGCAGAAAGACGATCTCTTCGAGCAAGTCGGACAGGATGTCGCTGATCAACGGCGCTGGCATAACGGGTCAGGCTGACTCAACACTCGGTGGGATGACCCATCGGGAGCACCGCCGTAACAGAACTCTAGCTTCTTCGTCTTTCTCGCCAAAAACTTCTGTGTGTGCGCGATTTTCCGGCAACGGCGCGTGTTCGACGGTCTGACCCGGAACTAGCCGCACCGCTGCGACGGACATAGAAACCACACCATACTCGGATTCCACCTTTCGTCCGCGTTGCCGTGTTTCCTCAGGTGTGGAGTACCTTTCCCAATCGGTGGACATCCCGAGGTTATGATTCTTGTAAGCGCCCGTGCTCAGCCTCCCTTTATTTGCGTGGGTCCGAATGTGCACCCGCATAAATAAGCAATCGTCGGACGGAACATCTTCCTTAAGCCACGCTGTCACCAGTCTTCTCCAGCCAAAGAAGGAGCCCCTCGTTGAAACGCACGAGATCCAATGTGCCCTTAATCCTCAGTTTTCCTTTGTCGTCGCCGTAAAACCCCGCGGGCTGCTCCGCGTCCGCGCGGATGTTGATAAGAAGCTCAGAAGACGGGGTCTCCCAATGCAAATCGATGCTCTGGTGCGGTCCGCTCCAAATATCGGGAGTCTGAATGACGCGGTCCCGTTTATTGAGTAACCACAGAGCCTGCTCCGCGAGAAAATTCATCGCACGTTCCCAGGTCTCAGCGCTGCATAGCGCCTGCCCTTCTCCATCCTTCATCGACAAAAGCTCGCGCGAAGAGCGAATCGCATCCGCTACGTGCTCGAGTGGTCGGGGCAGCTGCTCCCACCGCTTGGCTTCCTGAACCTCCAGCATGCAGAAACTCTAAGCGACGAATCGGGCCTACACAATAATCAATGATCCACGAGGGACGCTGCCACACCTCAGACGCCGCGGGCGGCGGGGTCCCAGATGCGCTTGTGGAGCTGGAGTTGCATCCGCACCGGAAGGCGATCCTCCAGAATCCAGGCCACGAGTGCCGCCGGCTCGAGCGCCCCGAAGACCGGGCTCAGCAGAATCGCGTTGACCCGACGAGCCAACTCGCGGTCCGCGATCACCGTCCGTGCCCACTCGTAGTCGCGCCGGTCGGCGAGCACGAACTTGACCTCATCGCGGCCCGTCAAGGCGTCGACGTTGCTCCAGCGATTCCGCTCGACCTCGCCGCTGCCGGGGCATTTGAGGTCCATGATTTTGATCACCCGCGGGTCAACCACGCTCAGGTCTTGCTCACCCGAAGTCTCGACCATCACCGTGTAAGCGTCGGCAAGCAGCGCCGCGAACAGCGTGTGCACGTCCTTTTGCAGCAGCGGTTCGCCGCCGGTTACCTCAACCAGCTTGCAGCCGTAGCTCCGGACCCGCGCGACGATCGCGTCGATCGCCTGGTGACGCCCCTCGTAGAAAGCATACGCGGTGTCGCACCAGACGCAGCGCAGATTGCATCCGGTGAGCCGAATGAAGACGCACGGCAGCCCCGCCCAGGTCGACTCGCCCTGGATACTGTAGAAAATTTCGTTGACGCGCAGCCGTTCCGTCACGCCTTCAGGATAGCATCCGCCGGGCCGCCGCGGCGGCCTCCTCGATCACGAGCTTGAGCGGCACGTCATGGGCCAGCGCCGCCTTGCGGCAGTCCTCGTATTCCGGGGCGAGCGTCGCCGGATGGGCCGCCGCGCCCGAAACCTTGACGCGAATCACCCCGAAACGGGTGGCGGCATCGATCATGCGGCGGTCGAGTTTGAGCCGGCTCACCGGATGGAAACGGACGCCGATCGTCGAGGTTTCGGCAAACAGAATCGCCGCGAGCCGCTCGCGCGCCGCGGGCTCCGCCAGCACGGCGAGCGTTACCGCGGGCCGCCCTTTCTTCATGATCGTGGGGGTGATTGTCACGTCGCGCGCGCCGGCCGCGAACAGG
Source organism: Binataceae bacterium (SeqCode) (assembly GCA_052145175.1). GTDB lineage: Bacteria > Desulfobacterota > Binatia > Binatales > Binataceae > JAJPHI01. Next base: position 13,611 of record JBKQPD010000230.1, on the reverse strand, counting down.
CGGTCGGTGACATGCCCGTAGATTTGCGGATTCAGGTCGTCGATATTGGCCGCGATTTCGACCAGCTCGTCGACCGCAAACTGGCTGGTCTCATGGCCGATCATCAGCCGCAACAGATTCGGGCGGTCGGTGAAATCGTTGGTTCCGGCGCCATAGGCTATCCGTTCCACTGCAAAACCCAGATTCGCCGGGGCCGGACGCCCGAGCGCCCGCACAATCGCGGCGCCGGTCGGCGTGACCATCTCGGACTCGCCGTCGCCCAGCTTGACCGCAAAGCCGGCCATCAGCTCCATCGTCGCGGGCGGCGGGACTGGAATGATTCCGTGACGCGATTTCGCGAAACCTTTGCCCATCGGCAGCGGCGACACGAGGATCTCCTCGATTCCCAGTTGATCGAGCCCCCAGGCGGTGCCGACCACGTCGATAATCGAGTCGACGGCGCCCACTTCGTGGAAATGCACCTGTTCGGGAGTCGTGCGATGGACCCGCGCTTCGGCCGCGGCCAGCGCCTCGAAGACCGCGATCGCGCGGCGCACGACCTCCGGCCCAAGCTCGCCGCGACGGATCATCGCGACAATCTCGCTCAGATGGCGCTCCGGTTGCGCTTCCGTCACCGCGACGTCGAACTTGGTCGCGACGATCCCGCTCGCGGACTTGGGCCGGACGCTCAACCGATAGCCGGTCATCCCAAGCGTCGTGATCGCACGTTCCAGGGCGGCGAAGTCGGCGCCGGCGTCAAGTAAAGCACCGACAATCATGTCGCCGCTGAGTCCCGAGAAAGCGTCGAAATAGGCAGTCTTCATCAATCCCTATCTTTACACAGCGGATGACCGAATCTAGAATCAACACGCTTTTCCGAATTTTTTTGGCGTCCAGCGATGAGGCAAAGGGAGCTCGACCAATTTCGCCGGCTGCTTGAAGGCCGCAAACGCGAGATTCTGACTGAAGCCGAGCGGGCCCTCGGTTCGATGAATCAGGAGACCGAAGAGGCCTTCGCCGATCCCACCGACCGCGCGACCCATGAATCGGATCGCAATCTGCTGTTGCGCATCCGCGATCGCGAACGCAAGCTGCTCTCGAAAATCGACGAAGCCTTCACCCGGATCGATAGCGGACTGTATGGCCGATGCGAGGAATGCGGCGACGAGATCGGGCTGGCGCGGCTGAAGGCCCGCCCGGTCACGACCCTCTGCATCACCTGCAAGTCCGCCCAGGAGGCGCGCGAGCGCCTCGTCGCCCGCTAAAGCGTCGCATCCCTCGGCGAAGCTCCAATTACCCGCGCATATTCCGGCTTTGGCGTCCTCGCGCGAGGTTCCGGCTTGCCTGTCCGCCGATCGCCCGCCATCTTGGTAGGGATGAAAGTGCGCAAGGCGGTGATTGTGGCGGCGGGGCTCGGTACGCGGATGTTGCCCGCGTCCAAGGTGATTCCCAAAGAAATTCTGCCGGTGATCGACACGCCGGCGATTCAGATGGTCGTCGAAGAGGCGGTCGCCTCCGGGATTGAGGAGATCGTGCTGATCCTCGGGCCGGGCAAGGAGGCACTGCTCGAGCATTTTGGGCCGGCGGCCGCGCTCGAGCGATATCTCGAGCAGCGCGGCAAGACCGACCTGCTCGAAGTCGTGCGCCGGACGAATCGGCTCGCGCGCTTCACGACGGCCTGGCAGAACGAACCGCTCGGCCTGGGCCATGCCGTATTGCAGGCGCGCGAAGCGATCGGCAACGAGCCCTTCGCCGCGATTCTGCCGGACGATATCTTTGATTGCGCCCGGCCCTGCATCCGGCAATTGCTCGATCACGCCGAAGCCCGCGACGAACCAACGGTCGCGCTGCTGCGCGTGCCCCGCAGCGAGCTTTCCAAGTACGGGATCGTGGCGGTCGAACCGGCCGGCCCGCGGCTCTATCAGTTGACCGGGATGGTCGAGAAGCCGCCGATCGACCAGGCGCCCAGCGAATTCGCGATCATGGGGCGCTATATCCTGACCCCGGATATTTTTGCTCTGCTGGCGCAGGTCAAGCCCGGCGCAGGCGGTGAAATCCAGCTGACGGACGCGCTGCTGGCCCTGTCGCAACGGCGCAAACTGTACGGCTACGAGTTCGAAGGGGTCCGCTATGACCTGGGGGATCGGGTGGGTTTTCTGACCGCGCAAATCGGCTTCGGCTTGAAGCGGCCGGAGCTGGCTGATAGGTTGCGCGCCTGGCTCGAGACGAGGCTCCAATCCTGAGCTTGCCGCGCCGCGGACGACTGCGGATAATTGGCTGATCGATGACGCTCGCGTAATATACCCGCTTCGGTGGGGCAGTAGCTCAGCTGGGAGAGCACCACGTTCGCAACGTGGGGGTCAGGGGTTCAAATCCCCTCTGCTCCACCAATTTTCCCTTGTAGATTAAGGCATTTTCGCCCAGGGCTTTCTCCGCAAGGGGCGAATTGCACCATTTCCGTAGCGGTCGCTTCGATCTTGGCGATTTCGAGGGCGTCCGCGGCATCCGCATGAATGAACCTGCCGTAATGTTTGCGCAGCGTAATCTCGGCAACCCCGGTTTGCTCCGAGAGCCAGGTCAGATTGACCCCGCGGGTCAAGGCGGCAGAAACGTACGTGTCCTTCATGGCGTAGAGGTCCCGCAGGCGGATGCCGTGAAGCTCAGGAATCCGAGCCCGAATTAACACTTTCTTAGCAATGTTCACTGCGAATGAACAATTTGTTCGATCGTTTTGAACGCCTTTTGATTGAAGGAAATGCCTTCAGTCCATCGTAATCAAAAACCGCATAAGAAAAGGAGAGATTCTATGGCCTCAAACCCCATCAGTCAGCCTGCGTCGCCGCCTGGACAAGTGCCGCCCCGGTTCCAGCATGGACCACTGACAACGGCATTGGAGTTAGGCCCGCTCGCGTTCCTGGTGGGCAGCTGGAGAGGGCCTGGCTTCAATGCGATCTGGCGGCCGGACAATCCGCAATCGCGGCCATTGACAACCCCCCCCGACCAGACCAAGCGCCTCCTCGAGCTCAACCTGACGAACGACAGCTTTGATTTTCAAGTCATCCCAGGGGTGGTCCCGAACCGGGGTTTAAACCCACAGACCGATCTCAGCTTGTACGGCCTGCATTACCTTCAGCGAACCAGTGACGCCGATCCGCCAGCGCCGGTGTCCAACCCACAAGGATATTCACAAACAGGTGGCCAAGCGCTGCATATCGAGCCAGGGCTGTTCATGCGCGTGCCGGCGAGTTCACCTCCTCCCGTCACTGTCCCACCGACCCCGAACAACGACCCGCCGATCGTGTACAAGGATGCCATAGTGCGGATGGGAAGCATCCCGCACGGGGTCACGGTGCTGATGCAGGGGCCCACCCCGGAGATGAAGCCTAAACACGGCAAGCCGAAGATTCCGGCCCTTACACCGTTCAGCACTCCGGGCAACGTGTACCCGGGGCTCAGTCCCATGCCCTTCCCCGGGCCTTACCCAGGTACGAACGTGCCGCTCCCGCTCTTGCCGGGGACGCCCAACCCGCCGGGCGTCGGGATCCAGCCAATAGAGCTCGACGCCGCCGGCGGGGTCCCCGCCGGCGGCCAGCATGATGTTCCGGAGATCAACATCAACGCGGACGTTCTGGTGCCGAATCAGCCGCTGCCGACACCGGCGCTGCCAGCGGGGTCGCCGCTGTCCTACCAGAGCACCGGCCCATTCCCGGACAGTTTCCAGGGTTTTATCGACGATCCCAACAGCGTCTTGCGGGATGCGATCGATGGCCAGGAGATCCTTGGCTTCATCGAGATCAATCTCACGACGGATTCCCAATCGTCGACTGGCATCCCGACGCTCGGCGTTGGTAGCCTGTTCGAGACCGTCAGCAACATCCCGTTTCTGGGGGTCGCTAACCAAACTGAAAAACCGGCGCCCTCTCCCCTCCCTGTCCCTCCGGCCCCCCCTTACCAACCGGCTACCCTGGCTATCCAACCGAACACCTCCACCAACGCCTACGTCTACTCAGCAAGCGCAACCTTCTGGATCGAGTGGGTGCGCGACCCGGGTGAGCCTCGGATACCGCTGCATCAAGGCCCGGGTCAGCCGGAGGGGCCGATCGCTGATCTTGAGCCGTTCTGGGAGCATGCGACACACCTGCAGCTTCAGTACTCGCAGCTCGTGATCCTGATTTTCAACAACGTCCTCTGGCCGCATGTGACGGTGGCGACAATGACACTCACCAACGGGTAGCTCAAAAGCTAAGAATGTCCGCAGCCGGGTTTTGGTAGTCGAGTACCAACGATCTTGTGGACGGAGCCGTCAACTGGCGGCTCCGTCCTTTTGCGCTGGGCATGGACCCTTTTTGCGGAATTCCGGCAAATTCAAATCCGAGGGACTTCTCCCATTCCAACTCTTATTTGGAGAGTCGCTTCCCGTTGCCGTTGGACGCTCCATCGTCAATCCGGTTGGGATCGGCCGCTGATGAAGGCGGATTGAACGCGGGATCGTTCCGTCGTTCATGCGCTCACTCGGAGGTTACAGAGCTTGGCACATTGATTATAAACGTCTAGAGTAGCCACTCAGTAGTTGTTTGCTGTAGTTGGTCAAAAGAGCTGTTACAAAAGAGCTGTTACGTCCAACCGCAATCAACTTCAGATCAAAGGGGGAGGGGTGATAAGCCGTCGCGAGATGGCTTTCGTTAGCGCGGGGTGGGGGGGAGAATCGCGGCCGACCTTCCGATTGCTACGACTTCTGCGTTAGCGCCTGTTCAGATTGATGAAAATACGCTGGATTGTGATTCTGTTAGCGGGTTTGCTCGCTGCGGTCCTGTCTGCGGGTTATGCTCTCACGTCGTCATCGAATGACGACGGGCCGGACGAGGCCAACGGTGTGGCCAGTTCGCCCAATGCGGTTTCGCCGGTGTCGAATGCCTGTGCCCGGTTCGCCGCCGGCAGTATCGTCCAGAATCCGCCCGATCTTTTCAGCCAACACGGCGCATTGAAAGTCAACTTGTCCTATCAGACCGCGACTGATCCGGAGGGGAGAACGCTCTTTTGCTTCATGACTCCCGATGGCCACGAGGATCCCACCCTTCACGTGAATCCTGGTGACACGTTGGTTATCACTCTCACGAATAACACGCCGGCTACAACGGACACCTTGCAGCTCAACCCACCGCATTGCGGAGCGAACGAGGTAACGGCGTCATCGGTCAATATGCACTTCCACGGTCTGAATATCTCGCCCGCGTGCCATCAGGACGATGTAGTGCGGACGATGGTCAACCCGGGCAAGACGTTCGTTTACCGAGTGCACTTTCCCATGGATGAGGCCCCCGGACTCTATTGGTACCACACGCACGTACACGGCCTGGTCGACGCTTCGATTCAGGGCGGCGCAACGGGCGCGATCGTGGTCGAAGGAATACAGAACTATTATCCGCAGGTGGCGGGACTCCAGCAGCAAATTCTGCTGATTCGCGATCAATCGCTGGCGTCCCCTACCGCGACCGCGACGACCGGTCCCACGCCCGCGCCAACAGCAACGCCAACCTTTACTCCTGTACCCGCTTGCTCGGGTGCTCCCACTCCCGCGCCGACGCCCACTTTCGTGCCGACCTGCTCGGGCGCCTCCGAGGATCTGACACTTAATTTTGTCGAGATCGGTTGTCCTGAGACGCCGGCGATTATCCAGATGCCGGCGGGGGCGACACCGCAGTTATGGCGGGTCGTTAATTCTTCCGGAGATGACACGGTCGATCTTCAGGTCCAGTACGATGGTGTGCCGCAGCCGTTACAAATCGTCGGCTTGGATGGCGTTCCCGTGAACTCGCAGGATGGTGCTGTGACCCCGGTCGCCGCGCCGACCCCGATTACAGCTACGGATATACTCTTAACTGCCGGGAATCGGGCAGAGTTTATGGTCTCCCCTCCGGGCCCGAGCGTGTCCGATGCGCAGTTGGTCACCCTGCCCGTCAATGATGGGCCTGGTGGTGGTAGCTTTCCCGGACGGACTCTGGCGCTGATTCAGACGCTCTCAAGCTGTACCTCGTCGAGCGCCCCGACCAGCCAGGTATCGACCACTATCGGTCCGCGATGGAAGCAGCGCTTTGCGGGGCTTGCTGAAGCGACACCAACTACGACGCGTACGCTCTACTTCTCGGAGGACTTTCCGGCTTTTCCCACGACTCTCCTTGATTTCTACATCACCGTGGACGGCGCGACCCCGACGCTCTTTTACTACAACGACCCACCCGCAATCGTCACCCACCGGGGCGCCGTGGAAGAATGGACGATTGAGAATCGCAGCCAGGAGAGCCACGTCTTTCACATCCATCAGATTCACTTCCTGGTGGAATCGCTGAATAACTTCCCGGCCGGCGCACCCAGTACCACGCTGGCTCCGGTCATCGATAACCAGTTCCTGGATTCGATTATCGTTCCCTATTGGGATGGAGTTAGCGCGTACCCGTCCGTGACACTGAAAATGGATTTTCGGGGGCCGGTGGTTGGGGACTTCGTCTATCACTGCCATTTCACCTTTCACGAGGATAACGGCATGATGGCGATTATCAGGGTTATGCCCTCACAAACCGCGGCTTTGGTCGAGAAGGCGCGCATCTATCTGGCCTCACTTCCATTATTTGCCGGGCGGAAAGCTGCCGAACGGGAGAAGGCACTAGCGTGGTGTTATCGGGGCAGAGCGGTGCGGAGGAGAGATACTGCGGCTCTAAATGACCGCACTCTTGCGCAGCGAGCCCCTCTGTCAGTATCAGCCAGGTAGCGCTGTGTCGTGAAGCTAAGTCCGGGTCGGTGAAGTGGGCGCAGCGCCCTGACTGACAGTGACGCGGGCCCGCTAAGGGAAAAGGGTCGATACCCCACGGTATCGACCCTTTGTTTTGACGTGATCGAGGATTCGCCGATTAGTTGAGTGGCGGCGAGGTGCGGCGGCGGAGCAGCCCGGCGACGTCGAACTTGAACATCTTCGCCGCGTTCAGTCCGAGAATCTTGGCCCGGCTCTCGTCCTTGAGTCCACCCATCTGACGCTCGATCGATTCGGCCGAATGCGGCCACGAGCCCTCGTGATGCGGATAGTCGTTGTCCCACTGGAAGTTGTCGACCAGGTGGTGTTTCTCGGCGAGTTCACACCCGATCAGATCATCCTGGAAGGACGCTGCGCCATGCTCGCGGAAGTACTCGCTCGGCAGCTTCTTAAGCTTCGGAAAAGTCCACATGTGATGCTTGCGTGAGGCCTCGTCCATCGTTTCGAGCAGCCACGGAATCCACCCGATGCCGCACTCGACGGCCAGAAACCGCAGCCCCGGGAACCGTTCGAGCACGCCCGACGCGCACAGGCTGGCGATCGGCTCAATCGTCGGGGCCAGCGCGTGGGCCGAGTAGTTGATAATTGCGCCGCCGTCCTTGCGGGCCGCGCGCGGGTCGCGCCCGGTCGCGATATGGAAGGTTATCGCGATATCGCAGTCCTGGATTACCGCCCACAAGGGGTCGAACATCGACATGTTGTAATTGGGATGGCGGGCGTCGTGGGCCCCATAGATCGGCTTGCAGGGCAAATTGATCGCGCGGAAGCCGAGTTTGGCGACCCGCTTGATTTCGTTGATGGCCAAATTGAGGTCGGCGGTCATGATCGCCGCGGCCGGCGACATGAAGTCGTTGTAGGCGCCGAAATTCTCCCACGCCCAGTCATTCCATACCCGGCACTGCTCCGCGCCAAATTCGGCTTCGGTCGTCGCCCACATCGAGAGCCCCTTGTTGGGGAACAGGATTTCGGCGTCGACCCCGTCGCGCCGATGGTCGCGAATACGCTCCGCGGGAGTGGCGCCCGCGCGGTTGCGCTCAGCGTCCTCGCCGGCCAGATTGCTGTCGAGCAGACGCGAGCGTTGCATCCCCTCCGACACCGACCACTTGACGCCGTTCACGTCAACTTCGATCCGTGGCAGGCGGCCGTGGAACTTCTTGTCCATCCGCTCCCGCCATAGACTCGCCGGTTCGTTGGCATGGCAGTCGACCGAAATCATCAGATAATGATTCGGATCGTCGGGCCGTGCCGTGCGCTTCCAGCCACGATGCCCAGGGGTCTCGAGTCGCCAGCGGTTGGGTTCGTCGATCTGAATATTGGTTTCCTCGATCATCGCTTCCTCCATTTCGGGATGCGCTCAGCGGTATGTGTAAAGCCGAGGCGTTCGGGTTCGAGTCCCCTCACGCATTCACCGTGCCAATAAAAGGACCAATCATTTCAGGCTCTCGCACCGAATTCCGTAGCGAAAGGAAACGGTAAGATTGTTTCCATAGGCGCCAATGACCCTCAATAAAAATTGACTGGGCACGACGCCAAGGCGAACCTCCCGCCTTTCGCTCAAGGGTCAGCCCATGCGCCAGTTTGCCGCCTAAGGAGAGAAGATGCGTCAGCGAATTGCGGAAGCCTCGAACACGCCGGCGATAAGGGCTTGAGCTTCTTCCTGGATTCGCTTGAGATGGTCGGCGCCGTGAAAGCTCTCGGCGTAGATTTTGTAGATCTCCTCGGTCCCCGACGGACGTGCGGCAAACCAGCCATTGTCAGTGACCACTTTGAGCCCGCCGATAGCCGCGCGATTGCCGGGCGCGTTAGTCAGAATCGATCGGATCGGCTCGCCCGCGAGCTGGTCTGTATGGATTTGCCCGGGCGCCAACTTCTTCAGCAGCTTTTTCTGCTCGACCGAGGCGGGTGCGTCGATCCGTTCGTAGACCGGCGTTCCGAACTTGCGCGTAAGTTCGACGTACAGTTCCCCCGGGTCGCGGCCCGTCTGCGCAGTTATTTCCGCGGCGAGCAGACCGAGAATGATGCCGTCCTTGTCCGTGGTCCAGACCGTACCGTCCATCCGGAGCATCGACGCTCCCGCGCTCTCCTCACCACCGAACCCGAGCGATCCATCGAGCAGGCCGTCGACAAACCATTTGAAGCCGACCGGCACCTCGAACAGCCGCCGTCCTAGTCCTGCCGTCACGCGGTCCAACAGGCTGCTGCTGACCACGGTCTTGCCGACCGCGGCGTCCTTTGGCCAGCCGTTGCGATGCCCGAAGAGATACGACAACGCCACCGCCAGATAGTGGTTGGGGTTCATCAAGCCGGCGCTTGGTGTGACTATGCCGTGGCGATCGTGGTCGGTATCGTTGGCGAACGCAATGTCGAAACGGTCTTTCAGCTTGACCATCGGGGCCATGGCGTACGGGGACGAACAGTCCATCCGGATCTTGCCGTCCCAGTCGAGCGTCATGAAGCGAAAAGTCGGATCCACCGCGTTGTTGACGACCTCGACGGAGATGCCGTAGCGCTCGATGATTGGACCCCAGTAGTGCACGCCCGCACCGCCCAGCGGGTCAACCCCGATTTTGACGCCTGCGCCGCGAATCGCGTCCATGTTCACGACGCTGGCGAGGTCACGGACGTAAGAATCGATGTAGTCGTGAAGATGGGTAGTCGCAGCCCGGCGGGCGCGCTCGTAAGGAATGCGCGGAACCGTGCTTACGCCGTCAGCAAGGATGGTGTTGGCGGTCCGCTCGATCCAGTCGGTGACGTCAGTGTCGGCCGGACCGCCGTTGGGAGGATTGTACTTGAAGCCGCCGTCTTCAGGCGGGTTATGTGAGGGCGTGATTACTATGCCATCGGCCAGCCCGGTCTGGCGCTCGCGATTGTAGGTTAGAATCGCATGTGAGATGGCCGGCGTCGGCGTGTACCCGCGACCGCGGTCGATCATCACCTCGACCTGGTTGGCGGCCAGCACCTCCAGCGCACTCACGAAGGCGGGTTCCGAAAGCGCATGCGTGTCCATCCCGAGAAAGAGCGGACCCGCGATCTGATGCTGCTTGCGATACAGGCAAATTGCCTGGGTGATCGCCAGAATGTGAGCCTCATTGAAACTTAGCTCGAGGGCGGATCCGCGATGACCCGAGGTCCCGAAGGCCACCCGTTGCGCCGCGATCGACGGATCCGGGTGGTCCACGTAGTAGGCGGTCACGAGCCGCGGAACATTCACCAGTATCGAGGGTGGGGCCGGCTGTCCTGCCAACGCACTGACTTTCATGATCCTGATCTAACCTCTCCGCGGTCCGCGCAGCTGCCGTCAGGTGTAGTTTGTCAGCACGCCTTGCCCCAACCAAGATGATCGCGCGGGAGGGAGCGCCCGGCTCGGGGCTCAACCTTTGCCAGCAATCAGAGGAAGCGGGCCATGATTCGCTCGCCCAGGATGCGCATGTAGTGCAATTGCCGATCGAGCTTGCCACCCTCGGCATTCAGCCAGAGTTTGGTGGCGCCCGCCGCCGCGAGTTCCTCGATTCGCGCAATCCAGTCGTTCGGATCGCCGGCGAGCGCAAACCGCCGCATCGCATAGTCGGTCAATCCCAGTTGTTCCATGCGCCTGGGATTCTCGCCCGCGCTGACTACGTGATCATAAAGGACATACCCGTCAACATACTCGCGAATTTTGGCCCGCAAGGCGTCCGGAACATTCTTGCCGTCAAGCGTTTGCCGCATCGAGTGATTCAGGATCGATGAGACCGACGCTTTGGCATTGTCGAGCGCTTTGGCGCGGTCCTCGTGCAGCGCCGTCCGCGTGGTGAACCAGATATCGACGTCGGACGGTGCGCGGCCGGCCTCCTTAGCCCCGGCCTGGATTCGGGCGACGGTGTCATTGATTACTTCGGGCAGAAGTCCGGTCCCCGCGATGACCGCGTCGCCGATACGCCCGCCCAGATGCAGCATCTTTGGACCCTCGGCGCAGATCGAGATTGGGATGCGCTGACGTATCGCGCCGGCATTCCAGCGCACCCGCTGCGGACGACCCTGATACGTCGCCTCACCGCTGGCCAGCAGGTTGCGGATACAGGTCACGTAGTCCTCGATCCGGGCGCGCGACGCGATTTTGTAGCCGATGTTCAGCACCGCGCTGTCGCCGCTGGCGATGTCCATAAACGCCCGGCCCTCGGTCAGGCTGTCGATGGACGCGAGGAAAGACGCCATGACCTGCGGCTCGCGCGTAAGCGGATTCGTCGGACGCAAACCGACGCGCGCCCGGCGCGAGGCTAAAGCGATCGCGGTCGCCCGGACATAGGCGTCGCCGCCGATAAAGGCTGAATCGTAGGTGCCGATCGCTTCGGCCCCGTAGTCCTCGGCCATCCGCACCAGATCCGAGAACTGGCCAAGCTCGTCGCGGCGCAGCAATGGTCCGGGTGTCACCAGGTGGATTCCGAACGATATTTTCATAAGCGCATTATTCCATTTTCGTTGCCGCGCGCGCGAAGCCGTTCAGTGATCCGCCGGGTGACTGGTTTTTTTACGTCCGCTAGGATCACACGTAAAGGCCGGATTTACTTTCCCGCTAACGCGCCGCGCAGGCGTAGCGGCGAGGTTCTATGCAACTGAGACCCCCGTCCCGGAAGTTCCATTCTTCAGAAATTTGCCGTCCTGACGCAAAGGGCGAATCAGCGTGCGGTGATGGCTAGCGTCGGGACGCCGGCAGCGGATGGCGTTAACACGCCCGCCCTGATCGACACCGTAATGCTCGGTTCGATCCTGAATCGGGTGCAGGCGCAGGCGGCCGCCGACCCGTTCAGTAATCCGATTCTGCTCTTCGCGCTGGATTTGACCTTGCGGATCGACCGCCGGGAGATCACTCTCGCCGGACTTGAGAGTCTGGTGCAGCGGCTGACGGTGGAGGCGTTCGCCGACCGCGCCGAGCGGCTGGCGCATTATCTTGGTGAAACCGCGGGCGCGGCGAACGAGCAGGCGATCAACGCGCTGATCGAGCGGAAGGCGCGCGCGGGCAGCTTCGAGGATTTTCGCGCGGCCCTCGCCCGCAACGTCTTCGGCGTGGTGTTCACGGCCCATCCGACTTTTTCGATTGCGCTGGAGCTGGCCCGTAGCCTGGTCGAACTGGCGACCGGACAGACCGTCGCCGGGGTGGCGCTCGATCAGGCGGACCGCGATGCGCGGCTGGAGGCGGCAGCGCGCCTGGAGCATCGGCCACCAGTGGAATTGTCGCTCGAGGTCGAACAGGCCTGGGCGGCCGAGGCGCTCCATCATGCGCATGACGCGCTCGAAGTAGCGCAGCGGACGGCATTGCGTGTGGCGCGCGAGCGCTGGCCGGAAAAATGGACCACGCTCGAGCCGCGGCTGGTGACGTTGGCGTCGTGGGTGGGCTACGACCAGGACGGCCGCACCGACGTGACCTGGACCCGCACGATCGCGGCGCGTTTGGCGGATAAACTGGCGATGCTTGAACGCTGTACGGGCAAAGTTACAGAGCTCGCGCTGGCCGCCAGCGGCGATTTTCAACCGGCGCTGGAAGCGCTCGGCGCGCGGCTGACCACGGCGCTTGCAACGGTGGCCCATCAGATCGCATTGTTGGCGGCCGCGGAACGAGAACCCGCAAAAACCGCGGCGTTCAGCCGCGCGATGGTGACGGGGCGGGATGATGCGCTGGTCGAGGTAGCACCGCTCGTCGCGTTGATCGAAGCGGCCTTGCGGGAGGCCCCCGATGATGAACGGCGCGAGGCCTTGCTGGTGCTGCGCGCGAGCCTGAAGACGCATGGCCTGGGGCTGGCGCATATCCACGTGCGGCTCAACTCTTCGCAGTTACATAACGCGGCGCGGCGGCAGGTAGGGCTCGAAACCGAACCGAACGATCCGGCGAATCGGCGGTCCTACTTCAATACAATCAACGACCTCCTCGGGCGCGTGCGGCCGCTGGCGGTCAGCTTCCAATCGCTGATGGAGGAGCGGGCGTCGGCCAAGCGGCTGATGATGACCGTGGCGCAGATCGTCAAGTTCATCGATGCCGAGACGCCGATCCGGTTCCTGATTGCGGAAACCGAAACCGGCTTCACGCTCCTGGCGGCGCTCTATTACGCGCGGCTCTTTGGCGTGGAGGATCGGATCGAGATTTCGCCGCTGTTCGAGACCGAGGAGGCCTTCGAGCGCGGCGAACGGGTGATCGAAGAGGCGCTGAAGAGCGCGCACTATCGGGCGTATCTTGAACGGCAGGGGCGGCTGGCGGTGCAGTTCGGGTTTTCCGATTCGGGACGATTTATCGGGCAGATGGCGGCGTCGTTCCGGATCGAGCGCCTGCGCCTGCGGCTTGCCCAACTGCTCGAACGCCACGGACTAAGCAAGCTCGAAGCGATTCTTTTCAACACGCACGGTGAAGCGATCGGTCGCGGTGGCCATCCCCTGACCCTCGCCGATCGCCTGCGTTATGCGGCGCCGCCGAACAGCCGGGCGGAGTTCGAGCGGCGCGGCGTGCGGGTGAAGGAGGAGACCAGTTTTCAGGGTGGCGACGGCTATCTCCTGTTCCTGACACCGGCCGCGGCGACCGCGAGCATGCGCCAGATTCTCGCCTTCGCTTTCGATGTGAGCGACGAGACCGGCAACGATCCGATCTACGCGGCGCCGGACTACGCCGCGGAATTCTTCGCCACGGTGCAACAGGAGTTCACCGACCTGGTGGACGATCCGGATTACGCGGCGTTGCTGAACCTGTTCGGCACGAACCTGCTCTATCGGACCGGGTCGCGGCCGGCAGCCCGCGAGGCGGAAGAATGGGGCCGGCGGTCCAGTATCGAGCATCCTTCCCAATTGCGCGCGATACCGAACAA
>JBKQPD010000229.1:0-56799 GCA_052145175.1 Binataceae bacterium (SeqCode) | reverse complement strand
GAGCGCCGCATTTTTTCATAAAAGAACCAGCGTAACTCACACTTGGAGATGAATATGATTGGAACAAACGTCGTTGTTGACCTGTCCCACCACAATGGTTCAGTAGACCTTGGAGCTGCCAAAGCGGATGGACTTGTTGGTGTGATCCACAAAGCGACGCAGGGATCGACCTACGTTGATCCTACGTACTCGGGCAATCGAGCCAAGGCCTCGGACGCCGAACTTTACTGGGGCGCGTATCACTTCGGTGTGGGCGACGACGGAGTATCGCAAGCTGAATTTTTTCTGAACACCGTCCAGCCGCGCCCAACTGATCTTTTGGTCCTTGACTTTGAAGCGAACCTGCAGGGGCCAAGCATGACGCTTGAAGAGGCTCGCGCCTTCGTCACGCACGTGCACGAAAAGACTGGCCGGTGGCCAGGTCTTTACTCAGGTCACTACATCAAGGAACTGCTTGGCACCGGGAGTGACCCCGTCTTGGCGCAGTGTTGGTTTTGGCTGGCTCAGTATGGACCGACCGCAGTAGTGCCGCCAAACTGGCGAACCTGGACGCTTTGGCAATACACGGACGGCGCGCTCGGCTCCGCTCCGTACCAGGTTAATGGAATCGGGCGCTGTGATCGTGACACATTCAATGGCACGTTGACGCAACTGAAAACGCTGTGGGGTGTTTAGCGGTTGCGCAAAAGTACCGCCAGCGCCACACGTAAGGGCGATTGTGGCCTCAGACTTGACTTACTTGCCGATGCAGAATTCGCGGAAAATCGCATCGAGAATCTCCTCGGAGCTGATCGCGCCGGTGATCGCGCCGAGGGCCTCGGTCGCGAGTTCGATATCGACCGCGACGATCTCGGGGGGCATCGCGGAGTTGAGCGCGGCGTAGCCGGAGCTGATCGCCTCGAGCGCGCGGGCCAGCGCCATCCGATGGCGTTCGCGGGAGATGGTGACTTCGCCGGCCGGACCGTCGCCCGCCAACTCCTCGACCGCGGCGCCGAGCTGATCGCGGAGCCGGTCGATGCCGGCCGCGGTCACCGCCGAGAGCTCGACGATCGGAATCGCGAGGCCGCGCCCGCGAAGCTCGTCACTATAGAGATGTTGCGGCAGGTCGCGTTTGTTGAGAATCGCCACGCCCGCGCGACCGTCTGCGGCGGCGATTACCCGGGCGTCGTCCGGGTCGAAGGGTCGCGCGGAATCGAAGACCGCGATCAGTAAGTCGGCCTCGGCGGCGCTGCGACGGGTGCGCTCAATCCCGAGCCGTTCGACGGTATCGTCACTGTCGCGCAGGCCCGCCGTGTCGGCAATCACGAGCGGCGCGCCGCCGAGGCTCAGGGTGTCCTCGATCACGTCTCGGGTGGTGCCGGGAATCGGCGCGACGATCGCGCGGTCGGCCCCGAGCAGCAGATTCAGGATGCTCGATTTGCCGGCGTTGGGTTTGCCGATGATCGCGGCGCGGGCGCCCTCGCGGGTCAGACGGCCGCGGGCGAAACTGTCGTGCAGGAGCCGGATATCCGCGGCAAGGTCCGCGACCGCGTCGGCAATCGCCGCGCGTGACGGCAGGCTCAAGTCCTCGTCGGCAAAATCGATTTCGGCTTCCAGATGAGCGCGGATCGCGACGAGCTTGCGGCGGAGTCCTTCGACCCGCTCCGCCAGCGCACCGCCGAGCTGCGCGATCGCCTGGGCCAGCGCCTTTTCGCCCCGCGCCTCGATCAGATCCGCGATCGCCTCGGCGGCCGTCAGGTCGATACGGCCGTTGAGATAGGCGCGGCGGCTGAATTCGCCGGGCTCGGCGATCCGCGCGCCGGCGGTCGCGGCGAGGCTCACGAGCCGCCGGACAAGATAGGCTCCGCCGTGGCAATGGAGCTCGGCCACGTCCTCGCCGGTGAAGCTCCGCGGGCCGGGAAAGACGACGCATAGCGCACGGTCGAGGATCGCGCCGGTAAGCGGGTCGCGGACCTCGCCGAGGCGCAACGCGCGGGCTGGCGCGGGGGTAACGCTCAAGGGATGCCATAGGGCGTGCGCGATCGTGATTGCGGCGGGGCCGGAGAGCCGGATGATCGCGACGGCGCCGCGGCCAGCGGGCGTGGCGGGCGCGACGATTGTGTCGGACGCGTACATCAGAGGAAAAAGGTAGCATACGTCAGCGGAGCGCGGTTGCGGCGCGGAGCGGGCGAGTCTTTACTTTGGCCGCGCCTCGCGGACTCGGCCGCCCCCCGGAGCTGCGTCAAGGATAAGAAGAGCCACACCTTGCTACGGAGGCGGCGGTCGCTAGCGGAGCCGCAGGCGGAGCGAGCAGGCGAGTCTGCGAGCTGCGTCAAGGATAAAAAGAACCACACCTTGCTACGGAGGCGGCGGTGTGGTTCGATGGTGCGTTCGGGTGCCCGAGCGCCGAGACCCTCTTGTTGGCCTGACCGCCGGTCTTGGCCGGAAGGGGTAAAGCATCAAAAAAATTGCACGAGTTTCAGGCTCGTTGAAGTTGGCCGCGAGAGATGAAAAGGACCTATCAACCCCACAATCGACGACGCGTACGCACGCACGGCTTCCTCGCACGGATGGCGACGCCGGGCGGGCGCAATATCCTGAAGCGCCGGCGAGCCAAGGGCCGCGCCCGGCTCGCGGTCTCGATTCCGCCGAAGCAGCCCCGCTAGACCCGCAGGCTCGCGATTTTGCCTTCCGCGCGACTGACCGGTTACATCGGCGGAGCGAATTTCTGCGCGCGCAGCGCGCGGGGATCCGGCTGCAGACCACGCATTTCGTGATCTACGCCCTCGCCACATCGCCTGAGCAAGCTGTCCGCCTTGGTGTCACCGTCGCGCGCCGAATCGGTGGAGCGGTCGTGCGGAATCGCGTCAAACGGCGGGTGCGCGAATGTTTCCGCTTGGTCCTTCGTGAACTCCTGCCGGCCGGAACCAATCTTGTGGTGATCGCCCGAGGCGGCGCGGGTGAATTGCCGTGGGCAGCGCTGCGCGAAGAGCTGGCGGAAGCGGTCCGGGTCGTTGGACGGCGTCTGGCAACCGCATGATAACCCATCTAATCAGCGCCATCTCGCGCGCCGCTATCGCCATTTATCGCAAGGTGTTTTCGCCGTTGATCGTAATGCTGCTCGGACCAGCGTGCCGCTTCGAGCCTTCGTGCTCGAACTACGCGGACGAGGCGATCGCCCGCTTCGGGATCGCGCGGGGCGGATGGCTGACGCTTAAACGGCTGATGCGCTGTCGCCCGCTTGGTGGCTGGGGTTACGACCCGGTGGTGGCGCGTCGTCCGCCGTCGACGAGCGGATCTCTGAGGGTTGAGCGGGGAGCGCAGGGTGGAGAATAACCGGCTTATAATCGCGGTCCTGGTCGCGATGGGGGTGCTGTTTGCCTACCAGGAATTCCTGCAGTGGCGCTATCCCGACCTGTACGGTCCCAAGGCCAAGCATGCGGCGACGGTCATGGCGACGCCCGCGGCAAGTGGGGCCGGCGCGCCGTCGGCCGGCGAGGTATCCGGCGCCCGGGCGACCCCAGAGCTCGCGACCGCCGGAGGCGGCACGGCAGCGGCTGGCGCCGGCGCAATCACGCCTTTTTCCGAGCATCTTACCGTCATCGATACCGACCTTTACGAGGCAACGCTCACCAGTCATGGCGCGCGGCTCGAAAGCTTCAAACTCAAGAAATATCGTGCAACGGCGGCTCCGCAGAGTCCTGATTACGAGCTGATCCGGCGGGGCGAGCGGATGCCGATCGGGATGGTCGTCGTGCAGAATGGCGTGAATCGCGACGACGCCGACGTCGACTACGCGACAACTGCGCCGGCTCGGATCGAAACGACCGGGGATGCGCCGGTTAAGGTAATCTTCACGGCGACGACGCACGACGGAATCAAGCTGGAAAAGAACTTCAGCTTCCGTGGGTCGAGCTACGTGTTTGATGTGGCGGCGCAGGCCGCGCTCGCCAGTGGGGCGGTACCGGATGGCCTGGGGCTCACGATGAGCCAACCGCTTACGCCCCTGGCCGGCTATCGTGACAATCCGGAGATTCAGGCCGACGTCCAGGGCAAAATCGAAACCGGGGTCGAAAAGACCGTGCAAAAGGGAATGGCGCCGGTCAGCGGTCAAATCAGCTTTGCGGGTTTCGGCGACCGCTATTTCCTCGCGGCTTTTCTGCCCGAAACCCCGCAAATCGGGACGTTCGCCGTGACCTATCGGAACAGCGAAGCCGACGCGCAGATGCTCTTCACCGGCGTCGGCCATCTTGCCAGCCGGGTCTTCATGGGGCCGAAGGATCTCAATCTGCTGGAGTCGGTCGACCCGGCGCTGAGCAAGGCGATCGATCTGGGTTTCTGGGGGGTAATCGCGCTGCCCCTCCTGCGGCTTTTAAAGCTGTTGTATCGCGTGTTTCCGAACTATGGCGTCGCGATTATCCTGCTGACTATCGTGGTGAAGCTGGCCACCCTGCCGATCGCGATCCGCGGTCAGCGTTCCATGATGAAGATGCAGCGCCTGCAGCCCCAGGTCACGAAGATCCGCGAGAAGTTCAAGGACGACTCCGAGCGGCTCAACCGTGAGATGGTCGACCTGTATAAGCGTAATCACGTTAACCCGCTCGGTGGATGCCTGCCGATGCTGATCCAGTTTCCGGTCATGATCGCGCTCTACCAGACTTTGCTCAACGCGGTGGATTTGCGTCACGCCGCTTTCATCGGCTGGATTCGCGATCTGTCTGCGCCCGACTGCTTGCATATCGCGTGGATACCGGAGATACCATTTATCGCCTGCCACGGGATTCCGGCTTTGGTGGTCTTGATGACCATCTCCACCTTTCTGCAGCAATGGCTGATGCCGCGGCAGGCCGACCCGAGTCAGCAAAAGATGATGATGCTCATGCCGCTGGCCTTCAGCTTTATCTTCTTGCAGTTTCCCTCGGGACTCACCCTCTACTATTTCGTGTCAAATCTGCTGGGTATTGTGCAGCAGGTCATTCTGAATAAAGAATTCCAACAGGCTTCTCCTGAAACGGCGAAATGAGCAGTTCGACAGCAGATTCTATCGAAGTTACCGCTACCTCCGTTGACGAAGCGATCAGCCAGGCGCTTGAGCGTCTTGGCGCCCAGGAGGACAGCGTCACGATCGAAGTTCTGAGTACGCCACGCTCGGGCGTGCTCGGTATCGGCGCCCGGCCCGCGCGGGTCCGGGTGACGCGGCGCGCGCCTGAAGTGGCGCGCAGCGGGGTGATGTCGCCGCCGCCGGCGCCGCCGCCGAGGCCGCGCCCCAGCAATCCGCCGCCCCCAAGGCCGGCTGCACCCAGAACGGTCGCGCCGCCACCGCCGAAGCCCCCGGTTGTTGCCGCGCGCCCCGCCCCTCCGCCGGCACCACCCGTCTCTCCGGCGCCGATGCGGCCGCCGGTCCAGCGCTTCGACGAGGATGAGGGTCAGGCCGAGGAGGCCGCGCCGCCCGAGGATCTCCGCGCGACAGTCGACGTCAAGGCGCAGATGGCCGAGGCGACGACCCTGCTGGCGAAGATTCTCGAGTTGATGGGCGAGCAGGCGGTGATCGAGAACGTGCGCGACGACGATCCCGAGCTGCTCGAGCTCAATATCAAGGGCGACGGTTCAGGGCTCTTGATCGGCCGCCACGGGCAGACCCTCGACGCGCTCGAATATATGGTGAATCGGGTGATCGCGCGCCGCTTCAAAGATGCTGCGCCGATCTCGATCGATACGGAATCCTATCGGGCGCGGCGCCGCGGCCAACTCCATCGCATGGCGCTGGCGAAGGGCGAAGAGGCGAAGCGCGAGCATATCGCGGTGACGCTCGAACCGATGCCGCCCCGCGATCGGCGAATCATCCATCTGGCGCTGAAGGACGATCCACTTATCACCACACGCTCGGAAGGCGACGGCTTCATCCGCTCGATCCAGATTGTGCCGGTGGATGAACGGCGCGAGAGCCCCGGTCCGTCGGATCGCGGTGGACGCGATCGGCGGCGGGGCCGTGGCCCAGGCCCAGGCCCGCGCGACGATCAGCCGCCCCCGGTCGGGCAGCAGGGCGGCTTCCGCCACGGCCAGAAACGTATCGTCTGACGACTATCTGGCTGACCGCGTGAATAATCGGCCGCGCGGACCCGTGCGGCCGGTTTTAGATGATCGGAAGATGGTTCAGGCTTAGCCGTCGGTCCAGCCCCATTTGGCCTTGTTGGCCGCGATCTGATCGGGCGTGGGATGCTCCGTCTGGACGAAGGTCTTGACCTTGAACTGGTCGGCCATGTCGACGGTCTTGTGATTCAGCTCGATATCGTCCTTGAAGACGTCCGGGACCGCCGGCTCCTCAAAGATCGCCTGCCACGGGCATTCGGGCTCGCAGGCGCCGCAATCGATACATTCGTCGGGATGGATATAGAGCATGTTGGGGAAGTGCTCGCGGTCGTCGCCAACATATTCGTAAATGCAATCGACCGGGCATACGCTGACGCATCCGGTGTCGATGCAATCAATACAGAGCCGGGTTATCGTCCATGGCATAGCGGCACAATCTCTCCTGCGCGTTGTGAGAACCAAACTATCCTGCCCGAGCCGTTCGGCCAAGCGATATCCGCCGACGGTGCTGATCCGAGCCAAGTCACCCGCAGTCTTTGCCATACCGGCGCGGAGGTTTCAACACACGCGTTCTCGCAGCTACTGCGCGGCAGCCGCGTTCAGCTGACGTAGGATGCTTGACGCAGCTCGCGGACTCGCCTGCTCGCTCCGCGCAGCAACTGCGCTGCGCTAGTGTGATAGCGGCAATCCGCTTACGATGCGCTAGAATTCGAGCGCAACAATCTTTGCAGGAGCGGTTACAGGGCGATGGCGAACGACGGCAAACGGATTCGAGTCGAAAGCGACAGCATGGGCAAGATCGAGGTTCCGGCGGACCATTACTGGGGCGCGCAGACCGAGCGATCACTGATTCATTTCGCGATCGGGCATGACATCATGCCGCGTTCGTTGATCCGGGCCTTGGGTATCCTCAAAAAAGCGGCGGCCGAAGTGAACCGCGACCTCAAGAAGCTGCCCCCCGATCTGAGCGGCCTGATCGTGCGTGCCGCTGACGAGGTTATCGCGGGCAAGCTCGACGCCGAGTTCCCGCTGCGCATCTGGCAGACCGGCAGCGGTACCCAGACCAACATGAACGCCAACGAGGTGATCGCAAACCGCGCGATCGAGCTGGCCGGCGGCGAGCTCGGCAGCAAGAAGCCGGTTCATCCCAACGATCACGTCAACATGTCGCAATCCTCGAACGACACGTTCCCGACCGCGATGCATATCGCGGCGGCCGAGGAGCTGACTCATCGCTTGCTGCCGGCGCTCGCGGGGCTGATCGAGGCGCTGAAGAAGAAGCAGGCGGAAATTGCGGATATCGTCAAGATTGGCCGCACCCATTTGATGGACGCTGTGCCGCTGACCTTCGGGCAGGAGTTCTCGGGCTATGTCGCCCAGCTCGAGCACGGCGTCGCGCGCGTCACGGCGGCCCTGCCCGAGGTGATGGAGTTGGCGATCGGCGGCACCGCCGTCGGCACCGGCCTCAACACCCATCCGGAGTTCGCCGACCGCTGCGTGGCGCGGATCGCGCAACTGACCGGGCTCAAGTTCACGTCCGCGCCCAACAAGTTTGCGGCGCTGGCTGGCCATGACGCGCTGGTGGCGGCGAGCGGCACGCTCAAGGCGCTCGCCTGCTCGTTGATGAAGATCGCGAACGATATCCGCTGGATGGGCTCGGGACCGCGCTGCGGACTGGGCGAGCTGTCGTTGCCGGAAAACGAGCCCGGCTCGTCGATCATGCCCGGCAAGGTGAATCCGACGCAGTCCGAAGCGATGACCATGGTTTGCGTGCAGGTGATGGGCAATGACGCGGCGATCGGCTTCGCGGGGTCGCAGGGTAATTTCGAGCTGAACGTCTTCAAGCCGGTGATCATCCATAACCTGCTGCATTCGATCACTTTAATCGCGGACGCCTGCGGGCTGTTCGCGGAGCATTGCGTCGACGGTATCCAGGTGAATCGCGAGAAAGTCCACGGCTACGTCGAGAGCTCCCTGATGCTGGTGACGGCGCTGAGCCCGCATATCGGCTACGACAATGCGGCGAAGGTCGCGAAGAAGGCTCATCACGAGGGCACAACCCTGAAGGCGGCCTGTCTCGCGCTCGGACTGCTCAAGGCGGAGGAGTTCGATCGTTACGTCGTGGCGGAAAAGATGATCGGCCCCGAGGCGTGAGCTGGGCGCGGGCTGTCTTGCTGTAGGCACTTGTATACAGGACAATACACATCATGTCCGAAGTGATGACGATACGGGTCGATCGCAAAACCAAAACACGCCTGGAAAAGCTCGCGAAGACTATGGAGCGCAGCAAATCGTTTGTGGCGGCCGAAGCGATCCGCGCCTACGTCGAACTGAATGAGTGGCAGATCGAAGGGATCAAGACGGCGCTGAAGGAGGCTGACGCGGGCGACTTCGCGACCGAGGACGAGGTTGAGGCGGTCATGAAGAAGTGGCGGCGCGGTGCGCGTTAGATGGCTGCGGCGCTCACTCAGTGACCTCAACGAAGCGGCGCTCCAAGTCGCCGGTGACGATCCACAAGCTGCGGCACGTTTGGTCGAACGGATCGCAACGAGTACCAGACAGCTCGCGGATTACCCGGCCATGGGACGGATCGGACGGGTTCCCGGCACCCGCGAACTCGTGATAACGGGTACGCCCTATATAGTTCCCTACCGCGTGCGTGGTGAAACGATCGAGCTTCTGCGAGTCTATCACGCGGCGCGCCAATGGCCGAGTCGATTATGAAGATGGAGGTGGCGTTGAAGATAACCGAGGCCGCGGCTGCGGTGGTGATGATGACGCTGATCGCGGCGCCGGTGCTGGCTGGTCCACTCGAGACCGCGCGGGCCCACGAACAGAGCTTCGATAACGCGATCCTGGCGTGCGATCCCGCCGCCGCGGATGAGCTTTACGAAAACGGCGCGATGGCGATCTATCCGGGCGCGGACGATATCGGGCCAGGCAAGGTTGCGATCACGAAGCTGCTGAAGAACTTTACCGTCGCGTTCTGTCCAAATGACGAGAAGAAGTCCGCGCTGAAGGATGTGAAATTTGCGGCGAGCCCGCTCGGCCCTGACTATATCCTGATCATTCGCGTGATCGACGCGACCGACAAGACCGGTAATCACGCGATAATGCGTGCCACCAAGGTGATCCATCACACGAACGGGAAGTGGCGTTATCTGGTCGATCACACCTCGGTCGGTCTCGCCTCGACCCCGGCGGGCGGCGACCAATAAGACACGCGAGGCATACGAGGCTCACCCAGGTAGCGGATCGCCCTTTTCGTTCATCAGCTTCGCCACCACGTCGATGAAGGTCCGCAACACCGTCGACGGATTATCGCGATCGTAAGCGAGCGCCATCTCCGTGGTCGCGCCCCCCGGCGCCAGGGGACGGTAGACCACGCGTGCGCGCTGGAGATTGCGAAGCGAGGCGGGCACGATCGCGACGCCCAGGCCGGCAGAAACCAGACTCACAATCGTCTGGATTTGCACGGCCTCCTGCCCAATCGTCAGGGAGAAGCCGGCAGCGCGACACAGCTGGTCGATGGTATCGAACAGCCCGGGTGCAACGTGGCGTGGAAACATGATGAAAGGTTCGTGGGCCAGCGCGCCGACCGGCACGCTGCGCTGGCGTGCGAGGCGATGGCTGCGCGACAGGGCGACCATCAACGGCTCGCGCACAATTGACCGCACGATGAGCGAGGGCGGTAAATTCGCGACCGGCAAGCGAATCAAGCCGGCGTCGATCACGCTGCTCGCCAAAAGCTCAATCTGTTCCTCGGAACTGCGCTCGAAAAGGCTCAACGCGATATCCGGGAACCGCAGCCGGAAGGCGCGCAGCAGTGCGGGCAGCGTGGTGTAAGGCGCGGCACCCGAAAAACCCAGCCGCAACACCCCGGCTTCGCCTTGGGCCGCCCGCCGCGCGTCGAGCACGATCTTCGCCGCCTGGGCGAGCGTGCGGCGCGCGTCTTCGAGAATGACACGGCCGGCGTCGGTCAGGTGGACGCTGCGGCGGGTCCGGGTAAACAGGGCGACGCCGAGTTCGTCCTCGAACTGACGGATTTGCTGGCTAAGCGGCGGTTGCGAAATATGCAAACGCTCGGCCGCGCGGCTGAAGTGCAGCTCCTCGGCGACCGCGACAAAGTAGCGCAGATGACGCAGCTCCATAGATATAGTTCACATATATCAAAAGATACAAAAATCATATTGGACAAGTATCAGACCCGCCATCTAGGATTCGGCGAGCGTGGGGAGGCGGGTCGAGGTCGAACGCTTCGGGCTTCGCGTCCTTGCCGGCGCGACCGGCTCAACCGCGCTTTACGGCAGAGGCGGGAGTCGGATAATTCTCAAGCTCACCAGGATTTTTCGGGAGGCATTGCCCTGACATGGCGGCGCGCACACTTTTTGACAAGATCTGGCAGAACCATATCGTTCACGAGGCGGCCGGGCAGCCGGCGCTGATCTATATCGATCTCCATCTGGTGCACGAGGTGACCTCGCCGCAAGCCTTCGAGGGGCTGGCGACGGCCGGCCGCAAGGTGCGCCGTCCCGATCGCACCTTCGCCACCCAGGACCACAACGTCCCGACCACCGATCGCTCGAAGCCGATTACCGATCCGGAGTCGAAGGCGCAGATCGAGATGATGCGCAAGAATTGCCGCGACTTCGGCGTGAAACTCTATGACCTCGGTGATCGCGAGCAGGGTATCGTGCACGTGATCGGTCCGGAGCTGGGACTCTCGCAGCCCGGCATGACGATCGTCTGCGGCGACAGCCATACCGCGACGCACGGCGCGATGGGGGCGCTGGCCTTCGGGATCGGCACGAGCGAGGTCGAGCATGTGCTCGCGACGCAATGTCTGTGGCAGGCGCGGCCCAAGACGATGGAAGTGCGGGTCGACGGTCAACTCGGGCTGGGGGTCGGCGCGAAAGATATTATCCTGGGGATTATCGGCAAGATCACGACCGACGGCGGCACCGGGCACGTAATCGAGTATCGCGGATCGACCATCGCGGGGCTCTCGATGGAAGAGCGGATGACGGTTTGTAATATGTCGATCGAGGGCGGTGCGCGGGCCGGGATGGTCGCGCCGGATCAAAAGACGGTCGATTATCTGCGTGGCCGCCGTTACACGCCTGCGGGCAAGGAGTTCGATCAGGCGGCGGCGCGCTGGCTCGAGTTCCGCACCGACGACGGCGCACAGTTTGATCGCAGTATCAGCTTCGACGCGGCGGCCTTCGCCCCGCAGGTGACCTGGGGCACCAACCCCGGGATGGTCACCGCGGTGACGGCCAAGGTGCCGGACCCGGCGAGCTTTCCCGATCCGAACCAGCGGCGCGCGACGGAACTGGCGCTCGAATACATGGGACTCCAGCCGGGCACGCGAATCGAGGATATCGCGCTCGACCGCGTTTTTATTGGCTCGTGTACCAACGGCCGGATTACCGACCTGAAGGCGGCGGCGGAGATTGTCCGGGGCCGCAAGGTGGCGTCGACGGTGCATGCGCTGGTCGTGCCGGGCTCACAGCAGGTCAAAGCCGAGGCCGAGAGTCTCGGGCTGGATCGGATTTTCATCGCGGCGGGTTTTGAGTGGCGGGAATCGGGATGCAGTATGTGTCTCGGCATGAATCCGGATATTCTGCAGCCGGGTGAGCGCTGCGCGAGCACCTCGAACCGGAACTTCGAGGGACGCCAGGGCAAGGGCGGCCGCACTCATCTGGTGAGTCCGGTAATGGCCGCGGCGGCCGCGGTCGCCGGCCATTTCGTCGATGTCAGAGAGTGGCGGTGACGCCTGGGGAAGCTCTGCACAAGTCAGAATGACATTGCTACTTTTTGTGCGGAGAAGTCCCATTTGTCATCCTGAGCCGGCGAGCAGCGCGAGCCGTGTCGAAGGACCTACGCGCAGCGCTTCAGCCCATTTCTCGGCTGAGTCCGATCATTTTGCGTGAAGCCCGCAATGAGGCCTTCTTGATGCTCAGCGACATGAACGTAGAGGAGCATGGGAGAGCGCTGCGCGTAGGTCCTTCGACACGGCTCGCGCTGCTCGCCGGCTCAGGATGACAATTGAGGGCGCTATACTACGAATCGAAAAATTCACAAACTCTCAGAATGACAAAAAAGGGAGAGTGGAGATCGAAACCATATGGAAAAATTCAAGAATTTCACCGGGACCGTGGCGCCGCTCGATCGCGCCAACGTCGATACGGATCAGATCATTCCCAAGCAGTTCCTCAAGTCGGTGGTGCGCAGCGGGCTTGGCGCCGGACTCTTTTACGACTGGCGCAATCAGCCGGATAGCCAGTTCGTCCTGCAGGAGCCGCGTTTCAGGCAGGCCAATATCCTGGTTGCGCGCGCCAACTTCGGGTGCGGCTCGTCGCGTGAGCATGCGGTATGGGCACTGGCGGACTATGGCTTTCGCGCGGTGATTGCGCCGTCCTTCGCCGATATTTTCCGCAATAACTGTCTCAAGAATGGTGTGCTGACGATTATCCTCAAGCCACCGGAGGTCGATGCGATTTTCGCCGCGATCAAGAATCATCAGGACTACGCTTTGACGATCGATCTGGCTGGGCAGAAGGTCAGCGACGATGCCGGCTGGTCGGCGCACTTCGATATCGACGCGTTTCCCAAGCAATGCCTGCTCGAAGGACTCGACGATATCGCGCTCACCCTCGCGCACGATAAGGAAATCGGAGCCTACGAAGCGGCGCATCCCTCGCCGTACCGGGGATAGGGAGCGAAGTCTGCTTCAAGTCCTCACGGTGCCGGCGGCGCAGGAGCGGACGCGGCTCGACCAGTTTGTCACGGCGGCGCTCACGCCCGAGTATTCGCGCGCTCGGGTTGCGCGGATGATCAAGGCGGGGCTGGTGAAGGTCAACGGAGTTGCGGCCCGGGCCGCGGCGACACTTCATCAGGGCGATCGGATCGAGCTTGACGAACCGCCCGTGCCGCCGCCGCTTCCGCCGTCGGAAGGAGCTCCGGCGATCGAGGTGCTGTTTGCCGACGACGAGCTGATCGTGGTCAACAAGCTAGCAGGTATGACGGTCCATCACGCGCCCGGTCATTCCGATTCGACGCTCGTTGACGGACTTCTGGCGCGCTTTCCGGAACTGGCCGCGATGGCCGAGCCGGACGGCGTGATGCGTCCGGGAATCGTCCATCGGCTCGACAAGGATACCTCGGGCGTGATGGTCGTCGCGCGGACGCCATTTGCCCGGGCTGCGCTGGCCAGGCAGTTCAAGGAGCGGACGGTGCGGAAGTTCTATCTCGCACTCGTGCACGGGGTGGTCGCCCGGGAACGGATCACGATCGACCGCCCGGTCGGGCGGCATCCGACGGAGCGGAAGCGGATGTCGGTCCGCTCACGCAGCCCACGCGCCGCCGTCAGCCATCTCACGGTGCTGCGACGCCTGGCCGATCTGACCTTCGTCGGCGTACGGCCTGAGACCGGCCGGACCCATCAGATTCGCGTCCATCTCGCCTCGATCGGTCATCCGTGCGTCGGCGACCCGCTCTACGGCCGCCGCGAAGCTGATGATTCGCTCAAGCGGCAGGCATTGCATGCGTTTATGTTGGAAATCGACCATCCGCGGACGGGTCTTCGCCACGCCTTCCGGGCGCCACTGGCCAGTGATTTGCAGGAGTGTTTGGCGATACGCGGGATCGACTCGATCGAGGGGGTTACGGCGACGTGGCTCAAGGCGGAAGGGTCGACCGGCGCAGTCCTGCGTGATGTCCGTTGACAGAGGCGTGCGGCTCCGATAACGTTGTTCGTGAACTCCCGCACTCAATACGCCGAGGCAGTTTGATTCCGCCCGTCTCTCGACGCCAACCGATCTCCGCCAGAAACAGGCGTCGTCTCTAATATTCGGACCGGTCAGTAAAAGAGCCGAACGGCGGGTGTACGAGGAAATCGGTTTGCAGGGCCGCGCGCTTCAGCAACGCGCGGCGTTTCATAGCAGCAGTCGCGGATCGCGCCGCGCCAAGCAGATAGGCGTCAAAGCAAAGTTGCGGGGGAGGTAATATGGGTAAGGGTCGAGGACCAGCCAGAAGCGAAACCGACGAGCAGGGCGAAGCATCTTCGCCCCACCAGGCACCCGCGCCCCATCAGCCGACGGCGCCACATCCGACGGCGCCACATCCGACAGCGCCACATCCGACAGCGATTGTCCGTACCCGCGGTGGGCATCATCCGCACGCCCATCATCCGGTGCGTCCGCCCGATAACGGATCCAGCGAAGCGGCGGTTGAGGCGGGAGCCAATGGCGCCACGCGCACCGAAGCGGCGCCCGCGGCGCCGATCGCTCCACCCCTTTCACCCCAGGCCGACCGCCGTGCCCCGGCGAGTATTATCAGCGAGAGCGGCACGCTCAACCTGAAGGCTCTCAAGGGGGCCAAGATTACGGAACTGGCGGGAATCGCGCGCGACTACAATATCGACGGCGCGACCAATATGCGCAAGCAGGAGATGATTTTCTCCATCCTGCAGGCGCAAGCCCAGCGTAACGGTTCGATTCTGGGCGAAGGGGTGCTTGAGATTCTGCCGGACGGTTTCGGCTTCCTGCGCGCGCCCGACTACAACTATCTGCCGGGTCCCGACGACATCTATATATCGCCGAGCCAGATTCGCAAGTTCAATCTGCGCACTGGCGACGTGGTCTCCGGACTGATTCGTCCACCTAAAGAGGGTGAACGTTACTTCGCGCTGCTCAAAGTCGAATCGATCAATTACGAAGAGCCGGAGAAAGCGCGCGACAAGATCCTGTTCGACAACCTGACGCCCCTCTATCCGGAAGAGCGGATCAAGCTCGAATACGACCACGAGGATTACACGACCCGGATCATCGATCTGGTCGCGCCGATCGGCAAAGGCCAGCGCGGATTGATCGTGGCGGCGCCGTTTACCGGCAAGACCATGATGCTGCAAGCGATCGCGAAGGCGATCGCGCGCAACCATCCGGAGATCGTGCTGATCGTGTTGCTGGTCGACGAGCGTCCCGAGGAAGTGACCGACATGCTGCGCTCGGTGCAGGGCGAAGTGGTCAGCTCGACTTTCGACGAGCCGCCGACCCGCCACGTGCAGGTGGCCGAGATGGTGATCGAAAAGGCGCGGCGGCTGGTCGAGCACGGGCGCGACGTCGTGATCCTGCTCGATTCAATCACCCGGCTGGCGCGGGCTTACAACACCGTCGTTCCGCCGTCGGGCAAGATTCTGTCGGGCGGCGTCGACTCCAACGCGTTGCACAAGCCCAAGAAGTTTTTTGGCGCGGCGCGCAATACCGAAGATGGCGGCAGCCTCACGATTATCGCGACGGCGCTGGTCGATACCGGCAGCCGGATGGACGAAGTGATTTTCGAAGAATTCAAGGGCACGGGCAATCAGCAGATCGCGCTCGATCGCCGCCTGCTCGAAAAGCGTATCTTTCCCACGATCGATATCCAGCGCTCGTCGACCCGTAAGGAAGAGCTGCTGCTGCCGCGGAGCACGCTGAACCGCATCTGGATCCTGCGCAAGCTTCTGTCGCAGCTCAATGCGGTCGAGGCGATGGAGTTCCTGATCGACAAGATGCAGGGAACCAAGACCAACGAAGAGTTCCTGGAATCGATGAACGCGTAGATATCTGATAATCAGTCGATAAGTAAAGTTAGATCAGTTAACGCGCGGTGACGCCGGCGGTTTGATGATCGCGCGCGGTTGGGTAAGAATCCTGACGACGGCAAGTTTCCCGCGGAAGCGGGCAGAGAGGTTTCGAGAGCGCCTATGACCGAGATCAGCATGAAGCAGCTGCTGGAGGCCGGGGTTCACTTCGGCCATCAGACCAGCCGCTGGAATCCGAAGATGAAGCCCTACATCTTCGGGGCCCGCAATGGCATTTACATCATTGATCTGCAACAGACCGTTAAAATGTTCCGTGGCGTGTTCGATTTCGTGCGCGATCTCGCGGCGGACGGCGGAACAATCCTGATGGTCGGGACCAAGAAGCAAGCCCAGGATATCGTCCGTGAAGAGGCCGAGCGCTGCGGGATGTTCCACGTGAACAATCGCTGGCTGGGCGGGATGTTGACCAACTTTCAGACGATTCGCGCCTCGATCGATCGGCTCAAGAAGCTGGAAGAGATCATGGTCGATCCCGAGATGATTCAGGCGCTCTCCAAGAAAGAGATGAGTGACAACAGCAAAGCGCACGCGAAATTGATGGCGAATCTCGCCGGAATCAAAAACATGCGCAAGCTGCCCGACGCGCTCTGGGTGATCGACACCAAGAAGGAAGAGATCGCGGTGGCCGAGGCCAACCGGCTCGGGATTCCGGTAGTCGCGGTGGTCGACACCAACTGTGATCCCGACCTGATCGCCTATCGCATTCCTGGCAACGACGACGCGATTCGCGCGATCAAGCTTTTTACGGCGGCGGTGGCCGACGCGGTGATCGAAGGCAAACAGATCGCCGAGGAGCGAGCCAAGGGACGCGGCGACGACACGATGACGATGAACAACGGGAGCGCACCGGTCGAGGCGCCGTCGCCACAGGCCTGAGGGGAACTTCCGCAGGGGGGCGAGCGGCCGGGTCAGGCGCGGTCAACAATCCGCTTGATGCCGATGCCCGGCAGTCCACGCAAGATCGCGCGAGGGTTGCCACGCGCGCCGCACAGCAACAACTGATCAGGAACACCAATGGACGTAAACGCGAATTCCGTCAGGGAGTTACGAGACAAGACCGGCGCCGGGGTCATGGACTGTAAGAAGGCGCTGGCCGAGAGCAAGGGCGACCTGGAAAAGGCCGCCGTCTGGCTGCGCGAGAAGGGGATCGCGGCCGCCGCCAAGCGCGCCGGCCGGGTCGCCTCCGAGGGTTCGGTCGGCGCATACATTCATGCCGGCGGCAAGCTCGGCGTGCTGGTCGAGGTCAATTGCGAAAGCGACTTCGTCGCCAAGACGCCGGAGTTCCAGACCCTGGTCAAGGACATCGCGATGCAGATCGCGGCGCAGAATCCACGCTGCGTGCGGCGCGAGGAGCTTGACGCGGCGGTTATCGAGCAGGAGCGGCAAATCTACGCCTCGCAATCGGCGGGCAAGCCCGAGCAGGTAGTGGGCAAAATCGTCGAGGGCAAGCTCGAGAAGTTCTACAAGGACGTCGTGCTCAATGAACAGTCCTGGGTGCGCGATCCCAACCGGACGATCAGCGATCTGGTCGGGGAATTCGTGGGCAAGCTTGGCGAGAAGATCGAAATTCGCCGCTTCACCCGCTTCCAGCTCGGCGAAAATCTCGACGGCAAAACTGCCTGACCGAGTCGCGATTACGAGTCAGGCAGGCCTCAACGGCGGCGATTCGAACGATTCATGCTCAGCGGGACCAGGCGCGGCTTGAGGGGGGCGTGGCGATGACGGACGGTCAGCCGCGGTATCACCGGGTACTGCTCAAGTTGTCGGGCGAGGCGCTCGCTCCGGCGCAAGGCACAGGTATCGACCTCGACGCGCTGGCTTTGATCGCGCATGACATCAAGGAGGCCGCGGCGCTCGGCGTCGAGCTCGCGATGGTGATCGGGGGAGGCAACATCCTGCGCGGCAGCGAGTACGAGGCGCGCGGGATGGACCGTTCGACGGCCGATCAGATGGGGATGCTGGCGACCGTGATCAACGCGCTCGCGCTGCAACACGCGCTCGAGCAATGCGGCGTCGCGACCCGGGTGCTCTCGGCGATCGGTATGCAGGCGGTCTGCGAGCCCTATATCCGCCGCCGCGCCGTGCGCCATCTGGAAAAGGGCCGCGCGATAATCTTCGCGGCCGGCACCGGTAATCCCTATTTTACCACCGATACCGCAGCGAGTTTGCGGGCCATGGAAATCGGCGCCGAGGTAATTCTTAAGGCCAGCCATCATGTTGACGGCGTATATGATCGCGATCCGATGCGCGAGGCGGGGGCGGTACGCTTTGAGCGGCTGACCTATCTCGAAGTGCTGCGGCGCAACCTCAAGGTGATGGACTCGACCGCGATTTCCATGTGCATGGAAAACGACCTGCCAATTATCGTCTTTAATTTGCTTCATCCGGGGAATATAAAGAAGGCCATAACCGGCGAGCCGATTGGTACCTGGGTCGGACCGGACAAGGCTGAGAGCGTCACGCCCCAACGGGACTGACCGTAGCGCGCGTAACCTCGCGGAGGCGGGTAACCGCACGAAGCAATGACTGACGAAGTTGTCGAACTAGCGGGTTCCGAGATGGACCAGACGGTCGCCGCGTTCCGCCACGAGCTGAGCCGGGTGCGCACCGGTCGCGCCTCGACGGCACTGCTCGACGGACTCTACGTCAACTACTACGGCGTCAAAACTCCGCTGCGGCAATTGGCCGGTCTCGCGGCGCCGGAAGCCCGCCTGCTGGTGATCACGCCCTACGACCGCGGTGCGATGGGCGAGATCGAAAAGGCGATCCAGACCTCCGATCTCGGTCTCAATCCGATGAATGACGGCAAGCTGATCCGTATCCCGATTCCGGAGCTGAACGAGGAGCGGCGCAAGGAGCTGGTACGCCACGTGCGGAAGGTGGCCGAAGAGTTCCGGGTGGGTGTCCGCAACCATCGGCGGGACGCCAATGAGATGCTCAAGCAGATGAACAAGGACAAGCAGATCGGCGACGACGATCTGCGCGTGGCGGAAACCAAGGTTCAGGGGTTGACGACCGAACATATTGAGAAAATCGACAAAGCTCTGGCGGCCAAGGAAGCGGAGATAATGGAGGTCTGAGCCGCACACGGCGCGGACCGACGGGAAAATTACAAGCAGAAGTGGCTTCCGTACTTCCTCTCAACGAGTTCCCAGAGCTGTCGCTCGACCCTGCCCGGCTGCCGCGCCACGTCGCGGTGGTCATGGACGGCAACGGCCGCTGGGCGACGCGCCGGGGGCTGAATCGTTGTGAAGGGCATCGGCGGGGCAAGGATTCAGTGCGCGCGGTGGTCGAGGCCGCACGTGAACTGGGCATCCCGTATTTGACGCTGTTCGTGTTCTCGAATGAGAACTGGCAGCGGCCGACCACCGAAGTCCGATTCCTGATGCAGCTCTTCCATCGCTACCTGATCACCGAGAGCAAGCGCCTGATGAAGCGCGGTATCCGGCTGATCACGATAGGGGAGATGGACCGTTTGCCGGCCGGGGTGCGGCGGGCACTGACGCAGATGGTCGAGCTGACGGCCAACAATCGCGCGATGACCGTGGTGCTCGCGCTCTCGTACGGGGGGCGCCAGGATATCGCGGCGGCCGCCCGCCGGATCGCCGCGGCGGTCGCGGCGGGCACGATCCGTCCTGACGACGTGAATGAGGAGTTGCTCGGCCGCGAATTGATGACGGCGGGGGTGCCCGATCCCGACCTGCTGATTCGGACTTCGGGTGAATTGCGCATCTCCAATTTTTTTCTCTACCAGCTCGCCTATACTGAACTCTACTTCACCGACACGCTCTGGCCGGACTTTCGGGAGGGCGATCTCCTCAAAGCGATCGCCGCCTATCAGTCACGCGAGCGCCGCTTCGGCACCGTCGAGAACGCCGTTAACGGCCTGCGTGCTGCGCACCAGGCTTAAGACCGCCGCGATCCTGCTGCCGGCGCTGCTCGCGATCGTCGTCTTCGCGCCCCCCGCCATCTTCAGCGGCTTTATCGCGATTGTGACCTGGTGGGGGCTTTACGAGATCGGCGCCATGCGCGAAGGTCGGCCGTCGCGCTGGATCGTGTTCGCCCTCTGCGGCGCCCTGTCGTTGCTCCTCTTGCGGGGGTCGTGGGTCCCTGACGGAGGACCGCCGTTCGCGATGTACCTGGCGGTTATCGTTAGCTTGGCTCCGCTGTGGCAGGTCGTGCAGGTCGGTATCCGCGGACCGGAGAGCTTCAGGCGCACCGACATCTATGCGCAGGGACTCCTCGTGGCGATTCTCTACCCCTATTTTGCTTATTTGCGTAACGGTCCCAATGGAGTCGCTTACGTCATCCTGATTATTTTGCTGGTGGTGGCGAGTGACAGCGGGGCCTATTTCGTCGGCAAATCGCTGGGGCGGGTCAAATTACTGCCGAAGGTGAGTCCCAGGAAGACCGTCGAGGGCGCGATCGGCGGCCTGGTTACCTGTATCGCCGCGGGCTTGATTTTACGGCCGTGGCTAACCTCGACCCTGCGCCCAAGCCGGATGGTGGTGCTGGCGAGCGCGGCGGCAGTGCTGGCGCAGTTGGGCGATCTCGACAATTCGGCCCTGAAACGGATCGCTGGAGTCAAAGACTCCGGATGGATTTTTCCGGGTCATGGCGGCCTGCTCGATCGTACCTGCAGCCTAGTCTTTCCGACGGTGTTCGCTTACTATTATTTGCGGTAGTCTGCCGCTGTATAGCCGAGCTGGGTCACTCCCCGAATGATTACATCTATCGTCGCCGCCGTCCTGATCTTTGCGATTCTGATCATCGTGCACGAAGCCGGGCATTTTTTCGTGGCCAAGCGCCTGGGTGTGCGAGTGTTACGCTTTTCCATCGGGTATCCGCCGCGCCTCTTTGGTATCCGCCGCGGCGAAACCGACTACGCGCTCGGCGCGACTCCGCTGGGCGGCTACGTGCGGATGCTGGGTGACGAGGTCGCGGATGAGCCCAGTCCGGAGACCATCACCGGCTACCTCGAGGAGCTCAAACTCGACCTGCTCCAGGCCGCGCAGGCGACCGGATGGCTTGAGCGGAGCGGCAAGAGCGGTGACGACGCGGTGATCGCGATCGCCAACGAGTTTGCCGGGCACGTCGGGATCACGAATGAATTCGCCGGACAAACCGCGGTTGCGCGTCAGCCCGCCGGCGCGACGACGCTGGTGCCCATTATCGGGCGCGAGCCCAAGCCGGACGAGGCCGTTCTGCTGCGTGAAGTCGCCCGCACCAGCCCGCTCAAGCTGGCGCTGGAAAGGGTTGCGGCGTCGCGACCCGCGGCGCTGGTGCAGGAGTTCAACCAGCGCGCTTTTCCCAGCCAATCCCTGGGCCGGCGTTTCGCGATCGTCCTGGCAGGGCCGGCCGCAAATATCCTCTTCGCACCGCTCCTCATGATCGTGGTTTTCATGATCGGATTGCCGACCGTGTTGCCCGTCCTCGGAACCGTGGACGCGGGCATGCCCGGCTATGCGGCGGGCCTGCGGCCGGCCGATCGGATCATCGCGGTGAATGGCCAGGCGATCGACTCGTGGGAGGACTTTTCCCGCTTGGTCAAGGGTGGGCACGGCGGCCCGCTAACGTTGGCGATTAAGCGAAGCGTGAAGGGTGAGCTGCAGACCGTGCAGATCACCGTGCGGCCCAAGCTGGAGACCATCGCCACGATTTATGGCGATAAAGAGCCCAACTGGATAATCGGCGTGACGCCGAGCGGTCTCGAGGAGCCGAAGAAGCTCCCACCCTTGCAAGCTGTCGGTGAGGGAGTGGTCGAGACCGGGCGGATGGCGGCCACCCTCTTTATCGGAATCGCCAAGATTATCGAGGGCGCCACGCCGGCCCGTGAGGCGTTGGGCGGACCAATCATGATCGCGCAGATCGCCGGCAAGGAAGTCCATCAGGGCTTCGCCGACGTTGCGCTGTTCATGGTGACCATCAGCCTCGAACTGGGTGTGATCAATCTGTTGCCGGTGCCGCTGCTCGACGGCGGACATCTGCTGTTCTTCGTCATCGAAGCGGTGCGCGGCGAGCCGCTCAAATTGCGCCATCGCGAGATCGCGATGCAGGTCGGCTTGTTTCTGCTGGCGATTCTGATGGCTTTCGTGATCTTGAATGACATCTCGCGTCTGGTCGGTTGAGCGGCTGCTCGAGCAGGGAGCGTCAGCGGGCCCTGTCCTCGGATTCGATACCGGAGGTCCAAGCGTCAGTCTCGGTCTGGTGGCGGACGGACGCGTGCAGGGGGTCTTGTCGCGCGTTGTGCCGTCGCATTGTGCGGGACTGCCGGCTGCGGTCGACGAGCTGCTCGCGACAGCAGGGCTCAGGATAGGTGATTTAAAGGGAATCGGGGTGACGCTCGGGCCCGGCTCCTTTACGGGACTCAGGGTCGGCCTGAGTTATGCCAAGGGCGTGGCCCGGGCCGCCGGAATTCCGCTCGCGGGAATACCGACCCTCGACGCGATGGCTTTGACGGCCGGATCGGACTTGCCTTGTGGAGCGCTGGTCTGTCCTGTCCTTGACGCCCGCCGCGGCGAAGTGTACGCGGCGCTTTACCGGTTCTCCGCGGATGCGCTAGAAAGGGAGACAGATGATCTGGCGCTTACCATCGCGGAGCTGGCCGAGTTGATCAACGGCAGAGCGATCCTAATCGGGGAAGCAAAAGCCGGCGAGGTTCAGACGCTCGCCACAGCGAAGGGCTATCACACCTCGCTCCTGGGAGCGGCGGAACTCTATCGAACGGGAAGTCTGGTCGCCGTGCTCGCGGCGGCGCGGATCGCGCGGAACAGGGCCGGCGACGAAGTTGCGGCGCTTGAACCGCGTTATGTGCGCGCGCCGGGAGCATCAGAGGCGACGGCAATACAGGGAAACGGGAGAACGAGCCTATGGAACGCTATGAGGAAGAGTTGATCCAGCGTTACCTCAGCAATGATCACGAGCTTCGTACGCTTTACGACGAACATCAGACACTGAAGCATCAGTTGGAGGACTTCCGTCGGCGGCAATATCTGACGACCGAAGAGGAAGTCGAAATGAAAAGGATTCAGAAGCTGAAATTAGCCTCGAAGGATCGCATGATGGCGATCCTTAACCGGCATCAGCACGAGCACGTGCAGTAAAACCGTCGCCCGCGGACGGTTCATCTCACAGCTTGGCAGCACAGCGATGTCGACGTGTAAGCGTCAAGAATGCCTAGTCATACCATATCAGTCCTGGTTGAAAACGAGTTCGGCGTCCTGGCCCGTGTGGTTGGACTTTTTTCGAGCCGTGGCTTCAATATTGAGTCTTTGACGGTCAACGAAGACCCGATCGACCCCACCCTCTCGCGCATCGTCGTCGTCAGTTCGGGCGACGATCAGGTGCTCGAACAGATCAACAAGCAGCTCAACAAGCTGGTCTCGGTCATCAAGGTGACCGACTTCCAGGACGTCGAGACGGTCGAGCGCGAGTTGATCATGGTCAAGGTCGCGGTCGACGAACGCTCGCGCTCGGAGCTCGAAGCGATCGTGCAGGCCTTCCGCGCGCACGTCGTCGATATCGGCCCGCGCTCGCAGACCGTTGAGATTACGGGCGATTCGGCCAAGATCAAGGCGTTCATCGCCCTGATCCGCCCGCTCGGCATCAAGGAAATTATTCGCACTGGAAAGATCGCACTGGCACGCTCGGTGCAGCCCGAAACTACGAACCATCGCAACGCGCGTGAGGCCGTTTAGCGTTAACGGCTCGCCGCACGGAGAGCTACACATGAAGGTTTTTTACGATCGTGACGCCGATCTGAGCGTCCTCAAGTCACATAAGGTCGCGGTCCTGGGTTTTGGCAGCCAAGGCCACGCGCATGCCCTGAATCTGCGCGATAGCGGGGTCGACGTCCGCGTCGGACTGCGCAAGGACAGCCCGTCGGTCGCCAAGGCCGAGCAGCAGGGGCTCCGCGTGCTCGATACGGCGGAGGCGGCGCGCGAAGCCGATATCATCATGGTGCTGGTACCGGACGAGATGGCCGGCGACATCTACAAGGCCGAGATCGAGCCGCACCTGACCAAGGGCAAGTACCTGGCCTTCGGCCACGGCTTCAATATCCATTTCAAGTTTATTCAACCGCCCAAGGACGTGAACGTTTTCATGATCGCGCCCAAGGGCCCCGGCCATCTGGTGCGTTCCGAGTTCGTCAAAGGTCGCGGTGTACCTTGCCTGCTGGCGATTCAGCAGGATCCCTCGGGTGATACGCAAAAGATCGGACTCGCCTACGGCTGCGCGATCGGCGGCGGGCGGGCGGCGATCATCGAGACCAGCTTTCGCGAAGAGACCGAAACCGACCTGTTTGGCGAGCAGTCGGTGCTGTGCGGCGGACTGACCGAACTGATTCGGGCCGGCTACGAGACCCTGGTCGAAGCGGGCTACGCGCCGGAGATGGCGTACTTCGAGTGTCTCCACGAGGTGAAGCTGATTGTCGACCTGATCTACGAGGGCGGCATCTCCAACATGCGCTACTCGATCAGCAACACGGCCGAATACGGCGATATGACCCGCGGCAAGAAGGTCGTCGGCGAAGGGACGCGCGCCGCGATGAAGCAGATTCTGGCGGATATCCAGTCGGGCAAGTTCGCGAACGAGTGGATCGGCGAGTATCGCCAGGGCCTCAAGAACTTCAAACGGATGCGCACCGAGGGCGAGCAGCATCCGGTCGAAGAGGTCGGACGCCAGTTGCGGTCGTTTATGCCGTGGCTCGGCAGCGAGCGGTTGGTTGATCGCAGCCGCAACTGACGAAGCGCGCGCCAGGCGCCGCCGGTTGGTAGTGGCGAGCCTGTCATGATCAAGACCTTGACCGAACGCGCGGCGGCGCTGCTGGGGATCGCGCCCGAGGGCGCGGCCATGACGCTGGGCGTCGCGGCCTTCGGGTTGGTGGCGCTGGTTATCGGACTACTGTGGCTCGCCTTGTTGCTGCTCCTCGCGGCCGTCGCGGTGGGGGCCTTTTTTCGCGACCCTGAGCGGCAGCCGACCGCGCCTGAGGGCGCGATCATCTCGGCTGCGGACGGCAAGATCTGTAATGTCAGTGAAGCGCCGATGCCCGACGCGAGCCGCGAGTTATATCGGCGGGTCGCGGTCTTTATGTCGCCCCTCAACGTGCACGTGAATCGTGCGCCGATCAGCGGCGAGGTCGCGACGGTCGAGCATACCGCGGGCGAGTTCCGCGCCGCCTTCCGCGACGAAGCGAGTGAGCACAACGAGCGTAACGTGATTGTCTTCGCCGCCGCGGACGGCCGTCGGCATGCTATCGTGCAAATCGCCGGCTACCTGGCGCGCCGGATCGTATGCCGGGTGCATCCGCCCGAGCGGGTGACGCGGGGTCAGCGGATCGGTCTGATTATGTTTGGCAGCCGGGTTGACCATTTTTTCCCGCTCGAGTACCGGGTGGCGGTCAAGCTGGGCGACCGGGTTCAAGCCGGGGTCACGGTACTCGGGGAGGTCGCGGATGGACAGCACTGAACCGTTGCCGACTTCGGATCACGTCGCGCGCCTGCGGCTGATTTCAGGGCGCATCCTGGAAAAACGGAATGAAGCCGCCGCGCCGCCGCGCCGCGGAATCTTCGTGGTGCCGGCGACGATTACGTCGCTCGGACTGCTCGCCGGCTTCTACTCGATGATCTCGACGATCGACGCGCATTTCGAGTTCGCCGCGGTGATGATCGCCGTGGCGTTTATCTGCGACGGGCTCGACGGCCGGGTGGCGCGGATGTCGCGCTCGTCGAGCCAGTTCGGGGTCGAATTGGACAGTCTCTCGGATGTCGTGGCGTTTGGCGCGGCGCCAGCGGCGCTGGTTTATTCATGGGCGCTGCGGCCGCTCGGCGCGCTCGCGGCGGTGGTCTGCGGGCTCTACGTGGTGGGCGCCGCGCTCCGCCTCGCGCGTTTCAACGTGCAGGTGGGCAGTGTCGATAAACGGCGCTTCGTCGGTCTGCCGGTGCCCGGCGCGGCCGCGATGATCGCGGGAATCGTGCTCGCGTACAGCTATTTCGAGCTGAATTCGCCGCGGACATTGACCGCGATCATGACGCCCGTGACACTCGCGCTGGCCGGCCTGATGGTTTCGCGGGTGCCCTATCCCAGCTTCAAGGGGATCGATCTAAGGCACAACGCACCGCTTGAGCTGATGCTGGTCGTGCTGGTGGTCGTCGCACTGCTGATCGCGATGCCGCAGTTCACGACTTTCGTGCTGGCGACGACCTACGTTTTGTCGGGACCGTTCCTGATGGCGCGCGGCGAGCGGATTCGGACCGCCGCCACCGACCAGCCCCTGGGCTCAAACGACCCTCCGCATTAGTTGAACTGCGGTCGAACCGGGGTGACGTTCATGGTCGAGGCGACCGTGGCGGCGTGAGGATTACTTCCGACGTCGCGGCGTCTATCGATACGTCGGGTGATGGACTCAACCGGCAGTTGGCGCCGCTCACACATTCGAGCATTCGCAGATCAAAGCGGTAGCCATGCCACGGACATTCGACGATACCGTCGCGCACGGTGCCCTCGCCGAGTGGTCCGAGCAGATGCGGACACACTGCTGCATGGACGAGCAGCTCCCCGTCCGCTTCGACCACGCGAAAACGCCGTCCGCCGAACTCGACAGTAAGCGGCAGGCGGCGGCGCACGTCGTCCAGCTGGCCGAGGCTTAGCCGATCTTCTGGCCCTGGCGTGTCGTGCTCATGCGCACGATCGAGTTGCAGTTGCCGCTCGACCATCATCGCTTCGTCTTCGTCGTAGAGCCGCTTGTAGAGACCCACGTAGAACTTGCCAAGGCCCGGAGCAGTCTCAGGTGTCGTGTCGGGGGCGAAGAAATCGACCACCACGTCGCAGCGGCGTTCGCCGACCGCGAAGGCATGGGTCCAGATTTCCGTCCCGGCGCCGGAACCCTCGATAGTAGTCGTGATCCAGCGGCGACAGGCACGGTCGAGCGCAAGTTCGATCATGATTCGGGCGCTCTCCTTGCGGGCTTGCGGCCACACCCACGCGCGCCAGCGATCGCCCACCGCCTCGACCAGCTCGATCCGCCGGAAGCTGCAGCGATGCAGATACGGCAGATGCTCCCAGTCGAGCGTATTTTCGTAGAGCCGTTCGATACTGGCGTTAAGTTCGCGTCGATAGGTTCCGACGTGCGGAATTCGCCTTTCAAACCGTATGCCGTCGCTCATCCTCAAGACCATATTGGCCGGGCGATGAATAGGGAAGCGGCGTAACGTGTACGCCGTCGCCGGAGGTGCTTGGCTCGTGATCGAAGATGATGAGATGATGAAATCCAGCATCCCGGGATGGGTCTGTCGCCGTTCGTACCTTGACGAGCATCACGGCCTGATCTAAGAGTGTTGGGTGATGACGACCTTGATCCTCGGACTGCTGCTTATTCTGGCCCTTAGCGGGGCCCACGCCACGGGCGTCGAGGTGCAGGTCTGACCAAGGCTTGAAACTGAAGGACGAACGCCCCAGGCGCAGGGCCGAGCGAGCCGCCTGGGGCGTTTTTTTTGACTCGCGCGGTTCACAGGCCCCTCACCTGGGACTACAAAAGGGCGCCCATCCGGCTCTTCCCGAGCAACTAGACGAGTCAGACGGCGTCCTGAGAGAGGGGACAAGTACGATGGCTAACTCTAATCCGGCAATCCTGCCCGACCCGAACTACGTCCGGATCTTCGACACGACGCTGCGCGACGGCGAGCAATCGCCCGGCTGCACGATGAATGTCGAGGAGAAGATTGCGATCGCGCGCCAGCTTGAGCGGCTCAACGTGGACATTATCGAGGCCGGCTTCGCGGCGTCGTCGCCGGGCGACTTCGAGTCGGTGCGGCGGATTGCAGAGGCGCTGACGAATCCCACGGTGCTGAGCCTCGCGCGGACGCGCGAGGAAGACGTCGACGCGGCGCTGCGGGCGGTCGACAAGGCCCGGCGTCCCGGCATCCATATCTTTATCGCGACCTCGGATATCCATCTCAAGTACAAACTGCAGATGTCGCGCGAGGACGTGCTGAACGCCGCGACCTTTGCGGTCATGCGCGCGCGCGAGCATCTCGACTACGTCGAATTCTCCTGCGAGGACGCGTCGCGTACGGACTGGGGCTTCATGGCCAAAATCTGCACGGAGGTGATCCGGGCCGGCGCCAGCATTATCAACCTGCCCGACACGACCGGCCACGCGATTCCGACCGAATACGGCGAGATGTTCGATTATATGCGCGCGCATGTGCCGGGCGCCGACAAGGTTATCTGGAGCGCGCATTGCCACAACGATCTCGGGCTCGCCGTGGCCAATTCGCTCGCCGCGATCAGGCACGGCGTGCGGCAGGTCGAATGCACGATCAACGGGATTGGCGAGCGCGCCGGCAACACCTCGCTGGAAGAGGTCGTGATGGCGCTCAAAACGCGGAAGGATCTGATGGGGGTCGGCTGCGGCGTCGAAACGCGGCAGATCTATCCGTCGTCGCGTCTGCTCTCGCAGATCATCGGCCAGCCGGTACCGGCGAACAAGCCGATCGTGGGCGACAACGCGTTTGCGCATGAGGCCGGTATCCATCAGGACGGCGTGCTCAAGAACAAACTGACCTACGAAATCATGAAGCCCGAGGATATCGGGATTCCGTCGAACAAGCTGGTGCTGGGCAAGCACTCGGGGCGCCACGCGTTCATCAACCGCTTGCAGGAGCTGGGCGTGGATCCGGCGACGATTGACGTGCAAAAAGCCTTCGCCGCGTTCAAGGCGTTGTG
Organism: Binataceae bacterium (SeqCode); assembly: GCA_052145175.1. Lineage (GTDB taxonomy): Bacteria > Desulfobacterota > Binatia > Binatales > Binataceae > JAJPHI01. The sequence continues at coordinate 28,361 of JBKQPD010000229.1, read as the reverse complement.
CGACAAGAAGAAGATCGTCTACGACGACGATATCCTGGCGCTCGCCAACGAGGAGCGGCGCACCGCCGATACTTACGAGCTGGTCGATCTGCGGGTGATCTCGTCGACTGGCAGCGAGCCGCACGCGGAGGTGACCTTGCGGGTGGGCGGCGCCGAACGGCGTGCCGAGGCGACCGGCGACGGGATGGTCGACGCCTGCTACAAGGCGATTTACCGGATTGCCGGGATCACCCCGGCGCTCGAGCGCTACGCGGTCAAGGCGATCACCGGCGGTACCGACGCGCTCGGCGAGGTCTCGTGCATGGTGCGCGAGGACGGGATGACGGTGGCGGGTCAGGGGGCGCATAGCGATATCGTGACGGCGAGCGCGCTCGCGCTGGTCAATGCGCTCAATCGTCTCGCCGCGCGTGATCGGGGCCCGCGGCCCGTGACGGAAGGCCCGTGAAGACGGGTCGTAAACGATCGGGCAAAAGGGGCGATCGCGCGTAAGGCTTGCCGCCGAAGCGTACATCGGCTAAGTGCTAGCTTTTGGCTGCGGCAACAATTGGCAATTCCTGCACAGAAACCCGCGCGGCGGTGAAAGTTCACGGCGCTCAAAGCTGCTAAATGTCTTACAAAATCCTAGTTCTGAGGGGCGACGGCATCGGTCCCGAGGTCGTCGGCGAGGCGTTACAGGTCTTGAAGATCGCGACGCGCGACGCGTCGATTGGTCTCGACTTCAAAGATGCGCCGGTCGGTGGCCATGCGATCGACTCCTTCGGGACATCGCTGCCCGACCAAACCCTGAAGCTCGCGAAGGAGTGCGACGCGATTCTGATGGGCGCCGTCGGTGGACCCAAGTGGGACAACCCGCAAGCGCCCGACCGGCCCGAACGCGGGCTGCTCGCGCTGCGCAAGGAACTGGGACTGTTCGCCAATGTGCGCCCGGTCAAAACGGTCAAGGAACTGATTGCCGCCTCGCCGCTCAAACCGGAAATCATCAATGGTGTCGACCTGGTCGTGGTTCGCGAGTTGACCGGCGGAATCTATTACGGCAAGCCGAGCGAGCGCCGCTCGGGCGCGGCCGGGCGCGAGGCGGTCGATACCTGCTTTTACACCGAAGCCGAGGTCGCCCGCGTCCTGCGTTATGGTTTCGAGCTCGCGCGCGAACGGCGCAAGCGGCTGACCTCGGTCGACAAGGCCAACGTCATGGCGTCGTCGCGGCTCTGGCGCGAAATCGCGACCGAGCTCAGCGCCGAGTTCAAGGATGTGGCGTTCGAGAATCAATTGGTCGATTCGATGTCGATGCATCTGATCCGCCGGCCCAGGGACTTCGACGTGATCGTCGCGGAGAACATGTTCGGCGATATTCTGACCGACGAGGCGTCGGTGCTGGCCGGCTCGATGGGGCTGTTGCCTTCGGCGTCGCTCGGCGAAGAACTCAATACAGCGGGCCTGCGGGTCGGCCTGTTCGAGCCGATCCACGGCAGCGCGCCGGATATTGCCGGACGGGACGAGGCGAATCCCCTCGCCGCGATTCTTTCGGGCGCGATGATGCTCGAGCATTCGCTCGGGATGAAGGCCGAGGCGGAGCAGATCGTGCAGGCGGTCGAGGCCGTCGTGCATGCCGGTCATCGCACGCGCGATCTGGGCGGCGTCGGACAGCGCGCGGTGGGCTGTATCGCGATGGGCCGGCTGGTGCGTGAACGTCTCGAGAGCCAGATGCCGGACGCCTGATGGCAGTGCGCAGCGGCGAGTATCCGAAACTGGCGATCGTCGGCGCCTCCGGGACGGTCGGTGCCCAGCTTGCGGAATTGCTGGGCCAGCGCGATTTCACCTACGCGGAACTGAAGCTCTTTGGTGCGCCGGCGTCCGCCCGTGCAAAGCCCATTCTGGCCGACGAACCGGGCCCGGAGGTGAACGAGCTCGAATCGCCGGCGGAGTTGGCGGGATTTGACGTCCTGTTTCTCGCGACGCCGTCCGCGCCGGCCGCCGCGATCCTGGCGGCTTGCCCTACTTCGATTCAGATTGATCTGAGCGCGGCGAATCGCATTCCCACTGTTGGCCAACCGCTCGTCGCACCCGGCCTCACGTCGCGCGAACGTGTGCTCGAACTGCGGTCCGGCCGTGCCTTCGGTATCCCGCATCCGGCCGCCCAGATAATCGCAACGGTGCTGCGAACGCTCGGAATCGATGCGGAATTTGTGGGTGCGACCGTGCTACTGGGGGCGAGCGGCGCGGGGCGGGAGGCGATCGCGACGCTCTTCAATCAATCCGCCGACTTGCTCAACGCGCGGCTCGACCTCGCCGACGAAGAGACGCAAAGCGCTTTCAATCTCTTCCTGCCGGAGGACGCCGATGTGGTCGCTGACGCGATCGCGGCGCAAGTCGCAGAGCTTCGCGGCAAACCGCACGCGCTCGCGGTGCAGATCGCGCGGGCGCCGATCTTTCATGGCGCCGCGGTGGCGATCTTCTTGCCCTATCGCATCGATTTCCAGCAATGGGCGGCGCGCTTGCGCGAGGCCCCCGGTCTTATCCTGGTGGAGAGCGGTGAAGCTTCAGGGACGGTGGAAGCGGCCGGGCAAGAGGCGGTGATCGTCAAGCTCACCGCGAGCCCGGCGGGCGCAACGCTCTGGTGCGTGTTCGACGCGGCGCGGGTGGCCGCGCTTTCGGCCATCTGGGTCGCCGAGACCGTCAGCGCCTGAAGCATCTCGCCGCCGCGCTCAAAGCTGAATCCCGATGCCCCAATTTCGGTTGACCATCGAGTACGATGGCACCAACTATTCCGGATGGCAGCTCCAGAGCGGACAGGACTCGATTCAGGCGCGGCTCGAAGCGGCGTTGGCGCAACTCTTCGGCGTCCCGCTGCGCGTGTATGGTGCGGGGCGTACCGACGCCGGCGTTCACGCGCTGGGGCAGGTCGCGACGTTTCGCACGCCACGCCCGTTTGACTGCGCGGCGTTGCGCAATGCGCTGAACGCTCTTCTGCCGCATGATATCGCGGTGCGCGAAACGGCCGAGGCGAGCGACGACTTCGATCCACGGCGCGCGGCGCGCTCGCGCGTCTACGAATACCGCGTCCTGAATCGCCCGACGCGATCGGCGCTCGCGTATCGGCACGCCTGGCTGGTGCGCGAGCCGCTCGATCTCGACGCGATGAGTCGCGCGGCCGCGCAGTTTCTCGGGGAGCGGGACTTCGCCGCGATGCGGAGCGTCGGTTCGGCGGAGAAGACCACGATTCGGCGCGTCTACGCGAGCGAGTGGCGTCGCGCCGGTGGCGATCGCTTGATCTATCGGGTCGAGGCGACGGCGTTCCTGCGTCACATGGTGCGCACGATGGTCGCGCTGATGGTTATCGTCGGTCAGCGCCGGTTGCCGCCGGAGGCGGTCGCGACAATTCTGGCTTCACGCGACCGCGCGCGCGCTCCCGGTTCGGCGCCGGCTTGTGGACTGTTTCTGGTCGAAGTGCGCTACTGAGCGAGTGCCTGTGGCGACCGTCGGAAGGCGCTATGCTACGAGCCTCAACCGGCGTCGCATGCGCGAAAACGACGTGGGGACAGTGGAAAACTGCGCGACCTGTGCAAAAAGAGCGCTGATTTCTAAGAAAAACGCCCATTTTTGTCGATACCTACTTGCAAAACGCCTGGCGCTCATTCACGCTCGACTGCGTAAGGTCTCGTAGGGACCGTAAGGAGGAGGATGATGACGCAGTCGCAGGTCGCCACCTATCTCGCCGATAAGGTGGGTATCAACAAGAAGCAGGCTAAGTCGACACTCGACGAATTGGCTGCCCTCGTGGTGAAAGAATTGAAGGGGAAAGAAGGCTCGCTTCGACTTGCCGGACTCGGCATTTTCCGCAAGCGCAAGAGCAAGGCGCGCATGGGCCGTAACCCGGCGACCGGCGCGGCGATCAAGATTCCGGCGCGCACCCGGCTGCGCTTCACCGCAGCCAAGGCTCTGAAAGACGGCGTCCTCGGCACGCGGTAAACCGCACAATTTTCAGCCGGCCTTTTAATGCGGGGCCAGGGGAACTGTCCTCTGGCCCCGTGTGCATCAGGCCCGCTGATGTTCAGGTGCCATGAGTGTTGTATCCCAAGCTGACCGCTGGCGGGGTGATCGTAAGTATCGTGTTCGCGATCGCCGTATGCGCGGGTGGTGCGGAAAAGCCGGTGGTCGTGCCCGGACTGGCCGGCGGCATCTCATCCGCGGACGTCTTTGGTAACCACGGTTTCTTCGGCGCGGCGCGCGCGTGCTTCCAGCAGTATCCCTTCAGCGAATTTCAGGCCGGCGCCGGCGCGCGTCAAAAGAATTGCCTTGCCGACTACATGGAGCGCGGCGGCGCGACGCCGCGGGCGATCGCATTCATGCGCGCCGCGCCGGTCCCGGCGGCAGTTGCGGCCGTGCGAAACTATGGCGCGGCCGCCGTCGTTTATGCCCGGATGATGTGGGCGGACGGTTCCGACGGCTGGGCGATCGTGGGCAGGTCGGGCGTGATGGCGCCTTTGTGGCTACCGCCCGCGATCGACCACGATCCCGCGTATCGCGCATTCGTGCGGGGTCATCCGGGCGTTTCATTGTGGAGTGACGCGCTCGCCTGGCCGCCGGCGGCGTCCGCGACCGGGGGCGCGCAGCTGGTCTTTGTCTTCTCGCTCAAGGTCTGCCACGCCTGCGCGAGGCTCGGCGCCGCGACGGTCGTCTACAACTTCGATCGCGACGGGCGCTATCAGGGCGTGCGGCTGGAGCGAATCGAGGCGCAGCCCGCGACTCCGTGAGAGTTACTTTTCGCGCTTGGCCGCCGCGCGCAGCTTGTGCGCGGCTGCAAGGTATTCGCGGATGCGCCCTTCGTCACCGCGATCGGTCGGCGTGTAGTAAATCTTGCCTGCCAGTTTATCCGGCAAATGCGACTGATCGGACAGTCCGCCCGCGTAGTCGTGGGGATACTGGTACTCCGCGCGGTAGCCGAGCCCGCGCATCAGCGGGGTCGGCGCGTTGCGCAGATGGAGGGGGACCGGCAGCGCGCCTAACTCGCGGGCGTCCTGGCGCGCCGCGATCATCGCGCGATACGCGGCGTTCGATTTCGGCGCGCTCGCCAGGTAGGTCACACCTTGGGCGAGGGGAATGATCCCTTCGGGCAGACCGACAAAATCCACGGCGTCCTTGACGGCAAGCGCGAGCTGCAGCGCGTGCGGGTCGGCGTTGCCGATATCCTCGGCCGCGAAAATCACCATCCGGCGCACGATAAATAACGGATCCTCGCCCGCTTCGATCATCCGGGTCATCCAGTAAACCGCCGCGTCAGGATCGCTGCCGCGCATGCTCTTGATGAAAGCGGAGATGACGTTGTAATGCTCTTCGCCGGCCCGGTCGTAGCGGAGCGCCTTATGCTGGGCCGCTTCCGTGACGTCGGCGATCGCGATCGCCTTGCGCCCGGCGTTGCGGGCCAGTTCGGCCGCGACTTCGAGCGTGCCGAGGGCGCGGCGCGCGTCACCGCTCGCGAGCCGGGCGATTTCGGCGAGCGCGTCGTCATCGAGGGTCAGTTCGGCCGCGCCCAGTCCGCGCTCGCGATCGCCCAGCGCCCGCCGGACCAGCGCGGCGATACTCGCTTCGGCGAGCGACTCCAGTACGACGACGCGAGCGCGCGAGAGCAGCGGCGCGATTACCTCGAACGAGGGATTTTCGGTCGTCGCGCCGATCAGCGTCAGCAGACCGCTCTCGACGTGCGGCAGGATGGCGTCCTGCTGGGCGCGGTTCCAGCGGTGGATCTCGTCGATGAAGATCACCGTGCGCTTACCCTCGAAGTCGAGCGCGCGGCGCGCCTCCTGCACGATTTCGCGCAGATCCGCGACGCCCGACGTCACTGCCGCGATCGCCTTGAAGGTCGCGCCCGAATGATTCGCGAGCAGACGGGCGATCGTGGTCTTGCCGGTGCCGGGTGGACCCCACAGGATTATCGAATGCAGCGCGCCGGTTGCGGCGATTTGATTTAGCAGCTTGCCGGGTCCGAGCAGATGCTCCTGGCCGACCACTTCGTCGAGCGTGCGCGGGCGCATCCGCTCGGCCAGCGGCTGCCCGAGCGCACGCTTGGGCTGGAAAAGCCCCGGCTCGCTGGTGCTGATGCGGCGCGCCATAAAGGCCAAGCTAGCACAGTGTCGCGAGCGTCCCGAATGCGGCTGCAGTGCTGGGATTGAACTATCGATTTGCGTTCGGGTTTGACGATGTTCTAGCTTCTGACAGAGCCGGTGGATTGGCCGCTGGCGAAAATCCCTCGCGCATCACTCCGCAAGCGAGCGGAGGGGTGAACCCGGGCGCGGGTCGGGCGGGAATCGGCACCATGATTGTTGGCATAGACATCGGCGGTTCGACGACTGACGCGGTAATCCTCGACAACGGGCAGATTCACGTCGTCACGATCGAGGCGAACGATCCGGTCGCCGCGGCGGCGGGCGCGCTCGGCAAGCTGGTCGAGGTTTGCGGCATTTCGCTCGGCAAGCTGAGCCGGGTGGCGGCGACGGGCGCCGGGTCGCGGGTGCTGAGCGACAGCCTGTTTGGCTTGCCGATTACCAAGGTCAACGAATTCGACGCGATCGGGATCGGCGGGACCTCGCTCGCCAACAAGGAGAATGCGCTGGTCGTGTCGCTTGGCACGGGCACCGCGATCGTCTCGGTCACGGGTGACAAGATCACGCACGTGAGCGGCACGGGCCTGGGCGGCGGTACGCTGCGCGGCCTGTCGCGCCATATGCTCGGCGTCTCGTCGCTGCAGACACTCGAGTCGATGGCGGAGCGCGGCGATCTGTCGCGCGTCGACCTGACCGTGCGCGATATCGCGGGCGGGGCGATCGGTGATCTGCCGCCAGGAACCACCGCCGCGAATTTCGGCAAGATTGCGGCGGACGCGACCTCCGACGACAAGGCGCTCGCGATCATGAACATGATTGTCGAAGTGGTCTCGGTGCTGAGTATCGCCGCGGCGCGCGCCTCGGGTCAGCAGGATATCGTGCTGACCGGCAAGCTGACGCGGATTTTCCGCTTCATGCAGAAAATGAAGCGGCTGAACTTCGCCTTTGGTGGCGGCTTCATCATCCCCGAGCACGCCGACTACGCGACCGCGATCGGCGCCGCCCGCGCGGCCGCCCGGACCTGACGGCGAGCGCTGCTTCGCGACAGGAGATCCGCGACAGGAGATCAATGATGGCTGCGGAGCTGCTCAAGAGCTTCCGGATGCTCGATCTGGCCGACGAGAAAGGCGCGCTGTGCGGCAAGATCTTCGCCGACCTGGGCACCGACGTGATCAAGATCGAGCCCCCCGGCGGATGTCCGACCCGGCTTATTCCACCCTTTCTCGAGGACCGCCCCGGCCCCGACTGCGGCCTGTATGCGATCGCGTATCACGCGGGCAAGCGATCGATCACGCTCAATCTCGAGTCCGCCGAAGGCCGTAATCTGCTGGGCGCGCTCGTGCGGAAGGCCGACTTCCTCGTGGAATCGTTTGCGCCCGGCTATCTCGAAGGGCTCGGTCTCGGCTATGCGGAGCTCGATCGGCTGAATCCGCGGCTCATCTATACGTCGATCACCCCGTTCGGCGACACGGGTCCGGGCAAGGACTACAAGGCCGCGGATATCGTGACCTGGGCCGCGGGCGGCATGATGTTTCAGATGGGCGATCCGGGACGGCCGCCTCTGCAGATGGCGCAGCCGCAGGCCGGATTGCATGCCGGCGCGGAGGCCGCGGTGGCCTCCCTGATCGCGCACTATCCGCGCGAGATCGAGGGCCGCGGCCAGCACGCCGTGGTGAATATGCAGGCGTGTATCGTATGGACCCTGATGAATGAGCAGGCGATGCCTTTGCTGCACGGTGATTATCTGCGGCGCAGCGGGGTTTTCACCGGGGCGATCGGCGGGCGCCGCAAGACCGTCTTCAAGTGCAAGGACGGCTACGTTTCGGGCCTGATCGCGGGCGGGGCGTATCTGCCTTCGACCAAGGCGCTGATTGGCTGGATGAAAGAAGAAGGCGCCGCGCCCGACTGGCTGGTCAAGGAGGGCGGTCTCAAGGACCTCACGCCCGCGGGATTCATGAGCGCGGACGCCGAGGCGCTGGACGAGCTCGCGCGCGCCGAAGCGGCGCTCGAAGATTTTCTCAGCACGAAGACCAAGCGCGAGATTTGGCAGAATATCCTCAAGCGGCGGATTCTGGCGGCGCCGGTGTCGACCGTCGCGGATATCGCGGTTGATCCGCAACTGAAGTCGCGCGAGTTCTTCACCGAGGTCGAGGCGCCGGCGTTGCGGCGCAAGATCACGCTGCCGGGGGCGTTCGCGAAGCTGAGCAAAACCCCGATCGGCCCCGCGGGCCCGCCGCCCGGCGTCGGCGAGCATAATCAGGCGGTCTACGGCGAACTGCTCGGGCTCACACCCGCGCGGCTCACGGAACTGCACGCGGCGGGCGTGATCTGACCCGGCCCGGAGAGAGCGCACAGCATGAGGCGTTACGCATTCGAAGGAATCCACGTGCTGGACTTCACCTGGTTCGCGGTGGGTCCGGTAACCACTAAATATCTGGCCGATAACGGTGCCGACGTTATCCGGATCGAGTCGCGCGCGCGGCTCGACGGCCTGCGGATGGCGCCGCCCTGGAGAGACGGGAAGCCGGGCGTCGACAATAGCCAGTTCTTCGCCAGCTATAATACGTCGAAGAAGGGTCTCACGCTGGACATGAGCAAGCCGGAGGCGCGCGCGATCTTCCTCAAGCTGCTGCCGTGGGCCGACGTCGTGACCGAGAGCTTCACCCCCAAAACCTTGCGCAACTGGGGTCTGGATTATGAGCGCATGAGCGCGATCAAGCCGGAGTTGATCATGCTCTCCACCTGCATGCAGGGGCAGACCGGACCCCATCGCGACTACCCGGGCTTCGGCAATCTGCTGGCCGCGCTGTCGGGTTTCTATTACTCGGGCTACTCGCCGGACGAGCTGTGCCCGCCGTACGGCGCCTATACGGATTTCATCGCGCCGCGCTTTGCCGCTTGCGCCCTGATGGCGGCGCTCGATTACCGGCGGCGCACCAGGCAGGGTCAATATATCGATATGGCGCAATACGAGGCCGCGCTGCACTTTCTGGCGCCGGCGCTGGTGGATTACTTCGCCACCGGCCGCGTGATGGAGCCGCAGGCGAACGACTCGCCGCGTTACGCCCCGCATGGCGCCTATCGATGTGCCGATGAGGACGGCCACGAGCGATGGATCGCGCTTGCCGTGGAAAATGATCAGGAGTGGACCGCGACGCTCAAGGTGCTCGGCGCGGCGTCCGCGGACGTGCGGTTGGCGGCGTTCAGCGGGCGGATCGCCGATCGCGGGTCGGTCGACGAATTGGTCGGCGGGCTGACGCGCACGCGCCACGCGGAGGAGCTGACCGTCGCGCTGCAAACCGCGGGCGTCTCGGCCTATCCGGTGCAGAACTGCATGGACCTCCATCGTGACGAAAATCTCGAGGCGTTTGGCTTCTGGCACTGGCTCGACCATCCGCACATGGGTCCCTCGCCCTACGAGGGGCTCGAACATCGGCTGAGCCGGACGCCGGGCGAATTGCGTTCACCCGCGCCGACCGTGGGACAGCATAACGACGAAATCCTCACGGGGATGCTCGCGATGACACCGGCCGAAATCGAGCAGCTTAAAGTGGACAAAGTGGTTTTCTAGCACTAGGGAAGCTCTGCGCAAGCCTCCTTAAGTCATCCTGAGCGCGCTGCGCGCGAAGGATCTCGATTCGTGCGACGCGGGCGTTTCGAGATTCTTCGGTTGCAGACTCCCTCAGAGTTTGTGAATTTTTCGATCCGCGCAACAGCGCCTCTGGTGTCATCCTGAGCCGGCGAGCAGCGCGAGCCGTGTCGAAGGACCTACGCGCAGCGCCTTCAGCTTCTTACTTTGAGAAAGAGACAACGCGTTTAGGACGATGCTTCGGCGTACGGCCCCAACGAGACCTTCCTGAGGCTCAGCGACGCGCGTGGTGAGGTCGTTGGTAAACTCGATATGCAAAACAGTGGACGATTCGACATGACATAAACGTCAATGGGTCGTGGGGAAGCGCTGCGCGCAGGTCCTTCGACACGGTTCGCGCTGCTCGCCGGCTCAGGATGACACCAGAGGCGCTGTTGCGCGAATCAAAAATTCACAAGCTCTCAGAATGACTTGAGGACGATAGGCTCATCGGTGTTTTCCGTTTTCCGAAAAACCGTCGAGGGTGTTATTCTCGGCACACCCCATTGAGTTACGAACTACAGATCGCGCTGCGTTATCTGCGGGCGCGCCGGCGCGACGCCTTTATCTCGATCACCACGGTGTTCACGGTGATCGGCGTGATGCTGGGGGTGGCGGCCTTGATTGTCGTGCTGGCCGTGATGCGTGGCTTCCAGGCCAGCCTGCGTCAGCGGATTCTGAGCCTGACGCCCCAGGTCGAGCTCCAGAGTTACGCGGGCGGAATCGCCAATTACGCCGCGGTCCAGGCCCGCGCCGACACGGTCAAGGGAGTCGCCGGTTCCGATCCGATTATCCTCGGCCAAGGCATGGCGTCGGCGGCGCAGGGCCTGAGCGGGGTGCTGGTCCGTGGCGTCGAACCAGACAATGCGGTAGTGAGCGGCCGCTTCCGCAATTTTATCCAGCATGGCGCGCTCGGGAGTCTCGCCGATACGTCCGCGGGTAATGATGGGACGGTCGCGATCGGTACGACCCTGGCCGACAAGCTCAAGGTGAAGGTCGGCGATCCGCTCAATCTGGTCGTGCCGCTCACGACTGCCAACGACGCCGAGCTGACGACCCGCACGGGCCATTTTGTGATCGGCGCGATCTTCGAAACCGGGGTCCTGCCGGTCGACCGCGATCTGATGTTCATGGGGCTGGCGCGCGCGCAGAAATTCTTTGGGCGTGAGGGACGGGTCGATGTGATCGAAATTCGACTGAAAGATCTCGACCAGACGGCGCCGGTCACCAATGAACTCCGGGGAATTTTCGGGAAGGCCTTCCACGTCACCAACTGGATTGAATACAACCAGGCTGCGGCGGCCGGGTTCGAACTGCTTAAGCGGGTCTATTCCATCGTACTGCTGCTTATGATTGGGGTAGCCGCATTCAATCTGGTCGCGACGCTAATCATGGTCGTGATGGAGAAGCGCAAGGATATCGCGGTCTTAATGGCGATGGGCGCGCCACCCTCGGCGGTCCGGCGAATCTTTGTGCTGAAGGGGTTGATCGTCGGATCAGCCGGTACGGCAGCAGGCCTGCTGAGCGGCGCGGGCGCCTGTTTCGTCCTCGCGCACTACCACTTCATCCATATCGAAAAAACCATCTACGGGACTTCGACGCTGCCTATCGACGTCTCGCCGTTGAGCTTTGTGGTTGTTGCGGCCGCGTCGATCGCACTTTGCTGGATAGCGGTGCTTTACCCGGCGCGCCAGGCGGCACGCGAGTTACCCGTCGCGATTTTCCGCTCCTGAGCCGGTCGGAGCAGTCACGCTCGGGTGCGGACGCGCGATCAGCGAGTAGGGTCGGTCGGGTCTTCCGTCGCGTTCCCGGGCGCTTTGTTCACAACCTTGGGCTTGCGGATGACCAACGTCTCGTGACCGCGCACCTTGATCGTGCGGGCGGCGTCCGACTGGAAGCTGTTGCGCGGCCCTTCGGTGCGCTGTGGGCGTCCACTGGTTCTGCGCCGCCGCCAGTTATTGAGCTCATCACTGAGCTTATTGGCGACCGAATTGTTTTCCCGCTCGTCATCTTGTGGACGCGCGTCCTCGTGCGACTCTTGGTCGCTTTCGTCCTGCAGACTCATCGTGCTCCTTGCCTAAACTGTAATGTTCGAGAAAACTTTGTCCGCCACGACTATCGTCGTGGTCACCGTATCACTTGGTCCATTCAACTATGGGTAAGATTTGGTAAGCTGCCTGATTCTTAGCCGCCCGTCTGAAGGTTCGTGGGTCATCCGTGCCCGGCGAACCGAGCTGCCTGGCTCGATATTTCCTTAAGCGGGTTATCTGAGGATTAGTTCGGTAGATTGGAGGGACTGGCGAGGAAATAAATTAATCTCAGCCTGATTTATAGTTGCACGAGCCACACTAGCTGAAGAGGCTCTGGAGCTTCAAGGCCAATCCCATGTCGCCCTGTATGCGTAGTTTCCCGGTCATAAAAGCCATTTGCCCGTTCAGTTTGCCGGCAACCATGTCGAGGTAGTCTTTCGCCGCCATCGAGATCGTGATGTTGGGCGAAGGATGAGCGCCTTCCTGAATCGAGCACTGCTCGTTGTTGATCGACACGGCCCACTTGCCGCCGCCGTCTCCTGCCAAGTCGAACTGGTAGACCGCGTTCAAGCCCTTGGCCGCATCTTTGTTTAAGCGGCCCGCCATCTGATCGAACACCTGCTTACATGAGGTCGGGGCGTCGTCTGCCATGTTGGTAAAGCAATCTCCTGAAGGGAAAGCTTGGAAGCTTCCTGAACTTCATATAGCTGGCCTGCCCAAATTTTGTCAATAGCGTATGCAAATACACTGACGCTGTCGCAAATCACATGCGACTTGCCACGCGCAAGCTCACGTAATTTGAGTGACCTTGCTTCAGAAAAGACCGCCCGGTTCGACCCGAATCAGATTTTCGCGCACAATCACCCGGGCCGCCGCCTGCGCGACGCCCACGGCGCGTTCCTTGTCCATCTGGGTTTTGACCGTACCACTGAGATAAGCGGTTTTGCCGATCACTTTGGCGGTTACGCCGCTTAGTCCAGCACCCTGCAACTGCTGATTGATCGTGTTCGCGTTCTGCGCCCATTCCGCCGTGTCGGTCGTCAGATCATCGGTTACCGAGCTGACGCCTTTGACCCCGCGGACCGTTTGCTCGGCGAGCAGCTTGTCATTGTCGTCGAAGACCTTGCCCATCAAAGTGACGTTGCCACCGGTGGTATAGGCCTGAACCCGCCGGAGCCTACGGTTGCTGGCCAGTTCCGTGGTGACGCGCTCGCGCAGCGGCTCCTCATGGGGCGCCGGCCGGAGATGCTTGCGGCGCGACGGCGTGGCCTCCGATGCGGGCAGTACCGCTTCGGACCCCGGCGGTCCGACGGCCGCTTCGCCGGTCGAGGGCGCCGCGGCGGGCGAGCCGCCAGCCTCAGCCGGGGTCGGCGTCGTCGCCGGCGATAACGCGTATTCGGGGGCCTCGTCCGGGCCGAGGCTCGCGACCTTGGTCTTGAGGTCCGCCTCGATCCCCGGCACGTCGGCGTCTTTGGTCGCGAACACGACCGGATAGTCGGCGTTTACGCCCACGCCCGTGGCCGCCGCGAATTTCCATCCGCTCGTCAGCTTGACGACCTCCGCGTCGAGGCTCGGGTTGGGCGACGTCGAGATCCGCACCGATCCGTCGCCGACGCTGCCGTCCGCCATGATGTGCAGGCGGAGAATCATCCCGTCGCTCAGCCCCGGGCTCGAATCAAGGGTGTGCCGATAGACGTCGGCGAGGCCCGCGTTATTGTCGGCGAAGACTTTCGCCAGATCTTTGGGGTCGCGCTGCAAGGTCGCGGCAAGATCGCCGGTCACCTGGATTGGAATCGTTTTGGCAAGGACTACGGTCGGCGAAGCTGCGGCGGCGGGCGACGGCGACGGCGCAGGTGAAGCTTCCGCCACCTGCGGCGGCTGATTCTTATGACTGAGATAGACCGCGAGCCAACCACCAGCCGCCAAGGCGATAAAAGCCGCAGCGATAAAGCCGAGGATACCCCACATCCCGCGCCCCGCATCTTCGCCCGCCGCCTCATAGATGATCGGCGTCGTGTGCGGCGTCGTCTGGAAGCCGCGCGAAGGTGACCGATCGCTGGCCGGAATGAAGGTCTCCGGCGTAGGTCGTGCCGGGGATGGCGTGACCGTTGGGCTCGGCGCGCCCTCGGCCGTATCCGGCGCGAGACGGGTGCCGCAGAAATTACAGATCAGTTCTCCCGGCTGGGCCTTGCCGCCGCAGACCGGGCATTCCACCGCGCTTGCGCTCGTCTTCGCGGCCGCTTCGTCATCCGCCATCAGGGTCGTGACACGACCCGGGGCCGCCCCACTTATTCCGAGCTTGGCGCCGTCGTCCTCACAGAAGATCTCGTTGTCGGGGTAGCTCCTGGCGCACTGCGGACAACTCTTCATGGCTCACCACGCTCCACCACTCGTCGAATTTGACGATCGATGATATGCGTGGCATAGGCGGAAAACCAAGCCGGTCGCGTCGCGCGGCCGCAGTGCGCCAAGGCGGAGGGCTGTCGCTCAGACCGGGCCGCCCTCGAGCCGGAAACCGATGCGTACCTCAACCTGGAATTGCAGCCCTGTGCCGTGGACCGAGCCACGGATGTTCTTGACCTCGAACCAGTCGATATTGCGTAGCGTCTGGTTCGCTTTGGCCAAGGCGTTGCGAACCGCCTGATGGATGCTCTCGTCCGACACGCCAACCACCTCTACGATCTTGTACGTTTTGTCTGGCATCGCCATCGTACGCTCCTTTGCGGCGGGAAATCGGAAGAAAAAGCCCACCCATACGCAGTCTCTTCCCTTCCGGCGCGCGAACGCAAGCGCGCGGAGTTAATTGGCGAAGTACGGGGTGACGGCGAGCAGGGCGGGATCCTCGATCACGCGGAGATCGAGGATGAAAGCACCGTCGTGGATGCGGCCGATTACTTTCGCGCGACGAAACGCCGCCGCGATTTCGTTGGCACCGAGCGCCGCATGCGTGATCCGCAACGCGCGCGATTCGAGTTGCGCCGCCGGCAGCGATCCTGAGCCGATGGACGCGGCCGTGGTCACGACCTCGAGCGTGAACGCCGCCCCCAGCCGCTCGGCCAGGATCGCCCGCGCGCGATCCGCCATGAGTTCGAGCTCGGCGGGCTCGCGGCATAAGAGCCGGAGCGTCGGCAGCTCGGCGGCCAGATCGCGACTCCGCAGATAGAGTTGCAGTGTCGCTTCCAGCGCCGCCAGCCGTAACTTGTCGCAGCGTAGCGCGCGCCAGAGCGGATTCGCCTTGAGCTTGGCGACCAGCGCTTTGCGGCCGACGATGATTCCGGCTTGCGGGCCCCCGAGCAGCTTGTCACCCGAGAAGGTCACCAAGCCGGCGCCCGCCGCAATCCGCTCACGCACGATCGGCTCGCGCGGCAGTCCGTAAACGCTCATATCGATCAGTGCGCCGGCGCCAAGATCCTCGACGACCTCGAGCTCATGCGCCCGTCCCAGCTCGACCAGTTGCGCCAGCTCGACCGCCGCGGTGAAACCGACGATCTGGTAGTTCGAGGGATGGACCTTCATCAGCAGCGCGGTTTCGGGCCCGATCGCCGCCGCATAGTCCTGGGGATGGGTGCGGTTGGTGGCGCCCACCTCGCGCAGGCGCGCCCCCGCTCGCACCATCACGTCGGGGAGACGGAACGATCCGCCAATCTCGATCAGCTCGCCGCGCGACACCACGACTTCGCGGTTTTCGGCAAGCGTGTTCAACACGAGCAATACGGCCGCCGCGTTGTTGTTGACCACCGTGGCGGCTTCCGCGCCGGTCAATTCGCACAAGGCGTCCGCGACGAGGTCGTCACGATCGCCGCGCTCGCCGGTCGCAATCGCGTATTCGAGATTGACGGCCGAGCGCGCCGCCTGCGCCATCGCAGCGATCGCGCTTTCGGCCAGGATCGCGCGGCCGAGATTGGTATGGAGCACGACGCCGGTCGCATTGACCACCGTTTGCAGGGCCGCATCGCCGGTGGCCGCGGCGTCGCGCACGCGCCGCACGGTCTCCGCGAGCAGCTCCGCGCGGCTCAGCGCGGCACCGGTCGCCGTCCCCGGCGTCGCAGCCAGCTCGGCGCGCCGCGCGGCGAGGAGCCGGCGGATCAGGGCTGTCAGATAAGGGCGGCTGAGGGTCGCGAGCGCGGGGTCGCGTTCCGCCGCGACCAGGCATTCCTCGACCGCGGGCAGATTACGCAGCAGGCTTGCTCGCGCGCTCTCGGGGGTTTGTTTCTCCGCCGCCGCCATCGCGACAGTATAGCGGCTCCGCGCCGCAACTACTTGCCCGCGCGATACAGGCTTTCAGCGGCATGATGGAGCGCCACCCAGAGGTTGGCCTGGGTCCAGAGCAGGGGCGTGTTGTCGTTGGGCACGTATACGCCATGTTCCAGATAATAAGCTTCGGGACAGCGCAGTTCAGGAGTAATCTGCGCCAGGCTGCGGTTGAGATAAAGCAACTGAAGCTCGAGATTCTCTTTTCCGCCGAACTCTGCGAAACGCTTCCCATAGACCGCTGAGAGAATCGGATCGAAGATGCACCACTGAGCCTCTTCTCCCGGACGCAGCAGCGCGTCGCGGCGCTCCATCTCATCGCTGAAGTCTCCCGTACGCTCGCCCACCTCGAGCAAATCCTTGTAATCCGCGCACCAGTAGGAATCGCCCTGGTAGCGGCGGATGCCAATATCGCCGCGCAAGTGCGTGGTTATGCGCTTGATTATCTGGTCGGCCAACGGGCCATCGACCACCGCGGTCGGATAAATGAGAAAAAGCTGAGCCCCGTCGCAGGCGCGATACTTTTTAGCGGCGCGCTGCGGGCACTCGTCGGGAAGAATCGCATGCAGCGCGTTGCTGCCGCGGGCGATAAGCTCTTCGAGCGTCTCGATCGGGACGCCGGCGAGTGCACGTAAGGCCGTATTTCCACTGAGTGCGTTCTTCAGTGCAATCAGCGCGGCGGTCACGACGCCAATACTGGAGCTTTCGATTTTCCGCGCCTCTTCCCAATGCCCGCTGTCCGCGTCCTCCCAGAAACGGATCGCACGAAAATAAGGAATCAGGGCGCTGATTACGTGCGCGGACTTTTCATCCGGCGCATACTCGCCCGCGAGCGTCATCCGCGACAACAACCACAGGAAATAGCCCAGGGCGTCGTTCTGCGCATGCGCCCACTTCTGCGGAAGCTCGTCGAGGGTCGATCCGTCGAAACGAATATGCGGCCGGTTCATCGGGTTGGACGGGTCGGAGCGACCTTCGATGATAGCCGTGAAGCGTTCGCGATGCCTGGCGAAGTAATCCGTCAAGGCGCGCAGGTTTGCCGCAGTCCGCCCAACGTAGCCATTCACAAAATACGCATACGAGATCTGGATATTGTCGCGTACCCAGACGTAGTGGTAGCCGAGCGTCGCGGCGTCGGCGGCGCCGCTTGCGGGAAAGAGCCCGTTAGGCAGCGTTGGAAAGTGAAGCGTGCCGCTTGCCATGAGCAGATTAGCCACGCCCCGGATTTCCCCGACTGAGTAGATCGGCCGGATTAGCTTCGCGAGCGCCGGACTGTGTATCTTGAAATCCAAGCTTTCCTGCGAGGCCGAGCAGCTAGTCGCCTGCGTCTCCGAACCACCACGAGTCCGGCCGAAGACTCTACGCGACAGCTAACTCCTCAGCCGGCGCCAGTTTCGCGCGATTTTTGTTTTTTCCATCGCTCGACTAAACCACATAGCGCGCGAAGCCGACGCTGGTATTCCCAGTATGCGAGAGCGCTCAGTGCTAATCCAGCCGCCCCCGCCTGCATGAAGAATTTCCAATCCCCACCCTGTCGCAACAGCGATACACCCCACAGAAATACGAATAGTGAAAGAATACCACTCGAAAGGTGCTGTGCGAGATCCTCAAAGGAAAATACGTTAAGCGCGCTCCAGCGATGCTTCGCTCTTCTATGCTGCGGCTGCTTGCCCTGCTTTACCAGATCACTTGTCATGTTTCTCGCATCCTCTGCGAATTCTTCATACTCAGCTTGACGCGGTGTCGCGGTGCTACCGCGCGTAGCAGCGACAAATTGCACGTATCGGGCAATCACCATGATTCGCAAGTTCAAGTGGGCACAGAGAAGATCGACGTAAAGACATATAAGCGGAATCAGGCACAGCAGGTATTCATGGCTGAATGGGGCGGCGGACGGCGGGGTGCCCTCGAACCCCAGCGCGACAGCACCCAGCGTTGCCGCGAGGATGATCTTCCACTTGAGAAGATCGACGCGCGTTTTTTGCGACTCCACGATCTCATCCCGCAACTCCATCAGCGATGCTCCTTGCCCATGCTCTGGTCGCGAGCGGGTCGCTTTCCGCCGCCGCCATCGCGTCAGTATAGCGGCTCCGCGCCGGCCTTGCCTCGGGGACCGACGCCCGCGCGTTTGGTCTCGTAGCCGGGGTTTGCACCTTGACCGTACTTTGCGCGATGACTGGATGACTGCGGGCCGGCGGTGGGCGCGGCGTTATCGCGCCGCGCTTCCACGGCCGAGGGGATGGGCCATGGCGATCCTGAAGCTTGAGAGTTACGCGCAACGCTACCGCCACGTCGCGATGGAGCGCCGTGAGGGTATCCTGCAGGCGACCCTGCACACTGGCGGTGCGGAGCTGCAATGGAGCGCGGAAGTTCACGAAGAACTGTCGTATGCCTTTTACGATATCGCGCGCGATCATGAGAACCGCTGCGTTATCCTGACGGGTCAGGGCGCGGCCTTTTGCGCGCGGATGGATACCGGGGGCGGACCGGCGGGACTCCAGGTCGGCGAGCAGGCCCCCGCGCCCGCGCAGGCGGGCATTCCCTCGACCGCCTGGGACCATATCTATTCCGACGCGAAGTATCTGCTGATGAACCACCTCAATATCGAGGCGCCGATGATCGCGGCGGTCAACGGTCCGCTCTTGATTCACTCCGAGCTGGCGGTGATGTGCGATATCGTGATCGCGGCGGAGCACGCCACGTTCCAGGACGCCCCGCATTTTCCCAACGGTGTCGTGCCGGGCGACGGCGTCCATCTCGTCTGGCCGCTGCTCCTGGGTCCCAACCGCGGCCGCTATTTCCTGCTGACCGGTCAAACGATCGCGGCGCGTGAAGCGCTCGCGCTGGGGGTGGTCAGTGAGGTGGTCGCGGCGGGACAGCTCTTGCCGCGAGCCTGGGAACTGGCCCGCGCGATCGTCGCGCGCCCGTCGCTGGCGGTGCGCTACGCCCGGGTCGCGATGACGCAGCAACTGAAGGAACTGATGCTCGAAAACCTCGGTTACGGCCTGGCGCTCGAGGGTCTGAGCGCCGCCGCGTCGTGGCCCGGCGCCAAGGGTTGAAGGCTGGCGCGAGCGTAATGCGGGGATTCACGCAAGTCCGGCCGTTGAGCTACAATAGGGTTCGATTAAAGAGCGTTTCGCCGGTTTGGAAGATTGCGAACAGGCGAAGGCAGGTAAGCCGATGTTTGGTGAAATTACTCCGCGTATCCACGACCCGGTTGCCCCGTTTGTCACTATCGAGGAAGCCCTCGAAGAGACGCGCCGGGGCCGCATCATCATCCTGATGGACGACGAGGATCGGGAGAACGAAGGCGACCTTTGCATGGCGGCCGAAAAGGCTACCGCCGAAGCGATCAACTTCATGGCCAAGTTCGGCCGCGGGTTGATCTGCCTGCCGATGTCCGGCGAGCGGATCGACCAGCTCGGGCTGAACATGATGGTAGGGGACAATCAGGCGCCGCTCGGGACCGCCTTCACGGTGCCGATTACGGCGCGGCGCGCGGTGGGCTCGGGCGTCTCGGCGCAGGATCGGGCGACCACTATCCTGCAGGCGGTGCGCGAGGACGCGACCGGCAGCGAGTTTATCACGCCCGGCTACGTCTATCCGCTCCGCGCGCGCGACGGCGGGGTGCTGGTCCGCACCGGTCAGACCGAGGGCGCTGTCGACCTCGCCCGGCTCGCGGGCATGAAGCCGGCCGGCGTGATCTGCGAGATTCTGAAAGATGACGGCACGATGGCGCGGCGCGACGATCTGGTCGAGTTCGCCGCGATCCACGGCCTCAAGATTGTCACCGTCGCCGATATCATCGAATACCGGCTCCGCAACGAGACGATGGTCGAAGCGATCGCCGAGGCGCGCCTGCCCACCGCCTGTGGCGAGTTCAAGGCGCGCGTCTATCGCAACCGGGTCGACCAGAGCGAGCATCTCGTGCTGTTGATGGGGGAGATCACGCCCGAGCGGCCGGTGCTCGTGCGGGCCCATCGCGAGTACCTGCCCGGCGACGTCTTCGGCTACACCAAGCGCAATACGCGCGGACTGTTGCGCGCCGCGATGGAACAGATAGCGGCGGCCGGCGCGGGGGTCATTCTCTATCTGAAACGCGAGACGGACACGATCGCCGGGGATATCAACAGTAGTCAGCGCCGCGCGGCGGTGAACCGCGCCACTACGCGTCTGGCGACGCCCGAGATGGATTTCCGGGATTACGGAATCGGTGCGCAGATTCTGCGGGACGTCGGTGTGCGGCAGATGATCCTGCTGACCGACAAGCCCCCGCGGCTCGCGAATCTGCCCGGTTACGGTCTCGAAATCGTCGACCATGCGGCGCTTTCGTCGGATGGTGAGGCGCCCCTCGATTACTGAGCGGGCCGTTACGGGCCAGCCGGAGAAGCCGCGCTTGCGACCAGCTGTGAAAGCTCGCCGGACGATGATAGCGGCTGCGGCTGGCGCGTCGCTGTATGCGCTATTGGCCACGGGCGGCCCGGCCCTCGCGCAAGGAGTTGCGACCGAAGGTGACGCGGTCGCCCGGGTCTTCGCCGGCCAGGGGTATGTTCTCGGCTTTCTGATCGTGCTGCTGGGCGGACTCGCCCTGAATCTGACGCCCTGCGTCTATCCACTGATCGGTGTCACGGTGGCCTACTTCGGTAACGAAGGGGGCGGGCCGCGCCGGGTGATCTGGCTCGCCGTGGTCTACGTGCTCGGTATCGCGGTGACTTTCTCGGCCGTCGGTGTGACCGCCGCGCTCAGCGGCGGCTTGTTCGGCGCCGCGCTGCAGAATCCGTGGGTGCTCGGCGCGATCGCGGCGATGCTGCTGACGCTGGCCGCGTCGAGCTTCGGCCTGTTCGCGCTGCAACCGCCGCAATGGATGATGCGTCACGTCGGCGTGGCGCGGCCCGGTTATGCCGGTTCCCTGATCATGGGGCTCGGGATGGGGGTGGTTGCCGCGCCCTGTATCGGCCCGATCGTGCTCGGCCTCTTGCTGATGGTGCAGCGCAGCGGGAATCCGGTTTTCGGCTTCGCGCTGTTCTTCACGCTCGCGATCGGCATGGGAATCCCCTATATCGGACTCGCGCTGGCCGCCGGCAGTATCCGCAGCCTGCCCCGCTCGGGCGAATGGCTCTCCTGGATTGAGCAATTGTTCGGCTTCGTCCTGATTGGGCTCGCGCTCTATTTCCTCGATCCCGTCGTTCCGGACCGGCTGATCACGCGGCTGCTGCCGTGGTATGGAGGCGCAGTGGGGCTCTATCTGGGCTTCGGCTCACGGGCCGGACGCTACATTCGGCCTTTTCTGCTCTTCCGTTGGGCGTTGGGGGTCGCGTCGGCGGGGGTATTGGTCTACTTGCTGATCCCCTCTTCAGGACCCAGGGCGGAACTGGCCTTTCAAGCCTACGACTCCGCGCTGCTCCGCAACGCCACGGCGGCGCGCAAGCCGGTCGTGGTCGACTTTAGCGCCGACTGGTGCGTGCCATGCCGCGAGATGGAGCATAAGACGTTTACCGATCCGGCGGTGGTCAAGGATGCGGCCGGGTTCGTGCGCCTGCGCGCGAATATGACGGCGGAAAATGCGTGGAATCAGGCCCTGATGAAGCAGTTTAACGTCCAGGGCGTGCCGACCGTGGTCTTTATCGATTCCGCCGGACAGGTCAGGAAGCGCCGGGTCGGCTATATCGGTCCGGCCGAGTTCGTGAAGTTGTTGCAGGAGTCCAACTAGCGGACACCCCCGGCCGCTGGCGCGACGCTTCACGAGTCCGGCGGCGGTCTGTTATGCTTAGGCGCCCGGCGCGCCGCAAGAATTGGTGTGCCGGGTAATCTGGTCCGGTGAGGTTCTCCCCGATGGCTGGGTCGAGTGAAGCATTTGTCCGCGATCTGTTCGCGATGGTCCGGGAGCGGCGCTCCTTTGGGCGTCATCCGCTCTGGCACAAGATCGCCGAGGGCAAAGTGCCGCGCGACAAGATGAAGATCTTTGCGGCCCAGTTCTTCCTGCAGGTCCGTGAATTTCCCCGCGCGATCAGAGCGCTGCATTCGCGCTGCTGCGATTCGGTCCAGCGGCTCAAGCTGGCGGAAAGTCTCTACGAAGAAGAGACCGGCCGGCTTTCCGGCTCCGCGCCCCATCCCGAGCTGTTTATCCGCCTTGGGACGGGACTTGGCATGGCGCGCGAGGAACTGACCGAGGCCAAGCCTCTACCGGGCACTGCCGCCCTGATCGACTGGTTTGAGCTCTCGACCAAGGATCGCTCGTTCGACGAAGGGATCGCCGCGATCAACGTCGCCGCCGAAGGCCAGGTGCCGGGGAACTTCGAACCGTTTGCCCGCGCGCTCCAAAAGCACTACGGACTCACCAAGGAGCAGGTGTCATTTTTTGACGTGCACGAACTCGCTGATCGCGATCATAGTGACGTTGGCGATCATGTCCTGAGCCACGCGCAGATGACCGATCAGGAGCGGGTGAAGGTCAAGGCCGCAGCCGAGCGTTCGGTTGACCTTTGGTGGCAATTTTTCGACGGCATGGAACGCGCCGCCGGGGTCTAAGGACGAACACTGTCCGTCGCCGCCTTGCGGGGTGCGCGACGTTCCCAAGAGGAGGATGTCATGGCCTACCCGTATCGCACGATTCTGACGCCGATTCAGTTCGATGATCCGACCTATCTCGCGCTGGGTTATGCGAAGCGCCTCGCGGCTGACAACGGGGCGACGTTGCATCTGCTGCACGTAGTCGAGAAATATCCCGCTCTGGGCGAGCCCCCGATTAGCGAGAACGACAACATCCGCGAGGAAGACGAAGCGCGCAAGACGCTCAACGAGGTCGCGCGCCAGTATCTCGGCGACGTGAAGTACCAGATCCATGTGGCGGCCGCCGCGCCCCGCTCGCTCGCCAAGGCGGTGGTACAGATCGCGGAGCAGGTCGACGCGGACCTTATCGTGATGAAGACGCACGGCCGCAAGGGTCTCGCGCACATGATCATGGGGAGCGTCGCGGAAGAGGTGGTGCGCAGCGCACCCTGTCCGGTGCTGACCTTCACCACCGCAGCCCAGCTCAAGGCGGATCACCTTAAGCTCAATAACGCTGGTTAAGGGCGTAACGCCCTTCAAGTCATTCTGAGGAGCGCCGCGCGACGAAGAATCTCGTATCGAGCAACCCTGCTCGAATCGAGATTCTTCGCTGAGCTCAAGGATGACAGATAGGGCTTGTGCAGAGGTTTCCTAGCGGCCTTGCGGAACGAAGCCGCGGAATTTGAGCGTGTCGCCCGGCGTCACATGATGGCGCAGGGCGAAGCCGCCATTCACTTCCAGCACGTAGAGCGAAGCGGCATCGACGCCGAGCGGTTTCTCGGAATAAGGCACGGCATTCTCGACAATCCCGACGATTTTTCCGCTGGCGTCGGCGAAAATCATGTCGAGCGGAATTTCGGTATTCTTCATCCAGAAGGACAACCGGTCGGGCGCGGGAAAGACGAAGATCATGCCCGCGTCCTCCGCGAGATGACTACGATACATCAGACCGAGCTCGCGCGCGGCAGTGGTGTCGGCAATCTCGACTTTGACCACCGCCCGCGCGGCGCCATCGGGCGCGTTCAGCGCGACCCGTGGACCACCGGCGCAGGCTGCGGCAACCGTAATCAAGACTAGTGCAAGAATTCCGCCGACGACAACCGCGTGCCGCGACGATAAACGTTGTGCCGCACCGCTCGCTTCACGGCGTGGCAGTGGAGAAGGTTGGGTCAGTCTCAGGTGCGATCGCTTCAAGCTCACGGCCGGCCGTTTCCGGAAAGCAGATTAGCATGACGGCCGCCGCAACGAAGCCCGTCAGCATCAGGTAGCGGATCGCGGTCCAATGGCCATCGGCGACGCTGTAGAGCAGGCCTTCACAGAAAAGGCCGACGGCGCCACCGCCATAGCGCGCCACCGACAGCGCACTGCCGGCGGCGGCGCGCTGCGAAGTCGGAAAGAGTTCGGCGCCGTATGCGTTGAGGAGCGTCGAGGCGGCCTGATCGCAGAACAGCCAGCCAATCCAGCAAGCCGTAACGCTCGCGCCGCCGCCGACCGAATAGAGCATCAGCCCCCCCAGCGTCGCCGTGCACAGGAATACGACCCCCATCGTGCGCCGGCCGAAACTGTCGCTGATACGGCCGGCGACGATATTGCCGGCGATTCCGATCGCGCCGCCGAAAACATACAGCGAAGAGACCCGGCCCGGCGACCAATGATGAATCTCCTGCAGATATTTGGGCAGAAAGATGCCGGCTGGCGCCCCGCCCGCCGCGAACAGAAACCACACCGCGAAGACCGCGATAAGCCGGGCGGGGTAGCTCCGAAAGAGCGCCGCCAGCGGTTCGAGCACACTCCGCGGACTTATCCCGCTGGCCCGCTCGGCCGCGAAACGCCGGCTCTCGGGAAGCATTCGTCTAAGCGGGATGATCAAAACCAGCGGCACCAGGGCGAGCGCGTACAGCCCGCGCCATCCGTAGGGAACAATCGTGATAAAGCCGAAGACGATCGCGGCCAGACCGTAGCCCGTGATCGCAAGCGCCCCCTGCAGACCGATCGCCCAGCCGCGCACCGCCGCGTCGACCTCTTCGGCCAAAATCACCAGCGAGACAGTTGCTTCCGCCCCGGAAAAGGCGCGCGCCAGGGTTTGCGCCACGACGAAACTGCGCGCATGCGGCGCGACCGCGGTCAGCGCGGTAAAGAGCGTGTAGCCGATGATGGTCAAGAGCAGCAGGCGGCGGCGCCCGAAGACGTCGGCGAGTGGCGCGAGCAGAATCGCGCCCAGGTAGCCGAGCCGAATTGCCGAAAGCATCGCACCGAGACGGGCTTCGGCGATCCCGAGGCCAGTCTGAATCTGGCGCAGCGCGAGACTGAGCAGCGCGCTGTCGTAGTTGTCGAAATAGCCCGCCGTCGTCGAAATCCAGAAGACCCGCCGCTCACGCGGGGTAAAAGGCGGGAATTGGCGCGCGATGAAGGATCGTCGTGCGCGCGGCGCCGGCGAACCACCAGCGGCGGCGCGCGCCGTCGAACTGATACCGGGCGTTTCGCTCAACTTATCTCCTACGCCCGGGCTCCGGCGTCAGGCGATCGCGAGGCGGAGCGCGGCCAGCCCGCGCAGAAAGTACGAGCCCTTGTACGTCACGTCCGCGGCCGGTTCCGCCAGCCGGAGTCGTGGAAACCGCTCGAGCGTCGCGCCAAACACGATCAGCGCCTCGAGCCGGGCCAGCGCCGCGCCCAGACAAAAGTGGATACCGTCGCCAAAGGCCAGATGGTCATTGAGGTCGCGCGTGATATCGAAGCGCTCGGGATCGGGAAACTGCGCGGGATCGCGATTGATCGCCGCCAGTACGACGAAGACGGCGGACGCCGCCTTGATCTCGACGCCGCCGATCAGCGCGTCAGCCTTGGTCACCCGGATCGTTGATTGCGCGGGCGGATCGTAACGCAGCATCTCCTCGATCGCGCGCGGCAGCAGCGTCGCGTCCTTGCGCAACATTGCGAGTTGTTCCGGATGGCGCATGAGGGCGAGTGTGCCATTGCCGATCAGATTCGTGGTCGTCTCGTTGCCGGCGAGCAGCAGCAGGATCGCGAAGGCGATCATCTCTTCTTCGGTCAGTGCGTCGGCTTCGTCGCGCGCGGCGACCAGCGCACTCACCAGGTCGGGTCCGGGATTTTGCCGGCGCTTGGCGATTTCGCCGATAAAGAATGCGCGCAGCGCCTGAAACGCGGCGCTGACCGAGGGCGGCAGCGGCACGCCCGGCATCGTGTTATCAGCCTCGATGATCTGATCCGACCACTCCTTGAAGCGTTCGTAGTCGGCGGGCGGCACCCCGAGCATCTCCGCGATCACCATCACGGGCAGCGGCACGGCGAGGTCCGCCATCAACTCGAGTTCGCCTTTGGCGGCGGCGCGATCGAGCAGCGCCGCCGTGAATTCACGAATCTTCGGTTCGAGATCCTTGATCCGCTTGGGCGTGAAGGCCCGGCTGACCAGTTTGCGCAGCCGCGTATGGGTCGGCGGATCGCTGAACAGGAGCCGCGGCGCGTCGCCGAAGACCTCGATTCGATCCATCGTGCGCGTATCGCTGGAAAAACGCTCCGGATCGCGCAGGATCGCCATGGCGTCAGCATAACGCCCGATCAGCGCGGCGGGAAAAAACAGATCGATCAGATGAGGCGGCTGCCCGCTGAGCGCGCGGTAATGCGGATAGGGATTCGCGCGAAACGCCTCGTCCCATGGATTGAAATAGACTTTGGTTTCCATGCTCTAGCTCAAGATTTTTAACGCAGCTCCAGGGGGCGGCCGAGTCCGCGAGGCGCGGCCAAAGAAAAGACTCGCTTGCGCGCTCCGTTCGCCAAGCCTCGCTCCGCTAGCGTCCCTGAAACTGTGGCGGGCGTTTTTCGAGAAACGCGCGCACGCCTTCCTTGTAATCCTCGCTGTCGAAGCACTGCGCAACCATCGCCGCGATCCTCGCTTGATCGCGCTCGGCGGCGTCCTTCAAACCTTCGCGGATGGTCGCCTTCGCCGCCGCCATCGTGAGCGGCGCGTTGCCCGCCATCCGGGTCGCGTATTCGCGCACGTTGGTTTCGAGCTCCTCGAGTTCGACCAGCCGATTGAGCAGGCCCATCCGCAACGCTTCTTCCGCGCCAAAGGTCCGCGCCGAGATCAGGATGTCGCGCGCGTTGGCCGGACCGGCGATTTGCGAGAGGCTGAGCACGCCGTCGAGCGGATAGGCGAGCCCGAGCCGCGCCGCCGGAATACCGAAACGGGTGCCCCGCGCGGCGATACGGATATCGCAGGAGAGCGCGACCTGCAGCCCGCCGCCCATGCAAATCCCCGCGATCATCGCGATCACCGGCTTGGGACTATGAGTAAGCGCGTTGGTGGCGTTGCCCGGCGCCGAGCGATAGGCGCGCGCCTGCTCGGCGTTGGCGCGATGACTCGGGAACTCAGAAATATCGGCGCCTGAGATGAAGGCTTCGCGCGTCGCGCCGCGCATCACGATCACGCGCGCGGCGGGATCGGCGTTGAGTTCCTCCATCGCCTCGACGATTCGCCGCCAGGCGAGGAAGTTCAGCGCGTTACGCTTTTCCGGGCGATTGATGACGATCCAGCCAAGCGGCGCTTCGTGCTCGACCAGAACCGGATTCTCCGTGGCTGAGTTGCTCATCGTGACCCTCGCAGTGTGCTACGGCCCGGATTAGCCCCGCGCCGCGACGAACCAGACTGTCAGCACATTTGGAGCATATTTGCGGACGCGTCGAAAGACGCTGGCGGAGGCGCGAACAGCGATGCGTGATTCGAGGTGCTTCGTCGCTGAGGAAACCTCGACCCTAACGCTCTTAGGCGGAGAGAGGAACTCTTAATTGCTGTCACCCCTTCCTTCATAGGGAAGGGGTCGGGGGTTAGGTCTCTTCGTCACCATCCGCACCGTTCGTATCG
Organism: Binataceae bacterium (SeqCode); assembly: GCA_052145175.1. GTDB lineage: Bacteria > Desulfobacterota > Binatia > Binatales > Binataceae > JAJPHI01. The sequence goes on along the minus strand of JBKQPD010000229.1, from coordinate 926 downwards.
TCGTCTTCGGGTTCGGCCAAGCGCGAAATAGCGCGCACCTTCTCACCCGGATCGAGCTTCACCAGATGGACGCCCTGCGCGTTGCGGCCCGTGATCCGCACCGTTTTGACGGCGAGCCGGATAATCTTGCCCTGATCTGTGATCACCGCGAGCTGATCGTCGCTGCCCACCTGCATTACGCCGACCACTTTGCCGGTTCGCTCCGTCACGTCCATCGTGATCACGCCCTTGCCGCCGCGATGGGTCAGACGGTATTCCGCGGCGGGCGTCCGCTTGCCGTAGCCCTTTTCGGAGGCGGTCAGCAGCGTCTCATCGTCGCGCGCGACCGCGATCGAGACCACTTCATCATTGAGCAGGGTGACGGTCTTGCCGTCCTTGACGGAACGCGACTCGAGTTCCATCCCGGTGACGCCGAAGGTCCCGCGCCCCATCGGACGCGCCTCTTCCTCGCTGAAGCGAATCGCCTGGCCCTCGCGGGTCGAGAGCACAATCTGCTGATTGCCATCGGTGACCCGCACGCCGATCAGCTGGTCGCCTTCTTCGAGATTGATCGCGATAATGCCGGTCGCCCGGATATTGGCGAACTGGTCGAGCTCGGTCTTTTTCACCATCCCGCGCCGGGTCGCGAAGAACACATATTTGCCCGCGGTGTCTTTCGGTACGGGGCGAAAGGCCGAGAGACTTTCGTCGCTGGCGAGGCTCAGCAGGTTCGCGATCGAACGGCCCCGGGCCGCGCGCCCGCCCTCGGGCAGCTCATAGGCCTTTTTCTCGTAGACTTTGCCCGCATTGGTGAAGAACAGCAGCCGGTCATGCGTGCCGACCGCTACCAGATGTTCGACGAAATCCTCTTCGCTGGTGGTCGCGCCGATTTTGCCGCGGCCGCCGCGCCGCTGCGTGCGATAGAGCGAGAGCGGGGTGCGCTTGAT
>JBKQPD010000228.1:0-6221 GCA_052145175.1 Binataceae bacterium (SeqCode) | reverse complement strand
CCACGATCGCGGCCTTTGCCGCACTGATTCCCGCAAACCATCGCGGGATTTCGAGTCTCGGCTGGGTGCTGACCTTGGGCGTGAGCTTTATTCTGCTGGCGACCCTGATCGTGCTGCCCGCGCTGTTCGAGCTGCTGGGCTCACGTATCGAGCACGCCCGCGAAGTCGCGAAGCCGCCCACGGGCGCTCTCGTTCAGCCGGCAAGCAGCGCACCACCGCCGACGATCAAGGTCGCACGCACCAGCCGCGCGGGAGTTTCAGGCTCGTTACGGTCGCTCGCGACGACAATCGCGATCGCGCAGGAATCAGGCACCCCGGCGCCAAGCGTTCAGCTCCTCGACTCTCCCATCCGACCGACGAAAACATAACCGTCTTAACCGGTCGACAACGGTTTGAATTGAACCGCCGCTTGCGAGGGAGTTTTAGCGGGCAACTTCCGATGTTCCGGCGTCGCTCGATTCGGGGCGGCTCAATCAGAAGGTCAGGTGATGCGAGGTGCGGGCAATCTCCTGGATCTGCTCTCGCAGCCAGGTATGCGCGGGATCGTTGTCATGTATGGAACCCCAGTAAGCGCGCACTTCGACCTTGGGAAATCGTACCGGCAGTTCAATTATTTGGAGCTTCAAGATTTCTTTGAATCGTTCAGCGACATGGCGCTGTATCAATGCGATCGCGTCGGAGCCCTGCACCAGAAATGGTAACAAGGTGAACTGCGGTACTCGCAGCTGATCGAATCTCTCCTTGCCAGGTATTGAGCCGAACAGTTCGCTACTTTGGTCCGCGCGATATGCCACCGTGGTAAGATTCTGAAGTTGCCTCACCGTCAGCCGCCGTTTGACCTGCTGATGATCGCGCCTCGCGATACACACGAACTCCTCTCGGTACAAGGTGAAGCTGCTCAGTCCCTCATCGTCCAGCATACCGTTGGGAAGCATTATAAAATCGACTTCGCCGCTTTTGAGCGCCCGCGTGTCGACATGTTGCAAGTCGACAAACTGGACGCTGATGCGGGGAGCTTCGGCGCGGAGCCGCGAGACCAGCTGGCTGCCGATCGCGAGGATGATGGTGTCGGCGGTTGAGATGATGAACTCACGCTCGACTTTCTTCAGATCAAGCTTCCGCGGTTTGAGAAGAGCCTCCAGCTCGCCAAGCGCCTGATCGATCTTGGGGGCGAGCGACTCGGCGAATTGGGTCGACACCATGCCGCGACCGACCCGGATGAGAATGTCGTCCGCAAACTGAACGCGCAGGCGGCCAAGCGCTTCGCTTACCGCGGGCTGGCTCATACGCAACGCCTGCGCCGTTCGCGTTACGCTTCGGGATCGCAGCAGCTCGCGCAGAACCGGCAAAAGGTTGAGGTCGGTCGCTTTCAGCAGGACAGTCTGATCCATCGGCATCCCACCCATTCAATTTGATCGTGGTCAAAATCCCGGATGCGGTTCATGAGAGTATTATCGGCTTGGCCGATGGAGATCATATGGATTATCTATTTTCGTGAACAGCATCCGATCCAGCAAAATAGTCGGCTGCGGGAAGAACAGCCGCAGGAGGGACCCTATGAGCACGAGTTCGCGGGAACAGGAGCAGAATCGGGAGCTGACGCCCATCGCCCCCAGCAAGTTCGCGCATGTCGTTTACAAGACCCACAGGTTCGAGCAGATGCTCGACTGGTATAGCAAGGTCTTCAACGCCAGAGTCCAGCATCGCGACGAGAAGCTGGCCTTCATGACCTATGACGAGGAGCATCATCGCTTCGCATTTATCAATCTCGGCCCGGCCAGCGAGGAGCGGCCACGGCGCGAAGATGAGGTCGGCGTTCATCACGTCGCATACACATGGAAGAACCTTGGCGAACTGGTTCACACCTACAAGCGTCTGAAGGCGCTCGCGATCGTACCTGCGCAACCGATTCGGCACGGCCTGACGCTGTCGATGTATTACCAAGATCCGGACAAGAACATGATGGAGTTCCAGATCGACTTAATGGATCCGGCCACAGCGAACGCCTTCATGAGCGGGCCCGCATTTTCCGCCAATCCAATCGGAGAACGATTCAATCCCGATGAGCTCGCGGCACGCTTCGATTCGGGCCAGCCGGTTGATGACGTGATTTTCCGCACCGATCAGCCGGAGCACGAGGGCCATGCGTACGTTCGCGCCGCGACGAACGGTACTATGCATACGGCTGGTCAGGTCGCTAAGCAGAGTATCGGGCGGGACGAGTACCTCGCGGGAATCGACAAGCTGCTGCCCGCGATTCGCGGGCGCGCCGCCCAGACCGAAGCAATGGGCCGGATTCCCGACGACACTATCCGCGAGCTCGCGGATGCTGGCGTGTTTCGCGCCGTTCAGCCGCGCCAGTTCGGCGGGCTCGAAATCGATCCGGCGACATTTTTCGAGGGCATGGTGCGAATCGGGTCAGCGTGCGGATCGACGGGATGGGTCGCGAGCGTAGTCGGCGTGCATCCCTTCCACATCGCGATGTTCAGTGAGCAAGCGCAGCGCGACGTTTGGAGTGAGAACCCCGACGCGCGGGCGTCATCATCGTACGCGCCGACCGGCAAAGTTCACCCCGCCGATGGTGGATTCCATCTCTCAGGCCGATGGTGTTTTTCCAGCGGCGTCGATCATTGCCAGTGGGCAATTCTGGGCGGCGTCATCTTCGATGAATCCGGCAAGCCTGCTGAGTTTCGCAGCTGCCTCGTGCCGCGAACCGACTTCACTATCGACCAGGAAAGCTGGAAGGTCTCCGGACTGATGGGCTCGGGCAGCAAGGATGTCATCATCAAGGATGCTTTCGTGCCCGAGTATCGCACCCACACCGCGAAACATACTTATTTTGAAACGGATCCCGGGCGGGCGATAAATCGTACGCCACTGTACAAGCTGTCGTGGCTCTCGATGTTCGCCTATGCGATAACGGCGCCGGCGGTGGGCGCAGCGGTGGGCGCGATGGAATCGTTCACTAAAGAAAGCAGCACGCGCATATCGGCTTTTGGTGGATCGCCGGTTGCCCTGAATCCTGCGATTCATACGCGGCTGGCAGATGCGGTCACTGTCATCAACGACGAGCGTCGGCGCGTCCAAACGCTATGGGACGAATGCCACGCGATCGTTCAAACAGGCCGCGGTGTTCCCGTTGAGCTCCGCGCGCGCTTGCGATACGAAGGTGTGCGCGCGATCGGCGTATGCCTCGAGGCGGTGCTGAAGATGTTCGAGGTCGGCGGCGGGCGCATCATGCGGAGTGGCAATCCACTGCAGCGCTATCTGCGCGATCTCATGGCGATGCGCAATCATCCGTTCGGCATCCCCGAGCCGCGCGCGGACGCCTACGCGAAGTTGCTGTTGGGCGTGCCGGCTGATCCCTTCAGCCCGGCCAACGTCGGCGCGGCGATTTGACGGAGGGCTGATGTCCGCAGGTGATCATCGCCGGCGGTGGTCGGTTGGAATGACGCTTGCCTTGGAGCTTGCGAGCCATGGTGTGCGGCCAATCTTGCTAGAGCGCAAGGCAGACGGTGACGCGTCACCCAAGATGGATCTGACCAACGGTCGTCCTGGCGCGCGTGGGAATGACAACAAGAAACAGACACGCGGGGGCAAGACGACGCGTCCTGCCCTCGCGTGAATTACGTTGGCGGAGTGCTCAAGCCGCTTTGGCGATCGCGGACGGCAGCACGAAATCGTAGCGCGCGGTGCGGAACGGATGCTTGAGGCCGCGCGCCTTCAACTCCGCCGGACCGTCGTGCCGCACGAAATCGATCACCAGCGGCGCCTTGACCGCGCCGACCACGTCGGAATCGATCCACGGGTCGTCCGCGACAAAAAGCTGCGTCGTCAGGCTCTGAAAGCCCGGATGGCTCAGAAGGAAGTGCAGATGGGCCGGACGCCACGGATGGCGGCCGGTCGCCTCCAGCACCGCCCCGGTCGGTCCGTTCTTGGGGATTTGATACGGAGCCGGCACCCAGGTCTGAATCTCGAAACCGCCGTCCTTGTCGGCACTGACGCGCGCGCGCAGGTTGAAGGGCGCGTCGGCCGCAGGGATGTTGAAATGCGAGTAGGCGCCCTCGGCGTCGGCCTGCCAGATATCGACGATTGCGCCGGCTAGCGGTGCGCCGTCGGTCGACCGCACCGTTCCCGACACGAAGAGCACTTCGCCGGGCTCGTTGGCCCGATGAGGCACGACTGCGGGCGACTTCATCGCGGGTGCGTCGGGCAGGTAGAACGGACCCTCGACCGAGCTCGCGGAGCCGTCGCGCTCTTGGCTGTCGACCTGATCGACGGTCGCTTCGAGCAGCACGTCCATCAGCAGGGGGATCTCGCCCTTTTCCGCAGTCTCGAGCATGAAGGCAACGGCGTGCCGGTATTCTTCGTGGTTGATTTGGTTATCGCGAATAAATTGGCGCAGGTTGACGAGGAGTTTATCGAAAACCTGTTTGAGCCTCGGGCTGGGGGTCACGGTTTTGGCGCTCATCGGGGGGAGCCTCCTTGATATGGCTGCGGATCATCTTTCGCAACGGCGCTCCGCTGACTTAAGATTCTTGACGCAGCTCGCAGACTCGCCTGCTCGCTCCGTTCGCAAAACCTCACTCCGCTAGCGTACAACTATTTCGCGGCGCCGCCCAAGCCCCGCGACGCGCCTGATCGCTACCGGGGCGAGGTCAGCAGGTCGCTCAGTTTGAAGAGCGGCGTGAACTCGACGCCCTCCGCCAGCAGATTCTGCGCGCCGTTTTCCTCTTCGCGATCGAGCAGCGCGATCACGCGGTCGACTATCAACCCGGCAATGCGCGCCCCGCGGATCGCCTTGAGCGTCGACCCGGCTGAGGTCACAACGTCCTCGACGATCAGTGCGCGATCACCCGGCACGACGTTGCCGGCGATCAAGTCTTTGATCCCGTGCGTCTTTGGCTCCTTGCGGACCACGAAAACGCGCAGTTTGATCCCGCTCGTGCGGAACAACACGTCGGATATCGCAATCGCGATCGGATAGGCGCCAAGCTCGAGTCCGCCGACGGCGTCGAAGGCTTGGGCTTGAATCAGCTCGCCGGTCAGCCGGCCGATCAGCGCGCGAGCCTCGGGATCGGAGAGCGCCTGCTTGCAGTCGACGTAATAGCGGCTCATCTTGCCCGACGCCAGACGGAAGATTGGTTCGGGCGCGGACTTGACCGAGGTTGCGCGGAGAATCTCTATCAAGCGGGCGCGTTCGTCGGCCATCGTCTCTCCAGCGTGCGTACTGCGTCGGACTGTCCGCAGTTGTAATGACGCGCGCGGCAGGAGGCAAGGCAAATCGAAAAGTAAGGGAGGGAAGGAAACGGGAAGCAGACGGTGGGGGAAGTCCGCCCGCCTCCCGCTGGGGAACGAGACGCAACGTGGGGAACCGCCGCGCCTCGGGGGCTAAACGGTCACTTCAGCGCGAGCATCGCGCGATCCATCGAAGTGGCCAAATTGGTTTCGTTAGCTGTGCTCGATTGAGCGGTAAGGTTTCGGCTGAAACTTTGCTGATAGGCGCCCTGCGCCAACATCAGCCATCCCATCAAAGCTACCGCCCCAAACATCATCGCTGCATTGGCAAAAACCTTCATTTCTCTGCTCCTCTCTCGCATCTCGGTGGATTCCTCAGGGAATCCGCGTCCAAGTGCTGAATCGACGTTGAAGGGAGGAGAAGCTAAGGTCGTGCCAATGTCTCAGAATGGCTCAGTCGGTGTATCGATAGGTCGCAACAAGCTCTCTAAGTAGTTGAAATTAAAAGATTTTCGTCCGATAGTCGCGGTCAAGCCGAGCTTGATAGGGCGTCCTCAGATGCAAACTTATTGGTTGTCAGAGGTAGAATGCGAAGAAAGCGAGCTATGCATTTGCGAAATGCGAGAGATTTGCGATGCGGTCCGAAAACAACGAGGCGACGGGCTTGGCCCGCCGCCTCGTTGCTGGTTGAGGTTATAACGACCCGCTCAGGCGTCGAAATAGAGCGCGAATTCGTAGGGATGAGGGCGCAGACGCGCCTGACTCACCTCCCGGGTGTACTTGTAGTCGATCCACGTCTCGATCAGGTCCGGGGTGAAGACGTCGCCCTTCAGCAGGAAGTCGTGATCCTTCTTCAGGTTGTCGAGCGCCGCTTCGAGTGAGGCCGGCATGCTCGGGACCTCGGCGAGCTCGGCCGGAGTCAACGCATAGATGTCCTTGTCGAGTGGCTGGCCGGGATCGAGCCGGCGCTGGATGCCGTCGAG
>JBKQPD010000227.1:0-10273 GCA_052145175.1 Binataceae bacterium (SeqCode) | reverse complement strand
TGACCGCAGACGCCTGCGGCTCGGATGCTGCCATGTGCGAACACCAGGGAAATAAGGTCATATCGACGAGGGAGCGGGCAATATCGAACAGACGTGCGATTGGCAAAGCGATTTTGGGCTTGTTTCTAGCGCGACCTTGCACTCCGCGATCGGCTTGGCCAGCGGGGTCCAGGGTGGGGTGTCGGCATTTACCACCCAGCGGTAGGGCGTGTAGCCGCTGTACAGCTCGCGGGTGCGTGGAATGTATTCGACCGGCATACGCGTTCTCGCAATTCTTCGGTTCGGTTTAGGCGGCGTCGGGCGGAAACATCATCTTGCCGGCGTGAAACTCGCGCGCGACCAGATCGATAAAACCGTGACGCACAGGCCATTCTAGCCTGCCGTCGCGCCAGTGAATACGGCCGTCCGGGCCTTCGAATTCAGCGGCGAGATTGTGCGACCCTTGCCAGGCTTTGGAGGCGCGCTCGCGATCGGCGGCAACGGCGGGAACCTCGCGCATCCGGCCCATCCACGCGTTGATCCGCGGCAGCGCGCCAAGATCGAGACGCATCGTGCGCGCCATCGGCACATGGGTAATCGCGGCGAAATCCGCGACCGTTGGCGTATCGCCGCAGAAGAACTTGCGGTCGTCCAGTTCGCGCTCCAGATTTTCGATCAGGGCGAGGCATTCGAGCTTGGCGGCCTCCTGCATCGCGCGGGATTCAGGCGCGTCTTTGCGGAGCACGCCCAAAAAGTAGCCGAAGCCCACCGCGTCGAAGGTGCGATCACAAAGATCTTCGATCAGCCGCATCCGGGCCCGCTCCCAGGCGTCCTTGGGATAGACCGGCGGGTCGGGATAAACCTGCTCGAGAAACTCGCAGATGATGGTCGAATCGTAAATCGTGCGGCCATTATCCAGTGTAAGTACTGGCACCTCGGCACGCCGGCTGGCGGCCCGCAGGTCGGCCTTGCGATCGAGCGAGTAGCACCGCTCGCAAGGTTCATACGGGACGCCTTTGTAGTCGAGCACGATACGCACTTTGCGCGCGTAGGGACTGGTTGAGAAGGTGAAGAGTTTTATCATCGTTTAGTCCTTTTGCCTGATTCCGAGTCCTGTTCGCCACGCGCAAGCCTAAGTCGGTCCTAACCCCGTTCCTGGCGTTGCGGGTCGCGCGAACGGCGCATGCCTTCGCCGGCGGTTATCCCGCCGTCGACGATCAACGTGGTGCCGGTAATATACGACGCATCGTCGGAGAGCAAAAAGACCACCGCTTTGGCGATTTCCCACGGCGTCCCCTGACGGCCGAGCGGAATCCGCGGGGCGACACGCGCCTCGCGGTCGCCGATTTCCCGCCGCACCATCGACGAGTTGATCAATCCCGGCAGGATCGTGTTGCAGCGGATCCCGTCGCGCGCGTGACGCACCGCGACCGAGCGCGAAAGTCCGAGCAGGGCTGCTTTGGTCGCCTCGTACGCAATCCCGCTGCCGGCCAGAATCGCCGCGACCGACGAGACGTTGACGATCGCACCGCCGCCCGCCTTGATAATCTCCGGCACCGCGAAGCGCATCGTCAGGAATTGGCTGCGCAGGTTGACCTCGTACATGAGGTCGAATTCAGCGGTGGTGGTGTTGAGGAGCGTACGGCCGACGGCGATACCGACATTGTTGACCAGCAGATGGACCGCCTTGAAGCGGCGCACCGCCTCCTCGACCAGGTGGCGGCAATCGTCTTCCTTGCTGACGTCGCCCGCGACCGAATCCGCGGTGCCGCCCTCGGCGCGAATCGCCGCGGCGGTCTCGTGAGCCAGCGCGTGGTCGCGATCGGCGACCATCACCGCGGCGCCTTCGCGCGCGCACAGAATCGCGGTCGCCCGGCCATTGCCGATCGAGAGGGGTTCGCCGGGGTTCGGCGGTCCGTTGGCGCCACCCCCGATAATCAGCGCGACTTTGCCGTCAAGACGTCCCATTGCTGCGACCTCACTATGCGCAAGATGGTGCAACGAATTGCGCAACCGCCGCGCGTTTGCACCCGCTCCAGCCGTCAGGTGAATCCCTTTGCTCGAGGAGGGCGAACGGAGCATTCTGGCCTCAATACCGGAAGCAGGAGGAGCGCGATGAAAGTCGGTATCTCGATGATCTACAAGCGGGTCGACGCGTCGACACCCAATCCCGGCGCCTTCGCCCTGGAGTGCGAGCAATTAGGGCTCGAATCGGTGTGGGTGGGCGATCATATGCTCTTTCACGCCGAGCCCAGGACGCCGTTTCCGGCGGGCGGCGCGATTCCGGACCACTATGCCCATTTCCCGGAACCGTTTGTGGTGCTCGCGATGGCGGCGGCCACGACCCGCCATCTGCGGATCGGGACTTCGGTGCTGCTCGTGCCCGAACACGAGCCGCTGGTCGCCGCCAAGACAATCGCGACGCTCGACCAGCTCTCGGGCGGCCGTTTCATCATGGGGGTCGGCGCGGGCTGGCTGCGCGAGGCCGCCGTACCGCTCGGCTCCGACTTCGACCATCGATGGACGCAGGCGGCCGAATACATCGCCGCGATGCGTGAGCTATGGACCAAACCGGTCGCGTCGTTTCACGGCAAATATGTCAACTTCGACGGAATCGTCTGCAATCCCAAACCGGCCCAGCGGCCGGGTCCGCCCGTGCTGATCGGCAGTCTCGACCGCAACGCACTAAAATGGGTCGCGCGATGGGGCGACGGCTATAATCCGGTCTGCTTCGACACCAGCAAGGCGGTCAAGTTCATGCGGCGCAAGCTGGCCGAACTCAAGGACGAGTGCGCGAAGGTCGGGCGTGACGCCGGCAAGCTCGACGTGACCCTGATGATTTCACTGCCAAGCGAGCGCGCGCATACCCATGAGCTATTTGGCGAGTTCTCCGCAATGGGCGTCAATCGCGTGGTCGAGGTCAGCGCGTCCGAGCCGCTCTTCGTCGGCGATTATCACGCGAAACTCGAGCGTCTGGCGCGTACTGCGCTGTAGCCGAACTCGCGAGCACAACGAATTTGCGGGCTGGAGTCGGAAACTCATGGGCATGCTGCTCAATGGCCAATGGCAGGTGGAAGAGACCTTCGCCACCGATCAACAGGGGCACTTCGTCAGGCGCGACTCGGCGTTGCGCAACTGGGTCACGCCCGACGGCGGTCCCGGACCGTCAGGAAGCAGCGGCTTCGCGGCCGAACCCGGACGCTACCACCTCTACATCTCGCTGGCCTGCCCCTGGGCCCATCGCACGCTGATTTTCCGCGCGCTCAAGCGGCTCGAGGCGGTAATCTCGGTCGCGGTGGTCGATCCGTTCATGGGCGAGCGTGGATGGGCCTTCACCGCGCCCGACGGCTCGCTCACCCCCGGCTCGACGCCCGATCAACTCAACGATGTCCGTTATCTTTACGAAATCTATCTGAAGAACGACCCCGCCTATACCGGCCGGGTCACCGTGCCGGTCCTCTGGGACAAGCGCCGGGCGATGATCGTGAATAACGAATCCGCGGAGATTATCCGGATGCTGAACAGCGCGTTCGATCAATGGGGCGATGCGGCGGTCGATCTGTATCCGCCGGAACTGCGCGCCACGATTGATGAGATCAACGCACTGGTCTATCCCAACGTCAACAATGGCGTCTACCGGTGCGGTTTCGCGCGGTCGCAGACGGCCTATGACGAGGCCTTTGAGGTGCTGTTCAGCGCGCTCGACGACCTCGAAAAACGGCTATCACGCCAGCGTTATCTCGCAGGCCCCCGGGTGACCGAGGCCGATTGGCGACTCTTCACGACGTTGGTGCGCTTCGACGCGGTTTATCACGGCCACTTTAAGTGTAATCGGCGCCGCCTGATCGATTACCCCAATCTATGGAGCTATACGCGCGAGCTCTATCAGTGGCCGGGGGTCGCCGCGACGGTCAACCTTGCCCAAATCAAGCGGCACTACTACGCGAGTCACGCGAGTATCAACCCGACCCGGATCGTGCCGAAGGGGCCCGACCTGGACTTTACCGTCGCGCACGATCGCGCAACGCGCCGCTTCTGAGGAAGTCGGGTAAACGCCGATGCGTCGCTGTGGAGCGGCGCGCCGGTAGCGCGCTTACGATCAACCGATCGGCAGCTTCGTCAGAACAGAGAGAACCTCGTCTTCGACGATCGCGGCGATCCGGGGTCCGAACTTTTGGAATTCAGGATCGGACAAGAGCGCCGCGCAGGCATTAGCATCGGGCAGTTCCCAGAAATCGACCGCCGTGTTAAGCCGGCCGACGACGCTCGCGTAACTCCCCATCAGTTTCCAGCCATGCCTGGCGAGCAAGGGAATCAAGTCGTTCAGCAAGCTGACAAAGTCGGGGAGTTTCCCCGGATAGAGCTTGATAGACGCCTGTAAATACACCATCGATCGATCCTCCGGAGCTGCGCGAGCATCCGCGGGAAATTCCTGTCAAACCGGCGCGGCGTGCGGGAGTCCCGCGCGAGCGTCACGGTATGCGCCTCCGTGGCGCGACTGAAGCGTGGCCGGTGCGTCGCAGCGAGCGACGAACCGGCCTCGGCAAAACGCAGCTTGCGCTCAGCCGATGGGCAGCTTCGTCAGGATTGAGAGCACCTCGTCTTCAATGATCTCGGCGATCTGCGGTCCGAATTTCTGCAATTCGGGGTCAGACAACAGCTTGCCCACCGAATTCGGCTCGGGCAATTCCCAGAGATCGACGACCGAGTTGAGCCGGCCGACAATGCTCGCGTAACTCCCCACGAGTTTAATCCCGTGTTTGGCTGCGAGCGGGGTTATCTTGTTGAGCAACGCAATAAAGTCGGGCAGCTTTCCGGGATGAAGCTTGATCGACGCCTGCATGTACACCATTGGTCTGTCCTCCTGCTTGGGGTTAGCACCCGCGTGAAATTCCTGTCAAACCGGGCAAGGCCGGCCTCCGCGGCCGATCCGATTCATCGGAGCCGCGCGCGATGTCATAAATCACCATCGCATAGCCCACGTCTTGCAGATTGTCACTATTATCACTAAGAGTCGTGTGAAGAACTCTGATAAGTACTGACCCGGCTCTGTTGAATTCTTTAGCATCTTTTAGGATGATAGCAGGGCTTGCGGGTGTGCGGCCCGCCACAAGGCTCCTTTGGGAGATACGGGTGAATCGAAAGAAATCAACGACAACTATTGCGGCGAGCTTAGCTTTGGGCGTACTGTTCGTCGCGCCGCTCCCGAACGCCTGCGCGCAGTCGGACCTATCCGCGCCTCACGGGCGTCCGACTCCGTGTCCACGACTTCCCGAGCTCGATCCGAGTATCGCTGTCAGCGGCGTCGCAATACTGGGCGGCGGGATTTTGCTGATCACGGATCGTTTCCGGCGTCGCCGAGGTTAGTTGCCATTTGCCCGTTAGCTAATTTATTATATCTTAAGAGTGCAAAGATATGATAATCTAGCTTTAGCTTAGCCGACGAAAGAGAGCGATATGACGGTCGAAGAGTTGAACGAGCTTCAGCAACTGCTGGATCAGGGACAATTGCTCGACGCCCAACAGTGCGCGGCCCTGCTCGCTGAAGTCTGGCGGTTCAAGACCGTGAACAGCAGCAAGGCGATGGAAGCCCGGCTAGCGCGTGAGGAAGCCGATTCAATCGCCGCCACATTGAAGATCACGCGTGCGGAAAATGATGAGTTGCGCCGTGAACTCGAACAGCTCACCGCGATCAACGGCCTGCCCGTATGCGAGCTGGAAACGCGCTGGAGCAATTGTGCCGTGCGCAAGCGGAAGGGCACCAACGGCGGTCCGCATCCGCCGGCTTGCGATCCGCATGACCCGAAGACTTCCGGCGCGTAGACTCCGGTCAGCTCAAGTATAGCCCCGTATAACCCGCTCGAAATGCCCTGAAACAGCGTGCGGCCCGCTATTTTTGTCGACTTCCGATGTTGCCGTGGTACCGCGTTTCGAGGCAGGCTGTTACAGTGCCGGTGCGAAGCGCCGCCAAGTGAGCGAGGACGCGGGTGACGGTCGAGAAGTTAAGCGAGCTGCAACAGCAACTGGAAAACGGGCAGACGCTCGAGCCTGGACAGTGCGCCACGCTCGTCGCGGAAGTGTGGCGGCTCAAGACCGTAATCGCCGGCAAGACGATGGAGGTGCGGACCGCGCGGGACGAAGCGCGCGACCTGCAAGCGTCGCTCGAGAGCGCGCGGGCCGAGAACGAAAGCCTCCGGCGCGAGGTCGAGGAACTCAAGGACATTCATGGTTTGCCCGTCTGCGAGCTCGAGAATCGCTGGAGCAATTGCGCGGTGCGGATGAGAAAGCGCGCTACCGAAAAAGCGCAGCGCGAAGCCCCGAAGCGCTGACCGGCGGGAGGGCCAGACTTCAGTCCCCCCGATCATCGCCGCTCCGATGGCGACGGTAGATGAGTTCCATCGAGACCAGCCGCGCAATCAGAATCGCCGGAAACAGTTGTCCCACCAGAGCCTCGAGTATAGTCAACGAGCGGGCGACCGGACTCGCAGGCAGAACGTCGCCGACGCCAAGCGTCGTCAGGGTGGTGAAGCTGTAGTAGCCGAGCGCCGCCAGATTGGAGCCGTGAAAGCCTACTCCAGCCCGGAAAGATCCCGGCTGGACCGCCTCGACCAAGTCATAGGCAATCGCCCAGACGAGGCCGATCAGCAAATAGACCGCGACCGATCCGCGCACGCGATGCATCGTGATCGGCCCCTCACGAAAAACCTGTCGGATGATCAAGACGATCATGAGCGCGAGCAGCGGAAGCGCGACGGCGTCGTTAAGCAGATGCAACCGGAAGCTCGGATGTAGCACATCCTCCCAACCGATAACGAACCCGGTCAGCGTGAAGGCCACGCCCAATAGGATGAGTCGCCGGTTGCGAACGGTCGCGACCAAACCGGAAATGATGATCAGCGAGAGTATCCCGCGTGAAACTAGCCTGCCCCACGAGTCCGCCATCGCGATGGGTAGCGCAAAGATATTCAAAAGCAACAAGAGCAGCAGGACCGTGAGACTCCAGTCGCTGGACCAGAAGCGATAAGTCCGGCGATGGCGTAGACGCCTGGTGTCAGCGCGGTGAGTGGTATCGCTCATAGCTTCGCGGTGGCAAGTCCTTCATCGCGAATACAGGTTTAACTTGACGGCTGGAACTACGGCAATTGCAGCAATCGCCACCATCCGAATACGCCTCAGCAACTTACCTTTGCAAAGCCTCCGGCTTGATGCGAAATTAAATCAAGTCTCAAAAAGGAAGCGTAGATGGAAAAGCAACAGAACACGGCGCCTATCGGCACGATCAGCCCGCTGTCGTCGAAGAGCGACCGTCCCCAAGAATACTACGAACAAATCAAAAAGAAGTTCGCCGAGGAGCGCGACCTCCGTTTGAGCTACCGGCCCGAAGGTACGGCGCAGTATACCTCCGACCTGAGCGGGGAGCTCGCGAAGTACGAAATTGATCCCTACGGCGGGGAGATCAAACCCCGCGAGCCGATCAACGATACGGTCGAATGCCTGTTCATCGGAGGCGGGTTCTCCGCGCTCCTGACCTCGGCGCGGCTGCGCGAATGTGGCGTCGAAAGTATCCGGATCGTCGAGCGCGGCGCGGACGTCGGCGGCACCTGGTACTGGAACCGGTATCCCGGCGCGGCTTGCGACGTCGTCGCCTACGATTACCTGCCTTTGCTCGACGAGATGGGCTACGTCCCGACGCGCCACTACGCCCAGGGGCCCGAGATTTTTGGCCACTGCCAGGCGATCGCGCGCAAGTACAACCTTTACGAGCTTGCCGTTTTCCAGACCACCGTCACGTCCACGACCTGGGACGAAGACGAAAAGATGTGGAATATCGGCACGGACCGCGGCGACCGCCTCAAGGCGCGCTTCGTGATCTGCGCCAACGGCACGCTCTCCAAGCCCAAACTGTCGAAAATCAGCGGCATGGAGTCGTTCAAAGGCCACTCCTTTCACACCTCGCGATGGGACTACAACTACACCAAGGCTGACCTTTCGGGCTTGGCGGATAAGGTCGTGGGTATCATCGGCACGGGGGCGTCCGCAGTCCAGGCGATTCCGCGCCTCGGTGCGGCGGCGAAGGAGCTGTACGTGTTTCAGCGCACGCCGTCCTCAATTGATATCAAGGATGACTGGGAGACGGATCAGAAGTGGGCGGCGAAACTGCACCCCGGATGGCAGGCCAAGCGCCGTGCCGAGGCGCGGCAGGAGCCGGAGTTGACCGAGAAGCAGAAGGCGGAACTGGCAGCGATGTCCCCCGAGGAGAAAGTTCGCCGGCAGGAAAACGCGAATATCAACTACATGATGCGGATCCACAAGCGGATCGAGGAGATCGTCGAGGACAAGGCGACCGCCGAAGCGCTCAAGCCGTGGTACATGTTCATGTGCAAGCGCCCGTGTTTCGACAACTACTACCTGCCGACCTACAACCGGCCGAACGTCCATCTGGTCGACACCCACGGCAAGGGCATCACGGAGATCACGGCCAAGGGCCCCGTCTTCGAGGGCAAGCAGTACGAGGTCGACGTCCTGATCTACGCCACGGGTTTTGAGGTGCAAAAAACCGGCATCTACAACCAGATCAAGGGCGAGCACGGTCTTGATCTCAATGACAAATACCGCGACGGCATCCGTACCCTCCTCGGGATCCACACGCATGGCTTCCCCAACCTCTTCATCATGGGCGGCTACCAGGCCTCATTCCAGTTCAATTTGACCGATATGCTCCAATCCCAGGGTGATCACATCGCCGCGTGCATCGACTACACCCGGCGCCATGGCTATGACTCAATCGACGTCACGCCGGAAGCGGAAGAGTGGTGGGTGCAGGAAGTAATCGAGCATCGCGGCAAAACCACGCGCAACCAGGACTGCACGCCGGGCTATTATAACTTCGAGGGTGAATTCCAGCGCCGTCAGGACGGCAATTACAATGGCGGCTTCAACCGCTACTGTACCCACCTGGAGGAAGTAAAGACGAAGATGGAAGCGAACTTCGTCTTCGAAAAGAAATAGGCGGCGCAACCGCCCGGACGCGCAGGTCCTAGCTCCCTGGGCGCTGCGACGTCGACAACGTTCGATATCGCGGCGCTTCTTCTATAGTCCGAGGAAAGGTCTGGCGGCACGCATGAACTCGGCCGGCTTTTCGAGATGCGGAAAATGACCGCAGCGGTCGATTACTTCCAGACACGCGCCGGCGATAGCGCGGCGGTATAGTTCGCCGGCCTCAAGCGGCACGATCCGATCCTCGCGGCCCCACACGATCAGCGTCGGCAACGCGCGCAGACGCTCCAGGAGCGCCGGAAGACTGGGGTCGTGCATGTAGGGCTTCCAGCAGTAGCGCGTCACGGCCTCGCGATTTATGACCTGCGCTTCGCGCTCCTCCGGCGTCGGCTTCTTGCCGAACAATAGCTCGTAATCCACTACCTGTTTGGCGTCGAAAAAAGACAGACGACGGGTGCCCTCGCCGCCCTGCAGAAAGATGTCGGTAATCTCGCCCTCGCGCGGGCGCACACCAGCCGCGTCGACCAGCAACAATCGTTCGACGACCTGCGGCGACATTACCGCCATCTCAGCCGCGAGCCATCCGCCGATAAAGTGTCCAGCCAGCGTCGCACGCATAATCCCGAGTTCCTGGACAATCCACAGATAGAAGCGTGCGAGATCGACAAACGATTCGAGCCACGGCGGCCGGTCGGAGCCGGCGAATCCCGGATGAGTCGGGAGATAGACGGTGAAGTTGCGCGCGAGCTCGTCGTGCAGCCGGAGCCAGCCCGGATTACCTTCGCTCCCATGCAGCCAGAGCAAAGGCGCACCCTTACCCGCCACCAGATATTGGATCGCCGCGCCGCCAACCGTTACGGATTTCGACTCGAATGCGCTCGCCGTCATTGGTGATGTCCTCGGCTTCGCGTTGCAGGTTCGGCACTCAACCGCGAGCCTCGCGGCCGGTTAATCACGGCGCCTGCTCGAACGGACCGGGCAATCCCAGTTCTTTACCCATTTCATGCACCGCCGGGAGCACTTCTTCCTTCATGAGTTGCAGGCATCGCATCGTATCCTTGTGGCCGATCGTGCCGTCATTGGTCCACATCCCGAGAATTCCGGGGCGCAGGATCTCGAGCCCTTCGCGGATTTTCCTGAGAACGGTTTTCGGGCTGCCGACTACGACCCGGTTGCTCGCCACCACCGCGTCCCATCCGGCCGCATCGACGCCGCCGTAAAGAGCGTCGGGCCGGATCGAGTGCTTGTACTGTTCGAGGATTCGCTTGGAACCTTCGCGCGAGTTGTAACCGGCCGG
>JBKQPD010000226.1:0-16047 GCA_052145175.1 Binataceae bacterium (SeqCode) | reverse complement strand
CGGGACTCGAACCCGCACGGAGGTTATCCTCCAGAGGATTTTAAGGGCTTGGCGCTAATCGATTTGCTTATGATAATCTATAGCATGCGGAATCGACCGTGCTGTTGAATTTGACCCGTTGGCAATGGCCTGACTCATGGTGAAAAGCCGCGGCGACGGCTTGGTTTACCGGCCGACCTACATTGACAAGCGCACAGGCGAGCGCAAAGCAGCCTCGATTTGGTGGATCCAGTACTCCGTCGACGGGATCCGATTTCGCGAGTCATCGAATTTGCGTAGCCAGCAGGAGGCCAAAGCCTTTCTGCAACAAAGGCTGGAGGCGGCGGCGCAGGGACAACCAGTCAGCGCCAAGGTCGGAAAGGCGACGTTCGAAGATCTCGCGAAGATTCTCCTCGATGACTATCGGGCTAATGGGAGGCGCAGCGTCAAGCGCGTCGAGGACGCGGTCAGGCATCTACGCGGATTTTTCGCGGCAATCCATGCCGGTCAGATCAAGGGCGATCTTATCGCGCGCTATATCGGCTCGCGGCAACAAGAGGGAGCAGCGGCCGCAACGATTAACCGGGAGCTCGGCGCCCTAAGACGCGCCTTTCGGCTCGCGCAATCGGCCGGCAAAGTAGCCGCTCGGCCGGAGATATCCCTGCTAGCCGAGAACAATCGGAGGAAAGATTTCTTCGAAGCTGACGAGTATCAAGCAGTGTTGGACAACCTACCGGAGTATCTAAGGCCTGTAATTCAGACCGCGTACATCACCGGATGGCGTATCAACCCGGAGATCCTTACGCGACAGAAGCACCACGTTGATCTCGATTCCGGGTGTCTGCGATTAGAACCGCGTGAGACAAACGTTGACAAAGGCCGGAGCTTTCCGCTCACGGCCGAATTGCGCGCGGTTCTAACGCGACAACTCGAAAAAACGGCGGAGCTTGAGCAAAAGGCCGGTATAATTATTCCTTGGTTGTTTCAGCGCGAGGGAAAGCTGATAAAGGATTTTCGGAAGGCTTGGACGACAGCCTGCCAAAGAGCAGGCGTGACGGGAAAAGTCCCGGACGATCTCCGCCGAACGGCGGTTCGAAATCTTGAACGTGCGGGAGTGTCACGTTCGGCGGCGATGATGATGGTCGGACATCGTTCAGAGTCGATCTATCGCGTCATCGCTCTCACCGATGAGGTTGTGCTGAATGAGAGCGCAGCCAAACTCGCTGCATTCCACCAGTTCGAGAAGACTCGCATAGACCTCCTCCCCTCTTCCACCGGAAAGATTCCGGCAAAACAATCTGACTAAATCCTGGGCGAAACACGCAATACGAAGAGCGTCTAATACAGAATCAATTTTTGTGTTCACGATCAGGTTCACTCGCAAGCTTCTCAAATATCTTCACGCCGAGGCCCTTTACACGGAAGTTGCTCCCACGACGGCTTTAGGCGACTGGTACGCGAATCTGCTCTTCACAAGGCGTCTTCGGCTCGTGATGTGTGTGAGCGAACGATCGCTATTGCCGGTATTCGTCGACGCAAAGGAGCTATCCACCTTCGCGGAAAGATTTCGTGAAGGCGCGCGGTCAGTCATGGGAGGTATCGGCGTGGCAGGAAGTTTCATCGAAGGTGAATTAAACGAGATGTCGCAGATCATGATCGGCGCTACCTTGAGCCGCAGAGTGCTGGGTTCGTTAAATGAGGCTCAGCTTTCTTTCGCGTGATTAGATCGACCGGCGACCGCAGATCGATCTCATCGCGCTGGCCACAGAAATCGCCGAAACGCCTTGTTCACTACTCAAATACCAAAGCCCGAAATCTATGACACTGGCGCTATTGCGAAATCGATCAGCAGACACTTGATCGGCTAGTCCGTGATGTCTTCGACAAAGCCGTGAGACTGAAATCAGAACGAAGTCCGCGCGGATTGGAAGGGATTCAGACAGCCGACGCCCGTCTGCTCGATATTCTTGATGTTCGCGTCGCCAGGGTCAGGCCATGCGCCTCAGCCGTCGCCGCCAGTATTGCATCAACCACTGGAAAGGTACCTCGAGCAGCAAACCGGCGCCAGTTCTGAGCAACCTTCCTGTCGACGGGCAAGATCCGCTCGCCAAAAGACTCCTGCAACTCTTCGAGCCCCTGCTCAAGGGCGTGCGCGCGGCGAGGATTCCGCGGTCGCAGACGCTCGACTCCCTGACGGATCTCGCCGACCACCAAAACACTCAGGAACAAATCGTCATCGCGAACCTGCTGATACTATGCGGCGACCTGCGGATCGCATCGCCGGCCTTTGCGCACTTCGGAAATGATGTTGGTATCGATCAGGTGCATTCGAGGTCCACCGCTCGGCCGGTATCCCGCGAACGCGTGATCGCGACCCCCTCCAGAGGGGCCGCGGCAAGCAGCGCCTTGAGGCTTCTCCCTCCGCTGCGGAGCCTACGGCACTCGTCTACAGGAACCAGCACCGCGACTGCCTTACCGTGGCGAGTTATAGTCTGGGGGCCTTCCTTCAGCGCACGGGCGACCATTTCACTGAAACGCGCCTTCGCTTCTTGAATTTGCGAATTCATATAGGGACGGTCTAGTCAGACTAGGCTGATCAATCAACCCTACGACCCAGGAGCTGTTCGGCAACGGATTGGTGATTACGCGAATCGTTGCAACGGCGAAGACGAGCAGATAATCCTCTACTGCTCTACATTTCCATCTATCAGCCGAGAGTTACACGAACCTGATGGGTTGCGCCATCGTCGGCTAGTGAGATGCCGGATTCGCCATTCGGCAATACTTCGTCGTCGAGTGTCAATCGAGAGACTCCGCGGCTGACGCCGCGAGGGTTTTCGACGGCAATCTCATAGCGAGCGGAACGGTACAGGAAGACAATTTCGAAGCGTGGCCAAGCCCTCGGCACGCATGGGTCTATGACTAGCGTCGCGCCGCGCAACCGAAATCCCAGGATCCATTCGAGGCCGGCCCGATACATCCAGCCGGCGGAGCCTGTGTACCAGGTCCAGCCACCACGGCCGGCGTGTGAGGCGCTGGAGTATACGTCCGCACTCATGACGTAGGGCTCAACCTTGTAGCGGTGAATGGCGGCGCGGGTGTTTGCGTGGTTGATAGGATTCAACATCGCGAACAACTCGCCGGCTTTGTCCCCATCGCCGAGCATTGCGAATGCTATCAGCGACCAGATTGCGGCATGCGTGTATTGGCCCCCGTTCTCGCGCAACCCAGGCGGGTAACCTTTGATATAGCCAGGATCGGCCGACGTCTTATCGAATGGCGGAGCGAACAGCAGGACGAGTCCTTCATTTCGCCGGACTAGGTATTCATTCACGGCGGCCATCGCAGTCGCCACGTGCGCCGGTTCAGCGCCGCCGGAGATTACTCCCCACGACTGCGCGATCGAATCGATTCGGCATTCGGTATTTGCGGCCGAGCCGAGTGGCGTTCCATCATCGTAATAGGCCCGTCGATACCAGTGACCATCCCAGCCGTGGCGTTCGAGTGATTCCTTCAGCGCAGCGGCGTGTCGGCGCCAGTTGGCAGCGCGTGTCTGGTCGCCACGACGGTCAGCGAGGTCAGCGAACGCCGCGAGCGTGCAATAGAGAAACCAGCCCAACCAGACGCTTTCCCCCGTACCTTTTTCGCCGATGCGATTCATGCCGTCGTTCCAGTCGCCCGTTCCCATTAGTGGGAGACCGTGATCGCCAACCGGCAGACTTACGTCGAGCGCCTTAACACAGTGCTCGAACAAAGTAGCGGAAACCCCGGAAACTTTCGGTTCAAAGAACGCTTCGTGTTCACCGGCATGGAGGCCGGGTCCGTCGAGAAATGGGACCATACTGTCCAGGACCGCGACATCACCGGTCACCTCGACGTAATGAGCCGTCGCATACGGTAGCCACACGCGGTCGTCTGAGATACGTGTGCGAACGCCTTGGCCCGAGGTCGGAAGCCACCAGTGTTGAACGTCGCCATCGAGGAACTGCCGCTCAGCCGCGCGCAAAAGATGTTCTCGCGCGACTCCCGGCTGCGACACGGTCAGGGCCATTACGTCCTGGAGCTGGTCGCGAAAACCGTAGGCGCCGCTCGCCTGATAGAACGCCGATCGTGCCCATACGCGGCAGGTCAGGGTCTGATACAGCAGCCATCTGTTCATCAGAATGTCCATCGAGCGATCAGGCGTCTTCACCTGGACCATCCCGAGGATGTCATCCCATCGACGAGTGATCGCACTGAAAACCCCATCCAAGTCCGTGCTTCGATAATGCGCGATCAAGGAAAGAGCTTGCGCCTTCGTCTGCGCCTGGCCGAGAAAGAAGACAATTTCAGTCTCGCCGTTCGCTAGAAGGTGAACCTGAGTCTGCAGCGCGCAGCAGGGATCGAGACCCGCGCCCACTCGATTTGAGAGTGGCGTTGCGTTCTCGAGCGCGACCGGATGATCGAGTGCGCCGTGGCGGCCGAGGAACTCTTTGCGATCGCCGGTCCATGCGAGTTGTCGTCCGGCCAAGTCCGCAAACGCGACCCGACCACCAAACTCGTTACTCCACGGATTTCGCGCAAGCATCGCGCCGGTCGCTGAATCGATCTCCGTCACCACTGAAGACGCCGAGGCGCCGCGCGAAACGCCGAGTACCCACTCGGCGTAAGCTGTCACGGAGAGCCGTCGTGTTCGAGCGGAGAGATTCTGGATTTTCAAACGCGAAATCTTGATTGGGTCTTGCGGCGCTACATACTGCAGAAGCTCGAGCGAGACCTCATGCGAGCTGTGCTCAAAACGACTATAACCTTGGCCGTGTCGGGCAACGTAAGGGCAGGCTTCCTCGCGAATGGGCAGCGCCGTTGGCCCCCACAGCTCGCCAGTATCCTCGTCGCGGACATAGATAACTTCGCCTGGCGGGTCGCTGACCGGATCATTTGACCACGGCGTAAGCTGATTCTCGCGACTGTTTATCGACCACGTGTACCCTGAACCGACCGCGGACACCTGAAAGCCAAACGATGGGTTGGCGATTACGTTGATCCATGGCGCGGGCGTCCACTGGCCTTCGCGGAGGATTGTCACATATTCCCTTCCGTCGGCGGCGAAGCCGCCAAATCCATTGAAAAACTCAAGACTTTGTTGCGGCGTCGGCGGTGTCGGCGGCTCGCTCGTCAGGGCTAACTTGCGTCGCGGTGGAGCTGCGCTAGCGGATAGCGATTCCTCCAGGCGATTGACCTGTTCGGCGAGGCTCCCGTGACGGCTCCAAACAATCAAGCGGGCTGCGGTCTGCAGCAGGCTGCGCACGTCGGCTGAGATCAGATCGGAGCGCAACACAAATACCGCTCCGCGCGCCGCTTCTCCGTCGGCCCGCGTTCGCGATTGGTTCGCCCGAACCAGCGTTTCTAATGAGCCTTGGAGATCCTGATCGTAGGACGCAGACCTTTCGTTCAGGATCACGAGATCGACGTCGAGTTGCTTGATCCCCCAGTATTCGTGCGCGCGGACCAATTGCCGAACAATCTCGCGATCCTCGATCTCATCGATCCGGACCAACACTATCGGCAGATCGCCTGAGATTCCGTGGGTCCACAGCGTCGAAGCTCCATGCTCGCTCCGCTTCAGCACGTCCGAGGAAGGCCGCATCGTTGAGTTGGCGTAGATGACGTGATTGGCGATACGCTGGAACAGGTGCGCCTCGTCGGGACCGATACCCAGATGGTGTAGCTGCACCTGAGCCTGCGTCCAAGCCAGAGTGAGCGCGCGGTCGAAAGCAGTGAAGTCGTGGTGCTTGTCCGCCAGGTCAAGCGCTTCGATCCGGGACCGTGCGATCAGAGTCCAGAAGGCGACGCGCGCTCGCCCCCCCGGCGGAATTCTTAAACGGCGGCGAAGGCTGAAGATCGGATCGAGCACGGCGCCGACCGTGTTGGAGAGCGGCCGGCCGTCGATCACGGATATCGGCGCTCGGATCCCGCGCGCACGCCCAAGGAACGCAGCCCGGTCCGTCTCGAATTGCAAGTCGCCTACGGTCTCGCCTTCGACGACGGCAAGGTGGGCCGCCCAGACCGAGGCCTCGCCGGGCGACCGCAACCTCCGCGTCGCCATGACAGCGCCCATATCCGCGACGAATTCCGTCTGCACGAACAACTTGGAGAAGGCTGGATGCGCGGCGTCTTGCGCTCGGGGCGCCAAGACGACCTCAGCGTAAGACGTCAGCTCGATCTCCCGATAGTTGTTTCCGAGGTTTGAGATCGATACGCGGCGAACCTCGGCGTCGTCCTCCGGCGAAACCGCGATTTCGAGGGTGGTCGTGATCGTTCCGTCGTGCCGCGTGATCTCGGCGCGATCCTCGGAGAATACCACCTCATAACTATCCGGCTCGATGCCGGTCGGTTGATATCCGGCCGACCATACTTCGCCAGTACGTACATCGCGCAGAAAAACGAACATGCCCCAGGAATCGCAGGTAACGTCCTCTTGCCAACGCGTGACCGCGAGGTCTCGCCAACGGCTGTAACCGGAACCTGCTGCGGTGATCATCACTGCGTACCTGCCGTTTGAGAGCAGCTGCGTCCGCGGAATTGCGTCGTGCGCGGAGTGGAACCGTCGCAGCATGGGCGCGACGATCTCGCGGATGTTGGGCGCAGTCTCCAC
The DNA here is from genome assembly GCA_052145175.1 of Binataceae bacterium (SeqCode). Classification (GTDB taxonomy): domain Bacteria; phylum Desulfobacterota; class Binatia; order Binatales; family Binataceae; genus JAJPHI01. Next base: position 9,434 of record JBKQPD010000226.1, on the reverse strand, counting down.
CTCCTCGGCGCGAGGGCGCGCAACCAAAACGTCGCGCGGAGTTCGTTCCTGGAGCAAGAGTTCAGTCGCTTGAATAATTGGCTCGGCGTGGAAGCGGGCGCGCATCGCTCCGTTCCGAAGAGCGTCATCGATCGCTACCAGAGTCATCCCCTGGTGATGCGCCATATAGGCGCGAACGATCGCGACTTCCTGACCCTCGGGGAGACGCGTCGGCGTGTAGTCGAGAGCTTCGTAGCAGCCATAACGACCCATGCCGCCAGCCGTGGCGAGACGGGAGAAGTTGCGCGCCGCCGCTTCGGCATCGACCATCGCGGCCAGGGCCGTCGCGTAAGGCGCAACCACGACGTTCTCGCTGAGTCCGCGCTTGAGCCCCAGGCCGGGGACGCCAAAATTTGAGTACTGATAAGTAAGTTCCAGATCGCGCGCGTTGTAAGCGGATTCCGAGACCCCCCAAGGCACGCCGAGCTCAGCGCCATACTTCATCTGCCGACGGACGACGAGGCGATTAGACTGCGCGAGCATGCTCCCGTGCGGTGCGCGCATCACCAGCGACGGCATCAGGTACTCGAACATCGAACCCGACCATGAGATCAGCGCGGAACCACGATCGACCGGGGTCAGGTCGCGCCTCAGCCGGAACCAATGCCGCGCCGGCACGTCCCCTTTGGCGATCGCCACGAAGCTCGCCAGGCGTGCCTCAGAGGCGAGCAAGTCATAACAGTTGGGATCGAGGCTGCCTTCCGCAACGCGGTAGCCGATCGCGAGCAGTTGCCGTGAGGGGTCGAAGAGGAAGCCGAACTCCATCGCCGCGAACAGTTTGCCCGCGATTTGGCCGAGCGCCGCCAGGCGACGTTCGAGCGCATGCGCGGCGCTCGCGGAACGCTCGCAGGCGTCAATCAGGGCATCGGCTCGCCCGAGCGCGGCCGCGCCTCCAGGAGCGCGGCGTTCAAGCTCCGATCGGTAGCACGTCAGGACTCCGATCGCCTTTGCACAATGGTCCGGCAGATCGGCGATGGCCGGGACAGATGTGAACAGATGGCCGAGCGTCTCCGCGAGAGCAGGTTCCTCCGCTGCGATGAGCGTCACGTCACCCGCGAGCTTCGCCCATGGCATGAACTGCTCGACGTCGCGCTGATGGCTCAGGATCGACGCCCGCACCGCCTCTACCCAGTTCAAAACCTGGGTGCTACCGTCGTCGCCCCGTTCCTCGTGCAGCGTCCGCGCAATGTCACTGGCCGTGTGGGCGTCAAGCGCGAGCCCCGCCAACCGCGCGGCAACATCTGCTGGCGTCGTGGGGGCGCCTGGCAGCGAGACGGTGAGCGCGTCGAGCGCGTCATCCAGATCCTTGCGAGTTACCGTTTCCGTCCGCCGGTCGTCAGGGAGGAGGCGCAGACACTCGCGCGTTAACTCCAGCGCGTCATCGATCCCGGCGCGCCATCCCGGCCCGACCACTGGACCGCGCATCATCTCCCGAATTGTGTTGCCAAGTGCGATCAGATGTCCTGCCAGGTTTCCACTATCGACCGACGAGACATATTTCGGATCCAGCGGACGAAGATTCTGCGTGTCGTACCAGTTGTAGAAGTGACCGCGGAAGCGCTCGAGTTCATTCATCGTGGCGAGAGTCGCGTCCAATCGCTTCGCGGTATCGAGCGTACCGAGCCAGCCAAAATCGCGCGCCGCTGCAACGGACAGAAGATACAATCCGAGGTTGGTGGGCGACGTTCGATGGGCCAGCACGGGTTTCGGGTCTTCCTGGAAGTTGTCAGGCGGAAGCATGTGATCTTCCGCAGTCACGAAGGTCTCGAAGAAGCTCCATGTGCGGCGGGCGATGAGCCTGAGTGTTTGTGCCTGCTGCTCCGAAGGTGGATTTGGCCCCGCGAGGGGCGGCGGAAAACTCGACCATCGCGCGACGGCTGGCGATAGTATCCAAAGGATCACGAACGGCGACGCGATCAGCCATGAACCACGCCCGAAGCAAGCGACCATAGCGACGGCCAGAACCGCGAGAGCGACACCGCCAGCCATTCGCCAATAAGATTCGCGAACGTCGAGCCTGGCGCGTAGCTTGGCCTGAGCGGCGGTGACCCACTCAAGCAGGCTCCGACGCCGGACGAAGAGCCGGAACAATGTTCGCGCAATGGCGTCGATCATCAACCAGGCCTGATGCGCAAGGAACGTGACCAGAAACACGAGCTGTAGTAGCGCGGCGACAAGATCTGCGCTTACCGCCCGCAAATGGCTCCGCTTCGAGATCCCGAATCGTCGGGGCACCATCCCCGCGAACAGCGGCAGAAAGGCGGGCGCCGCGATCGTGACGAGTATAAAGACGCTCCAGATCGCGGCAGAGGTGACGGGGAGAGTCCATCCCGCTAGCAACCCGAGGAAGGTCGCGGGCGCCGACAGTGTTCGACGCAGGTTGTCGATCATCTTCCAGCGGCCGATCAACGGAATTGCTGTTCTGGCCGAGTCTTCTTTTGCGTCGCGCCCCCAGCCGACGATCCAGGGAAGCAATTGCCAATCGCCGCGCGCCCATCGATGCTGCCGCGCCGCGGCGACGTCATAGCGTGAGGGAAACTCCTCGACCACCTCGATGTCGGAGACCAATCCAGCCCGCGCGAAGATTCCTTCCAGCAGGTCGTGACTCAGGAGTGTGCTGTCAGGAATCCGCCCTTCAAGGGCAGCTTCAAAAACGTCCACGTCGTAGATCCCCTTACCGCTATACGAACCTTCGCCGAAGAGGTCCTGATAAACGTCGGAGACGGCAGCCGCGTACGGGTCGATACCGCTGGAGCTCGAATAGACACGCTGAAAAAGGGATCCTTCGCGACCCGTCGGCAACGAAGGCGTAACTCGCGGCTGAAGCACCGCGTAACCTTCGACCACGCGGCAGGAGCGTGGGTCCAGCGTCGGATGGTTGAGTGGATGCCCCATCTTACCAACCAGTCGCTTGGCCGCTCCTCGTGGTAGTCGCGTATCGGCGTCAAGCGTGATCACGTAACGGACGTGTGCGGGCACGACGGGTTGGCAGCCGCCAGTCATTACGAAAGTCGTGTCCGTCGCTCCGCGTAACAAGCGATTCAGCTCATGCAGCTTTCCGCGCTTGCGTTCCCATCCGAGCCACTTACCCTCGCCCGCGTTCCAGATCCGCCGACGATGGAGCAAAAGAAATCGGTCCCCGTCCGACGCCGGACCATACAGCTGGTTCAGCCGCCCGATTCCCGCGACCGCAGCGCTTAGCAGCTTGTCGTCGCCCGGAGCATACTCGGTCGCACAGTCCGTCCAGTCGGAGAGAAGAGCGAAACTAAGATCGCCATCTGGCGTCGCGAGGTGATGAACCTCCAGGCGTTCGATCTGCTCTTCGAGTTCCGCTGGCGTCGTCAAAAGGGTGGGTACGACGATTAGGGTGCGCAGACTCGACGGCACCCCATCGCGAAGCTCCAGACCCGGCAGGACCTTCGGGCCAAAACGATTCGTGACTCCGCGGTTCACCAGGACCACGCTTACATCCAGCGCCGGTATGAAGGCTAAAAGTGCGAGCACGACCAGCGTCCATCCGCCTATGCCCGTCTGTGCCATGGCGAGCAACGGTAGAGCGGAAACAAGCGCCGCCACGAGGGCGATCGTTCCGAGATAACCCAGAATTCCCGCAGCGGTATAGGCTCGAACGAGCCATTGTCGTAGGGGCAGCCGAAATCCGATCTCTGCCTCGAGGACCCGACGCCCGTTCGCGATGAGGTAATAGCCGGGCTCCTGCTCGCGGCGCGCGGTTGCGCCGTCGTGCGATGGCTCGGCTGCCGCCCGCTTCGCGGCCACGATCGCGGTTCTCGCGATATCGAGTTCCGCATATGCCGATCCTCGCGCGAGCTCTTCTATCGCGTGCCGGTAGCGATCGCGAGTCGCGAAGTCCATCTCGGCAAAGTCACTGTCGGCGCGCAGCACCGCATCAACCAGACTGACACTCTCGAAGAGTTCCGCCCAATCCACCGCAGACATTAGACGCATGCTCGTGATCGCGTTACGCACGGTCACGTTCATGGCCCCTTGCCGCTGATGTTCCTCGTGAACGACCTCATCGGCGGACGTTCCTTGGGCCGCAAGCCGTTGGTCCAGCCAAAGAAGGGCAGGCGTCACGGTCGGATCCTGATCACGCAAACGCTGAACCAACTGAACCGCAAAGGCCGTCGCCAACGGCCGCTGGTCGAGACCGCGCAGCACCGTCTCCAGCGTCTCCGCCTTACGACCAGCAACCCCCAAGAGCCTGTCGGCCAGAGCGTCCGCTTCTTGGCGCGCGGCGCGACGATTGACGATCCGCTCGGCCGAACGCCGCAAATTCTCGACCAGCACGATTCGAAGCGTAATCGCTAGGGCCCAGAGTTCACCGATCGTCAGAGGCTGTATGCGCTGATAGGCCTGTATAAACCGGCACAGCACCTGCGGGTCGAAACGGCTATCAGTATGCGCAACGAAGGCCCAGGCAACGCCAAACACGCGCGGATAGCCTTCGAATGGTCCTTCCGCGAGTTTAGGCAGCTGGCGGTAGAACCCACGAGGAAGATCATCCCGAATTTCGCGAATCTGCTCCTCGACGACATGAAAGTTATCGACCAGCCATTCCGCCGCGGGGGTGATTGAGCGTTCCTCACGGATCGCTGCCGCGATCGCACGATACGCCTCAAGCAGCACGCGACTATTGTCGTGCAGCCGTTTTGGCAACTGTCGATTACTGCCCGGGCTCGTCGTGACGCGCTGAGCGGCCGCCAGGCTCTCGGCATGCTGCTCGAGACGCTCGATGCCGAACAGTTCCGCCCGAATTAACTCTTCGTTATCGCGGACGGAGGCCCTCCGCACACGCTTAAGAGCGCGAAGAATAGAATACTTCCACATTTGTCCGCTTGCCTGTTGGAACGCACTACGCCGAGTCGTGAGAGGCTCGCAGTAGATCAAATAATCTGGTCGGGCCACGGCCCTGGAGTCACGCCCGAGAGATCGGCATCTTTCTCGATCGCCGGTCCAGGAGGTCTCTGGCATTCGACGGCGCGTTTGACGCGCCGCTATTGCTTATCGAGTTCCTTCTGCCAGCGATGAGCAGATTCGCGCTTTTTTGTTGCAAAAACGGAAAGGGCGGGCCAAGCCCGCCCCCATGCCGCTTCTACCAGCGGTCGCGGCCACCACCGCCACCGTTTCGGCTGTTGCCGCCGAAGCTGGATTCGCGCGGCTTGGCCTCGTTCACCTTGATATTCCTGCCCTTGAGCTCAGAATCGTTGAACTGAGCGATTGCCTTGGACGCTTCCTCGGAATTCGCCATCTCGACAAAGCCGAAGCCCTTCGACTGGCCCGAAAACTTGTCCATGATGACCGCCGCGCTTTGCACTTGACCCGCTTGTGAAAACAGTTGCTCCAGGTCGCCATTCGATACCGAGTAGGCCAGGTTGCCTACATACAATTTACTGGGCATTATGCCCTCCGTGTTATTTGGCCGGGAAGCTCACGAACAGAAAACCCGGGCTTATTCCCGAGTCTCGATGAAAGGAACGATCCGAACGTTAGGTTTATTATTTTAGTCTCTTTGAGCCGTTAATGATATGGCCCCAAAGGAACCGGTGCTGTCCGATTGGGACAGCGCCAAGGAACCCGTGCTTCGCACAGGATGCGTTCTTGGGCGAACTGGATTGCGGTCTTTTCGTGCGCGTTCCGCTCGAGCAGCGACATGCGGGGGATCAAACAGAGTCCGAAACTGCGCGAGATGAAGAGCCCACCAACGGTCCACGTTAGCTGCCTCGATGCGCTCTCCTGCAGATCGTGATTGCGCCTTGTCGTGCCAGCGACGCCAGTCACGATAGAGTGCATCGATACTGTCAGTCATGTCGATTCCCGCCTTAACCAGCGCGGCTCGGGTCGACCGGTATTCTTCATCAAGCTTGAGGGCTGCGCTCATAAAAGACTCCGGCTAAGGCTTCTTCTAGGCAGTCGACAGTATTCGGATACGAGATCCATGGCCGGTTCCGAAACGAACAACTCCCCCGGAGTTCTTTCTTTCCATAATCGATATTGCAATTTACCAAATCTTTTTTGTCTGAAATGGCGGGCACTCACGTGCCCGCCCTCGTGATGTTCCGTGTAGACCGCTCGTTGCCGCCCCCTGTCTTAAGTCATCTCGGGATGCATCCGGTTTGAATGCGTCGAGGAGCTCGTATCCGTTGTAGTCTCCTCCTGGTTCTCGGCGACTATACACTCCGTGGTCAAGAGCAGACCTGCCACCGACGCTGCGTTCTGCAGGGCGCTGCGAACGACCTTGGTCGGATCCATGATCCCGGCCTTCATGAGGTCCTCGAACTCCTCGGTCGCCGCGTTAAAACCGAAGGAGCCCTTGTTGTTTTTCACCTTATCGACCACCACCGAGCCTTCCCAACCGGCATTACCGGCAATCCAGCGGCAGGGATCCTCGAGCGCCTTGCGGATGATACCGATGCCTGCCTTCTCGTCCTCGCTCGCTCGCAGGTTATCGAGCGCTGACAAGGCCCGGATGAGCGCAACGCCACCGCCCGGCACGACCCCTTCTTCGACTGCCGCACGGGTGGCGTGGAGGGCGTCTTCCACACGCGCCTTCTTCTCCTTCATCTCCATTTCGGTCGCGGCACCGACGCGAATCACGGCCACGCCGCCGACCAACTTCGCCAGGCGCTCTTGCAGCTTCTCGCGATCGTAGTCCGAGGTGGTTTCCTCGACTTGCGCGCGGATCTGCTTGATGCGTCCCTCGATGTCCGGCTTCTTGCCAGCACCGTCGATAATCGTCGTGTTGTCCTTGTCGACCACGACCCGCTTGGCGCGGCCGAGATCCTGCAGAGTCACGGTCTCGAGCTTGATACCGAGTTCCTCGACGATCACCTTGCCACCGGTCAGGATCGCGATATCTTCGAGCATCGCCTTGCGCCGGTCGCCAAAGCCCGGGGCCTTGACTGCCATGCAGGCCAGCGTGCCACGAAGCTTGTTGACGACCAGCGTCGCCAGCGCTTCGCCCTCGACGTCCTCGGATACAAGCAGGAGCGGTTTTCCGGTTTTCGCGATCAGCTCGAGGATAGGCAGCAAGTCCTTCATCGACGAGATCTTCTTCTCATGGATCAGGATATAAGCGTCTTCGAGTTTCGCCTCCATCCGCTCCGGATCAGTCACGAAATAGGGCGACAGATAGCCGCGGTCGAACTGCATACCCTCGACCACTTCGAGCGTGGTCTCGAGGCCTTTGGCCTCCTCGACCGTTATCACGCCCTCCTTGCCGACCTTCTCCATCGCGTCTGCGATGATCTCACCGATGGCCGAGTCGTTGTTGGCCGAAATCGTGCCGACTTGTGCGATCTCACGGCGATCTTTGGTGGGCTTGGACAGATTCTTGAGTTCGCCGGTGACGGCCACAACCGCGCGGTCGATCCCGCGCTTCAGCGACATTGGATCATGCCCCGCCGAGACCATCTTGATGCCTTCGGTGAAGATCGAGCGCGCCAGCACGGTGGCGGTTGTGGTGCCGTCGCCTGCGACGTCGGAGGTCTTCGAGGCGACCTCCTTGACCATCTGGGCGCCCATGTTCTCGAACTTGTCGTCGAGTTCGATCTCCTTGGCGACGGTGACTCCATCCTTGGTTACCGTGGGAGCGCCGAAGCTTTTCTCGAGCACGACATTCCGGCCCTTGGGCCCCAAGGTCACCGTGACCGCGTCGGCCAGCACATTGACCCCTCGTAGAATTCTTTCGCGCGCTTCCTGGGAAAAACGGACCATCTTAGCGGACATACGAATATTAGCCTTCCTGGTTAATCGAGCATGTTTCGTAGCGATTGACAGTCATGCGGTCCCGTTACCCCTCAAGTACGCCCAGGATGTCGTCCTCGCGCATGATCAGATGCTCTTCATCGTCGAGCTTGACCTCACTGCCCGAATACTTGCCAAAGAGAATCCGCTCGCCAGCCTTTACGTCGGGGACTACGAGTTGGCCGGTCTCGGTGATCTTCCCCTTGCCAACTGCCACAACCTTCCCTTCTTGCGGTTTCTCCTTGGCGGTATCGGGAATGATAATCCCGCCTTTGGTCTTCTCTTCTTCCTTGATGCGTTTCACCAGGATGCGATCGCCCAACGGCCTTATTTTCATAGAACTGGTATCTCCTTGCGTCGATTTCGGGAATCGTCGGTTAACGGTAGCCACGCGCACGTAGCCGAAAACGCCGAGCAGCACGCCTCAGCGCGCATTATATTTTCGGTAGTTTGAGGACGTTCTTGAGGCGATATACTACTTGGCGCGAACTTCAGGTCAGCCCCTTTTCGCAGCTCATATTAATATAAGCACGAATCGCGCGCCGCGCCCGTTTTATCGACGTTTCGATGGGCTGACGGATGATCGTCGCTGTTCCATCTGATCAGCCCGCAGTCCGCTGAGGGGCTCGCCCTGGCACGAAGGGAAGATTACGGCGTATGGAAGCGGGAAATTGCTCCACGGATCAGATCTATAAGCGGCTTCCCGTGCGATCCAGCGCAGGCCTTTTACCCATTTATTCTTTTCGAGGTCCTTGTAATGGCGGAAGAAGTGCTCGATTTGATCACGCATGATCGGTGGCAGATCGGTGTAGTTTTCGACCCGGTCGTAGTAAGGATTCAGCTCGTCGACGGGCACCGCGAGGATTTTTTCGTCGATGCCATGTTCATCTTCCATCAATAGGGCGCCGATCGGCCGGCAGCGGATCACCACGCCAGGCGTGACCGGGACCTGCGAGAGTGCCAACGCGTCACACGGGTCACCATCCTCTGACAAGGTGTTGGGAATGAAGCCATAGTTGGCGGGATAGTACATCGCGGTGTGGAGAAAGCGATTGACGAAGAGGGCACCGGAAATCTTGTCCAGTTCGTACTTTACCGGCACACCGCCCTGCGGGATCTCGATCAGAACATTGATCTCCAGCGGCGGATTGCGGCCGGGTGGAATTTTGCTGACATCCATCGTGCACACCTTCCCGATCGAAAATAGAGCACGCTAGCGCGTTCTCCGCCACGCGATCCACGAATAAATCCGGATATGCGATCGCGCGATTGCCAACGCAAGAATCCGAGATCTTGATGCTTGTCCGCTTAGTTGCGGCAAGACGGTCCAGAGATAGAACAGCCAAAGTAAAGCCAAAGTCAGACTAAAAATGACGCTCGCTATCCCCTTGACAGCCAAAGTCACTGGAGCTAGAAACGTCATATGGCTGTTGCGGGAACATGGTGCCGGGGGCGGGACTCGAACCCGCACGGAGGTTGCCCTCCAGAGGATTTTAAGTCCCCTGAATATAGTCTTAACTATACGAAATCATTGGGTTTCCTTAATCGCTCATGTGTAAATGTGTAACTTTATGTGTAAGTTTTGAAGAAAATCCGCTTGGTCTTGAAGGCTTGTCAGGCCGGTGTGCAAG
>JBKQPD010000225.1:0-56427 GCA_052145175.1 Binataceae bacterium (SeqCode) | reverse complement strand
GCGGGCGCCGCAGGCGCCCGCAACCGCAACACCAAACGGCCCACGTCGGGCTCGAGCTGATGGGCCCGGCGCACCTCCGCTACTGGCCGCGACGACATCCGCGCCAGCGCTTCGAGCAGCAGGCCTTCGCTCATGCCGTGGCGCATCTCGCCGATCAGGATCTTCGCGAGGTACTTGCCTTCGAGCGCGCTCGCGCGCTCGAAGAGCTCGCGCAACGCCGCGAGCTTGCGGCCGCGCGAACTGCGACCCGTGATCGCCGCTATCGCGCGAAGGCTGTTATTTACCTCGATAACCGAAAGGGTGGAGTGGGGCTCGATGCTCCGTCGGCGAAGCGTGATTTCCACCGCCTCGCCAAAGTCCGCGGCGGCGGCGAAGATATCTTCGCCCTGCTCCTGCGCGTCGGTCATTTCGGCGACGACCCGCCAGATTGCGCGGCCACTGATTTGCAGTTGATTCTCCGCGCCCTGTTCCTGTGCCCGCCCGACCATCATGCGAGCCGCAATGGCCGCCTCGTCAGCGGTGAGTCCGGCAAGGAACGCGCCGGCCAGCTCGGCTATCTGCAACCGGCTGCTGGTCTGGCTGAGCGCCTGGCAAACTTCGGCAAAGTCGTGAAAAGAAGCCACTGGCAAGCGGCGCAACTCCTCCCCGGTCCGTCGCACTACGGATTAAGTGGATACGACTGGGCAAACGGCACAAACGCGTCCAGGAATGCCGCCGGGTCTTCGTTGAAGAAGGCGTGCCCCAACGCCGGAATGATATGCAGCCGCGCACGAGGGATACGCTGCGCGAGGATCTCGGCGTTCTTCGCCGGGATCAGCACGTCCTCCGCCCCAGTGATCACCAGCGTGGGAGTCGTGATCGCCGGGATACGGTCATAGGTCTTGAGTCCGTAGGTTGCGTCCAGATGGCGTTTGTAGGCGAATACCGGCGTCGGATGGGCGAGCAGGCGGGGAATCGAGTCCTCCAGCCTGGCGCGATAGTCCCGGATGAAGGCCGGCGTGTAGGCCAACGGCCAGCCGCGGCGGATGATGGCCTCCTCCGAGGCGCCCTCGCGCGGCGCCGTGAGCAGTTTGAGCGATTCCGGCGGCGGCGGGACCGCGTTTCGCCCGCCAAAAGTGGTGCAGCCGAGCGTCAACGTCTGCAGCCGCGGCGCGTAGCGGAGCGCGAGTTCCTGCGCGATCATCCCGCCCATCGAGACCCCGAACAGATGCACCCGGTCGAGCTTCAACGCGTCGAGCAGTGCGATCGCGTCGGCCGCGAACATCTCGAGTGAGTACGGAATATCAGGCTTGTCGCTGCGGCCAGTGCCCCGATTGTCATAGGTGATTACGCGAAAGGACTGCGCCAGACCGGCGATCAGCTCAGGATTCCACGCCGCCGAACTCGACCCCAGACCCATCACTACCAGGAGCGGATCGCCGCTACCCTGAACATCGTAATGCAGTTCTACATCGTTAACGCGAATTTCTGGCATCAGCTTCGACTCCTTCTGGTGATTTGCTCTTTATACTACGCGGAGACGGCCGCAGGCGTAGTCAGTGCCACTGTCCCTTCGACCGGCCGGCGGAAGCGCATGATCAGCTCGCTCCGCGCGATATAAGCCGTCTGCTCGTGAATGAAGCCGTAGCGGGTCAAGACGCTGGTCAAGCTCTCGCGCGTGTAATGAGTGATGTGCTCGTCGCGATAGCCGCCGGGCATCAGATTGCCGTAGATCGGCTCGATGATCCGCCAGCCGAGCGTCGCGTAGTCCGGCGTACCAATCACCAGGATTCCGCCGGGCTTGAGCACGCGCCACATTTCGGCGAACAGAACATCGTCGTAGCGGATATGCTCGATCACCTGCGAGCTGATCACGCAGTCGAAGCTGCCATCCTTGAACGGCAACGCAAACGCCGAGCCGCTCAACAGCGGGATTCCGCGATGGCTCAGGAAGCGCAACTTATCAAAGTTCACGTCCATCCCGATGGCGTTGTTGAGGCTTTGGATAATCACGCTCGAGCCGCAACCCGCGTCCAGGATACGGCCTGAGCCGCGAGCCCAGAAAGTGGTTATGCGATGGCGCCGGCGCTGCCAGTAGCGCTGGATCGGAATGATGCTGTAGAAGGCCCGTTCATCGTAATCGGCCGAATGGATCGAGTTGCGCAGGCGCCAGAGTTTGAAGGTGAAGCGCGTGAGATCGAACCCGAAGCGCAAAAGGCGGGCGTGCGAACTGCCGCTTTCGCGCGGGAAATAGGTAAACGGCACTTCATAGACGTTGAAACCTTGCGCGTAGGCCTTGACCAGGATCTCCTCGAGCACCTCGAAATTGCGCCCCTCGAACTTCAGTCCCGCCAGCACTTCGCGCCGATACAGGCGAAAGCCGCTGGACATGTCCCGCACCGGCATCGAGAGTGCGCGACGCATGAAAAGGTTGAGCAACCCGCTGAGCAGCCGCCGCGTCCACTCACCATAAGCGGTGCCGCCACGCGTATAGCGTGACGCGATCACGATGTCGGCCTGCGCCCGCGCCCGCCAGAGTTTCGCCGCGAAGTCCGGCTCGTGCGAGAGGTCGGCGTCGAGCGTGAGCAGGTAATCGCCCCGCGCCTCAGCGAACCCGGTTTCGAGCGCGCCGCCATAACCGCGCCGCCGCTCCGGCATCACGCGCGCACCGAGTTCCGTCGCGGTCTCCGGCGTGCCGTCAGTGGAGCCGCCGTCGATCACCAGAATCTCAAAGCTGAGGCCTTCACGCGTCATCACGCTGCTGAGACGAGGGATCAATACGCGCAGATTGTCGCGTTCATTGACGACCGGAAGAATTATCGAAAGGTCCATACAGTTAACCAAGCACCATAATGCGGAACGCTGGCGGAATGGAACAGGCGGCTCCCCAAAAGCACCGGCTCTCCAAACGCACTTGCTCCCAATGACCGCGCGCCGTAATCTTTCGACGTATCGTGCGGACGTGGAGCGGTTGCTGATGGTTCTTCCCGGAAACTTGCGCAAGCTGATAGTGGGCGTCTTGGGCGCCCTGCTGCTGATGCGGACCGTGGCCCACGCGGCTCATCCCGTCAAGGCGCCCCATCGACTCCGCAGCCAGGCGAGCGAGCCCGCCCCGGCCGTGGCGCTCAACCAGATTCACGTCTTTGGCAACCTGCCAGCACCCTTCGCGGTCGCCGGCAGCGCCGCGCAGCTCGTCGCGCTGCACAGCGGCACGGTGCTCTACGCGTTCAACGAACACGCGCGGACGCAGCCGGCCAGCCTCGCCAAGATGATGACCTTCTACCTGACGCTCGAGGCGCTCAAGCTGGGGCGGATCACGCTCGACACCCAGATGCCGGTGAGTGAGGCGGCCTGGCGGCTGTCGCTCAACGATACCGTGTCGCGGATGTTTCTGCAGGTGGGGCAGAAGGTCGCGGTGCACGATCTGCTGTACGGCCTGATGGTCTCGTCGGGCAATGACGCGGCGATCGTGTTGTCCGAGTATCTGGCGGGGAGCAGTGCGGCCTTCGCCGACGAGATGAACAAAAAGGCCGCGGAAATCGGCATGACGGATACCCATTTCACCAATCCCGACGGGCTGCCGACGCCCGGCGAGTACACCACCGCGGCCGACATGGTGAAGCTCGGCCGGTCGCTGCTCGAGACCTTTCCGGACGCGCAAAAGTACACCTCGACCAAGATTTTCACGTTTAACACCACTGGGCCGCAGGGCCGCCCGGTGACGATCAGTCAGCGCAACTTCAACACGCTGCTGTTCTATGATTCGCGCGTTAACGGGATCAAGACCGGCCACGTCGACGAGGCCGGCTACCATCTGGTGGCTTCGGCGCACGACGAGAACCTCGATTTGATTTCGGCGGTCTTCGGCACGACGAGCATGGAGGCCCGGCGGGTCGAAACCGACAAGCTGCTCGAATGGGCCTTCCAGACCTTCATCACTGTCAATCCCGACTGGCACAAGGCGGCGCCCGCACAGGTGCGCGTTTACGAGGGCGACGCCACCGAGGTCGCGGTGGCGCCCGAGGGCGGGTCGGCCTACTTCACGGTCGTCCGTGGCCAGGAGGGCCGGATCAAACTGACCGCGAATCTCTCGCACCAGCCGTTGGTGGCGCCGCTTCCCAAGGGTACGACGGTGGGTGAGCTTACGGTGATGCTTGGGGACAAGCCGCTATCGTCGGTGCCGATCGTGACGCAAACCGAGGTCAAGGCGGGCGGTTATATCCATGAGTTCGTGGATTCAATCCGCATGAAGCTATAGCGCGAACCTCGGGATCAAAAAACCCCAGCCAAGCTTGGCCGGGGCTTTTTTCATTTGTCGCTGTTAATTTTAGTTGGTCCGCTCGATCACGAATTTGCCGATTCCCTCGATCGCCTGCTGGCCTTCGGGCAGGAAGTTCGCAAAGAGCTGCCAGACGTGGATCATCTCCGGCCAGACCTCGAGCTTGGTGCTGACGCCGGCGGCCTTCGCGCGGGCTTCGAGCCGTTTGGAGTCGTCGAGCAGCGTCTCCGCGTCGCCCACCTGAATCAGCAGCGGCGGCAGCCCCTTCAGGTCCGCGTAGAGCGGTGCGGCCAACGGCGTCCGGGCGTTCTGGCCTTGGAGGTAAGCCGCGGCCATCCCGACCAAGCCCTCTTTTTGCACTACCGGATCGATTTTGGCCCGCGTCGTCATCGACTCGCCGATACCTTCGAGATCGACCCACGGTGAAAGCAGTGCGCCGGCGGCCGGGGTCGGCAGCTTGGCGTCCCGGATCGCCACCAGAGTTGCGGCGGTGAGTCCGCCGCCCGCCGAGTCGCCCGCGACCGCGATCCGTCCGGCCTTCGCGCCCTGCGCCAGCAGCCATTTGTAGCCGGCCACGGCGTCGTCGACCGCGGCCGGAAAGGGATGCTCGGGGGCGAGCCGATAATTGAGCCCCAGCACGCGCGCCTTGGCCGCCCGCGAAAGCCGCGCCATCAGATCACGATGGGTCTTCACCGAGCCGATCACGTAGCCGCCGCCGTGCAGGTAGAGCACGAAGCGGTCACTGGCCGCGCCGGGCGCGCAGACCCACTCGGCGTCGACCCCGCCCGCGTTGACCCGCTCGCACTGAATATCGGGCTCGGGCGCGACGGACAGCTCCTCGAAAATCGCGCGCATCTGCTGAGGGGTCGTGCCCTCGCCGCTCGCGCGCTTCATCATCGTTTTCATCGAATCAATTGCCTGCTGCAGTTGCGGACTCGCCATCGCAATCGTCTCCTTTGGATCCGGGTTGGCCGCCCGTCGAGCGAGGGCCGTGCGCCGGAGCCTAACGCAGGGCAGGGCGCGACGGCAACCGAGGGAGTTAGCGGCCGCCGGCGACGGCCACGATGGCACCGGTCACATAGGAGGCGGCGGGCGACGCGAGCCAGAGCACGCTTTCGGCGACCTCGGCGGTCGTGCCGGCGCGGCCGGCGGGAACGGTCGGCGCCATCCGTTCCACGCGATCGGGGGCGCCGGCCGCCGCGTGAAGCTCCGTCTCGATCAGCCCGAGGGCGACCGCGTTGACGCGGATCCCTTCCCGCGCGACTTCGCGCGCGAGACCAATCGTCAGGGTGTCGAGGGCGCCTTTGGACGCCGCGTAATGCACCCATTCGCCCGCGCTGCCGAGCTGCGCCGCGCGCGACGAGACGTTGATTATCGCTCCGCCGCGGCCGCCGTGCGCCGTGGACATCCGCCGCACCGCCTCGCGTGCACACAGGAAAGCGCCGATGACATTGACCGCGAGAACGCGCGAGAGTGTATCAACGCGGAGCTCGTCGACGCGGCTGAAACCGCCGGTGACACCGGCGTTGTTCACCAGCACTTCGAGCACACCGAGTTCCCGGTCACAGGTCGCGAAAAGCCGGATTACATCCTGCTCGTCGGCGACATCCCCCTGAACCGCAACTGCGCGGCCACCGGTCGCAGCGATTTCATCGACGACGCGCTGCGCCGCAGCCGCATCGGATACGTAGTTGACCGCGACCGCATAGCCGCGGGCGGCGGCCATCCGGGCCGTCGCCGCGCCGATCCCGCGCGACCCGCCAGTGATAATCATTGCACCGTGGTTCATTGCGTGACGCTCCGCTAATCATTACGCAGCAGACCCGCGAGTCCCGCAAATAAAAGCGGCGTAATCGTCCATCCCGCGAGAATATGGACCCAGAGGTACCATCGCAGGAGCCGGGCCGGAAAGGTCTCGTCGGTCCAGCGCGCCGGACGGTTCCGGGCACTGCGATGGAGCGGGTTGGGTCGCCAGTATTCGCCCTGATGGAGCTCGACCACGGGGAGGAAATTCTCCAGTGAGTAGACGAGGCTGTTGAAGGGTGGATAATGCGGTGGCGGCTCGCCGGTCTTGATGAAACTCTCGTACGCGCGCTCTTCTGTCGGCGTGATCACCCGGGCGCGATAGCCCCAGCGAAATAACGTGGTCCCAAGCGCAACAAAACCGAGAATCCACCAGAGCGCGCGCAACGGACGATAGCCGTAGCCGATGATGCCGTCGAGCGCCAGGCGCCACAGGCGACGCGGCAGACCGAGTTTCGCAAAGCGCGTGATCGCATCCTCGCGCGCAACCTCGACTTCGACCGCGCCGTCGAGTTGCCCCGACGCCCGCAGCACTTGCGCCAATTGATGATAGGGCTGGGGTTGACCCTGGATTGCGAGCGGTTGCCGGCGCAGCCAGGCGAGGCGGGACGCGCTATCGGCGGGACCACCGCTGAATTCGTCATAGACGAAGCCGTCGAGCGCAAGGTTCCCCGGTGCCGGCCAGCTCTTTTCGTCGTCCCACAACGACCCGGCGCGCGCGTCCTCCAGATCGAGCTGGGTATTGGGCGTCGTGGTGATACCGACCCAATAGAGCGTCCCGCCGATCGTCGCCCGCTCGGCGCGAAGACCGTTGTCCTGCTTGCCGGTAAAAATCGCGTCGTGGAAACTCAGCGACTTGCCGATGCGGGCGAGCCGGAAATCGACGATGCCGCCCGTGGTGAAATGCTCATGGAACAGCGCGTCGCCCTTGATCGTGGCGTCGATCACGGCGAGCGGCTGGACGCCAACAAAGTCGCCCCCGCTGGCTTCCAGATCGCCGCCAATTTCGGCGCGATAAAAGCTGACTTCGTCATAATGCCCGTAGTTTAAGCTGACGTCGCCCGCGATAATCGCTTGATCGCCGTTGATCGGGCCGGTCCAACTCCGGCGCAATTCGAGACTCTGCAAATGCGCGTATGGCAGATCGATTCCGTCGGGGATCGCGCAAACCGCCAGCGTCACCGGCACGCCCACCGTCAGATAGGAGAGATCGAGCTTGCCGGCGATACGCGCCCCTTTGACCGTGAGCCCGCTCGGGTGGAGCAGCTTGCCGGCGTGCGCGTCGGCCAGCAGCCATGCGATAAGTTCGGCGCGGATCGTGCGTTCAGGCCCCCAGCCGGCCGCTTGCGCGCGATCATTGACCGGCGCGTCAGGATCATCACTCGGCGAAGTCCAGGCAGCTTCACCGGTGGGCGCCGCCCGTAGCATCTGGAGTTCGGCGGCGCTCAGCGCACCGAACTCGCCGCGCGCCAACTGCTCGAGCGTCGCCGCGGCCATGTCCTGCTCATGGTGGGCGCGCGCCGGACGCGCATCCACTAGCAACGCGGTCAGTATCACCGCGAAGATCGCCAGTCGCCGAATCTTCCCGGCCGCGGTCCCGACCAGGATACGCTGCCGGATCGATCGGTTACCTGAAGGCAGGCACGACCTCCTCGGCGACCAGCCGCATGTTCTCCGCGATATCCTCCTGGCGGCAGGCCCAGCTCACCAGCACCGTGCCCGCGCCGGCGTCGACGTACTCCTTCAGGCGTTTGCGGCAGTCGTCGGGATTACCGTACAGCGTGTAGCGTCCGGCGATCTTCGAGAAGTCCTGCGCATAGGTGCCGCCCAACGCCTTCGCCGCCTGCTCCTTGGCCTTTTCGCGATCGGGATAGACCGAGGCGAAGATAAACAGGCCGGGTCGAAAGGTACTCATGTCGCGGCCGGCCTCTTTGCCGAACTGCATGATCTTTTCGATACTCTCGTGCAGCATCTCGGGCGTGTACATGTAGGGAATCCAGCCCTGCGCGTAAAGCGCCGCCCGGCGCATCGCCGGCTCCTTGCGGCCCGCCACCCAGATCGGCGGATGGGGCTTCTGGACCGGCCGCGGTTCCATCGTCACCTCGGTGAGTTTGGTGTAGCGCCCGTTGAACGTAACCTTTTTTTCGGTCCACAGCTTCGTGATCACTTCGAGCGCTTCGTTCGATCGCGAGCCGCGCTGCTTGACCGGCACGCCGCAGGCTTCGAACTCCTTGGGGAACTCGCCACCGACGCCGATCCCCATGTGGTAACGGCCCTCGGAGGCGACGTCGAGGATCGACGCGAGCTTGGCGACGATCATTGCTGGATAGAGCGGCAGCAGGACCACCGTGCTCATCAGTTTGATCTTTTTGGTCGCACCCGCCGCCACCGCCAGATTGATCAACGAATTGGGCGTCGGCCCATGGAACATCATGTGTTCGCCCGAGCAGAGATAGTCGAAGCCCATGCTTTCCGCGCGCTGGGCGAATTCCGGAATTCCTTTGACCGTTGGCAAAGCCGTGCCAAATTCCACTGATGCCACTGCGTGTCTCCTTCTTGCGCTGCTTTCCCTTGGCGTCTAGCACAATGCGGTGCGTCGTAGAAATGATCGCAGGCAGTCGGAGTGGTCTGTTTGATACGTTCTGCTCTGTCTGGCGCGGAGCGGCGCGAAGCAAGTATAAGTGGCATCGGCGGTTCCCATCCGCTATCACGGTCGAGAGGAACAAAATGAAGATTTATAATTCGCCAGTGGCGCCGAATCCGCGACGCGTCCGGATTTTCCTCGCCGAAAAGGGCCTGCAGGTCCCCTACGAAGACGTCGATATCGGCAATGCGGTTAATCGTCAGCCGGAGTTCCGCAAGAAGAACCCGCTCGCCGGCGTCCCCGTGCTCGAACTGGACGACGGCACCTGTATCGCGGAAAGCGTCGCGATCTGCCGCTATTTCGAGGGCGTGCATCCCGAACCACCCCTGATGGGCGTTGACGCCAAGGATCGCGCGATCGTCGAAATGTGGAATCGCCGCATGGAACTGGCGGTCATGATGCCGATCGCCAACTCCTTCCGTCTGCGTCACGAATTCTTCAAGGGCCGCATCCGCCAATGTCCGGAGTATGCGGCGATCGAGAAGGAAAATGCGGACGACAGCCTCAAATGGCTCGATACGGAGCTCGCCAACCGTCACTATGTTGCGGGCGACCGCTTCACGATCGCGGATATCACCGCGATGGTCGCGATCGATTTCGGACGAATCTCGAAGATTGTCATTCAGCCCGAGCAAAAGAATCTCGCGCGATGGCATGCCGAAGTCGCGGCGCGCCCCAGCGCCAAGGCCTAAAACCGACTCAATCCGGAGGACTCAACGATGGGCACTTATGGTGTGATGATGTTTCCGACCGACTACGCGATTCAGCCGGTCGAGCTGGCCAAGGCGGTCGAGGAACGTGGCCTCGATTCGCTCTTCTTCCCCGAGCATACGCATATTCCGACCAGCCGCCGGTCGCCGTGGCCGGGCGGCGCCGAACTGCCGCAGGAGTATTCGCATACCCACGACCTGTTTGTGGCGCTGTCGGCGGCGGCCGCCGTTACCAAACGGATCATGCTCGGCACCGGTATCTGCCTGGTTATCGAACGCGATCCGATTCTGCTCGCCAAAGAGGTCGCCTCGCTCGACCTGATCTCCAACGGCCGCGTGATTCTCGGGATCGGCGGCGGCTGGAACGCCGAAGAGATGGAGAATCACGGCACGAACTTCAAACGGCGCTGGGGCCTGCTGCGCGAACGCGTGCTCGCGATGAAAGCGATCTGGCGCAACGAGCGGGCGGAATTCCACGGCGAATTCGTCAATTTCGATCCCGTCTGGTCGTGGCCCAAGCCGGTCCAGCCGGGTGGCCCCAAAATCCTGCTCGGCTCCGAGGCCAAGAAAGCGTTCGAGCGGGTCGTCGACTACTGCGACGGCTGGATGCCGATCAATCGCGGCGGGGAGCAGCTCAAGGAGGGCCTGAAGCAGTTGCGGGAGACGGCGGATCGCGCCGGCCGCCGCTTCGAGGATCTGCAGCTCGGCATTTTCGGCGTCCCGCCCAAGGAAGATACGGCGAAGCGCTTTCTCGACTGGGGCTTCTCGCATCTGATCTTCGGGCTGCCGCCGGCCAAGGCCGACAAGGTCTTACCGATGCTTGATACGTATGCCGCGATGGCGCGGAAACTGCGCTAGGCAAAACCTGCGAAAAACGCCAAGTAGTAATCCTGCCGTAACCGTCGCGAACAAGCCGCGCTGGTGTCTGAACCAGCGCGGCTTTTATTTATGCGAGGCCGGATAGTTCGGTGTGGTGGCGTGAGCCGACGGCCCCGCAGCCGGCGCTTCGTGGGCCGGCCGGTCCCTCGCACTCCGCGTAAGAGCAGGCTGCGGGAAGCCGCGGTAGCGTCGCACCGCGGCGTTCGAGATCCCCAGGCGGACCATCTTGCGATAGATCGCGGGCCGCGAGATACCGAGGATACGCGCCGCCTTGGCGCAATCGCCCCGCGCCTGCCGCAGTGATTGCTCGACGGCCTCGCGCAGGATGTGGTCGAGCGGCTTGACCGACCCGCGCGCCTCGCCAGCCGTATCGATCGGACCTGCGGACCAGCCCACTGGCCGCGGTTGCGACGGGGTCGCTTCAACGAGCTCGGCCGGCAAATCGTCAATGTCGATTCGTTCGTCCTCGCTCAGCAGCGCGGCGCGCTCGATCACGTGGGCGAGTTCCCGCACGTTGCCGGGCCATCGATGGGCGTGCAGAAGGTCGAGCGCGCGGCGCGAAATCAGCCGGATCCGCTTACCGAAGATGTGATTGTAGCGATCGACGAAATGCGCGGTGAGCGGCCCGATATCGTCGACCCGCTCGCGTAACGCCGGTAATTTGATCGAAGCGACATCAAGCCGATAGTAGAGATCCGCGCGAAAGCTGCCCGCTTTGACCATCTCGCGCAGATTACGATTGGTCGCGGCGAGCAGCCGCAAATCCACCTGCACGGTCTCGGTCGAACCGACCGGCTGCACTTCCAGTGACTCGGCGACACGCAGGAGCTTCGCTTGCATCCCGGGCGGCAGCTCACCGATTTCATCAAGCAACAGGGTGCCGAGTTGCGCCTGGCGAAAGCATCCGAGCGCCGCCTCGCGCGCGTGAGTGAATGCCCCTTTGATATGCCCGAAGAGCTGGGACTCGGCCAGTCCGCTCACCAGGTTCGAGCAGTTGAAGGAGACCAGCGGACCGTCGGCAAATGGGCCTCGTTGATGGAGCGCGCGCGTCACCACTTCCTTGCCGGTCCCGGATTCGCCGGTCACGAGCACTGTCCCTTTATGAGGCGCGAAGCGTTCGATCGCGGCCACTACCGTCCTGATGGCTGGCGATCGGCCGACGATCCCCGGACAGACCGATTCGGCCTGCAGGGTTTCGATTTCGAGCCATTCCGCGTTACGGCGTGACCCGGCGATTTGCTGTTCGCGACTCAACGACCAAATCCGCGTGACAGAACTCAATTGCGATCGCATTGTCCGACGGCGGGTCACCGCCTGAAACGCGCTAATCCGCCGTGCTGACCTGAGTTCCGCCGAATCCGCTGCCTCCTCCACGCAAGGGAATTCGAGCAAAGGCCGGGCCATCGGCACACAGCGGCCGCCGAGCGCGGCGCGCCTCTTGGAACAAGCGCCGCTCGCAGCTATATATGAAGGGCACTGAGGAGTGGGCAAATTGGCAAGCCACCTGACTCTGGATCAGGTTATTGAAGGTTCGAGTCCTTCCTCCTCAGCCAGCACACTCTCCGCGCGACGGTCCCATCGTCTAGTGGTCAGGACACCGGCCTCTCACGTCGGGAACGCGGGTTCGACTCCCGCTGGGATCACCAAG
Organism: Binataceae bacterium (SeqCode); assembly: GCA_052145175.1. GTDB lineage: Bacteria > Desulfobacterota > Binatia > Binatales > Binataceae > JAJPHI01. The sequence goes on along the minus strand of JBKQPD010000225.1, from coordinate 44,485 downwards.
CAAATCAAGTGTTTTTCTACCTAAGCAGTTTTGCTCGACGGCTCCGTTGCCAAATAGGTGCCATCCGAGTGCCAACTTTGGTGCCAAATCAGCACCACCAATCGGTATCGCTCAATAGCGCTGCACGATACGATCCGCTCGCCGCCATCGCCGGAGCGCCATTCCCCGTAAAGCAGCTTTCCTGGCAGTTCGATGGTCGAAAGACATATGCAGGGTCGCCGCACATCGGTGGGGGGCCCTCCTATCCCCCCTCGGTGTCTCGGTTACCGATGCCCATCGGCGTTTGACGCTGGCTGCACATTCCGGTCATTTTAAGCTAATCACAGCTTAGGTAGTTAAACGGCTGCAACTTCCGCAGCAGTCCGTTAAAAGGAGCGGCGAATTCCATGTGCCAGACAAGTTACTCGAAGAGAACCGTCCGGGTCTATCTAGCGTCGGTCGCGGTAATCGCGATGGTTGGTCTGGGCAGGGCGCCGGGCGCCTCGGGTCAGGACAACACCGCATTCGGCACCGGTGCGCTATCTACCGGCAGCGGCGGTTACAGCAGCGCGTTCGGCGTGGACGCGTTGTTTAACAACGCAGCCGACTATAACACCGCCACCGGCATGAACGCGCTGCTCAACAACACCACCGGGAGCGAAAACACCGCCACGGGGGTGCAAGCGCTGGATGGCAACACTACTGGTTTAGATAACACCGCCAGCGGCGTGAATGCGCTCTATTCGAACGCTGTGGGCAGCTATGACACTGCCACCGGCGTCAACGCTTTGTTTAACAACGCAGCCGACTATAACACCGCCACCGGCATGACCGCGCTCTATAGCAACACCACCGGCGCCCAGAACACGGCCGACGGCGTGAACGCGCTCTATAGCAACACCACCGGCGCCCAGAACACCGCCTTCGGCGTGAACGCGCTGCAAGCCAATACTACGGCGAACCTTAACACTGGCGTTGGTTTCGAAGCGCTCTGGAGCAACACCACGGGATTCCTCAACAACGCCGTCGGCGCGGACGCGCTCTACTCCAACACTACCGGCGTCAACAGCACCGCGATCGGTGTCAGTGCGCTTTTCAAAAATACCACCGGCGGCTATAACACGGCTGTCGGCAACGAGGCGCTGGAAAATAATACCACCGGCGGCGTTAACGTAGCGGTCGGCGACAGCGCGCTCTATGCCAACGCCACCGGCAGCCAGAACACAGCCGTCGGCTATCAGGCGGCCTACGTCACCACGGGTAGCAACAACACCGCTTTCGGCTACGGGGCGCTGTCAGTTAACACCACAGGCGCCAATAACATCGCGATCGGTTATCAAGCCGGCCAGAATCTCACCACCGGCAGCAACGACATCGATATCGGCGCTCTCGGCAGCGCGGGTGAAGCGGGCACGCTCCGCATCGGCAAGAACGCCAACCAGACCAGGGCGTTCATCGGTGGTATCAGCAACGACACCCTCCAGTCCGGGACGCCGGTGGTAGTCACAAGTTCCGGCCAACTGGGGGTCCTGCCGTCGTCCGCGCTTTACAAGCGCGATATTCGGGACATGGGCGACGCGAGCGACAAGCTGATGAAGCTGCGGCCGGTGACTTTCCGCTACAAAGCCGACGCAACGGGCACCGAGCAATACGGACTCATCGCCGAGGAGGTCGAGAAGATCTACCCGGAACTGGTGATTCGTGGGGCCGACGGCAAGCCCGAGACAATCGCCTACCATATGCTGCCGGCGATGCTGCTCAACGAGGTCCAGAAGCAAGCCCGCCAATTGGAGGAAAAAGATGCCCAGATAGCGACACTGCAGCGGGCGGTCGAGGCGCTGCAGAAAAAGAACGTCGAAATTGACGTATTGGCGGCGCGACTCGACGCGCTGGAGCGGCAGGCGCGGGAGTCGCGGCCTGAGCGGCTGGCGGCGGCGACGCGCTGACGACCCACAACGGCGAATCCGGCGTCGCGCCTCGTCCTGCGCAACGCCTGGGCGACACCGGGCATGCGCTTGGGAGCCGCCTTCGCCCTCGTCACACTCGCATATTTGCTGCGCCCGCGTCAGGATAATGATGATTGAACTGCGAGGAACCCGCACGCTCTAACGACCTGCGCGCCCCTGAACCGGCGCTCGTGGCCCCCTTCCCGGTTTGACAGCCACGGGGATGGACTGACAGCCACAATAAGAACGCGGGCGGACGGCCAACCCTACGATTTACAACGAGTTTGACGCGGGCGGACAGGTATCAGTCTACCTCTCACGTCGGGAACGCGGGTTCGACTCCCGCTGGGATCACCAAGTAAATCAAGGGTTTTTCGGCCTAAGATTTTTTTAACTCATTTCACGACACTGCACGTTACTCAAAGGTCGGCCTCGCCCTACTCGTACGATTGGCGATACGCTTTCGCACACGATGCCGCCGCCCATAAGTCCCATGCGATGGGCTCGGCACCTGAACCCAGTGACCCGATCAATCGCGATTGTGCCGTGCTTCGCGAGTCGAGGCCTGACGAGACTTTCGCCGGACTCACGATCGGGGTAAGCCCGGCGGCCTTGATCGCGAGCAGAATCGCTTTGAATTCCGTCACGCTCTTGATTCTTTTGGTGACTTCGACTTCAAGGCCTCGTGCCACTAACGAGGCCAGCAACGGATTGCATCCTTCAGCAATCGAATGGAGCGCGGGAAAATGGAAGGGTAGCTGCTGATTTGGATCGCGGCCTGAAACCATATGGTGCAGAAGCGCGGCTAAGGAATAAACATCGGAGGCAATTTCCGGTACGCCCCGGTATTGCTCGGGAGCCGCGTAGCCCGGCGTACCCACGACGGTCGCGTTGCCGTGAACACGAAAATAGCGAGCGATGCCGAAGTCAATCAACTTCACTAATCCGCTAGGGGTTATGATTACGTTCGACGGCTTGAGGTCTCTGTGCAGAACGGGAAGCGTCTGGTTGTGAAGATATTCAAGCGTACTGGCCAGCTGAAGCGTTATCTCGAGAGCCTCGGCTTCCGGCAGCTTGCCCCCCGCTTCGCTCATCCGACGCTCGAGCGTCCTTCCCTCAACGAATTCCATGACCAGGAAGTGGCGCGTACCTTCGCTGAAGCGATCGTAAATTCTGGGTATGTGTGGATTGTCGAGCTTGGCGAGCAGATCCGCTTCGCGTTGAAACGCGGTTACAGCGTGTTGCCGCGCGAGTTGATTGGCAAAATCATCAGACATCTCGGCCAACGCACATGGGCGGTTCGCAAGATGCAAGTCCTCCGCTTGATAGACAAGCTTCATACCCCCGCCGCCGACCATTCGGGTCACTTTGTAACGATTGCCTATAATCGTCCCAGCCTGAATCACGTGCGCGTCCCCCAAGGCTACCCTCGCTACAAGCGAAGAATTTCGGATAGCCCATTAAGCTAATATGGCTCGATATGGCATATCTTAGCATAATGTGTGTGAAAATCAAGCATTCTTAGTTACGACATCTTTTGATGACTTAACATCATTACCGATGTCGGGAACGCGGCTTTGACTTCCGTTGGGATCCCAAGGCAATCGGAGACTTTGATTTGAGCGGATTTCAAGCCGTTGCTCGCGTCGTCAGCGTAAAGGGCGGGTAGTGGGCGGTTTGCGCGGCCGCCCACTACCGATCAGATTGTCTAGGGTCGCGGAGGAATCAGGCCTACGCGAAAATCTCGGCGAAGAACGACGTCATCGACTGCCACGAGCGCATATCGGCCGCTTTGTTATAGGCGATTCCCGGTGCGCCAATCGACGCGGCGTCCGGATTGGTGAAGCTATGGACCGTGCCGCCATAATTGTGGACCTGCCAGTCGACCCCGGCCTTGGTCATCTCTTCGGTGAAGGCCGCGAGCTGCGCAGGCGGCACAAACGGATCGTCGGCGCCGTTGCACACCAAAACTTTCGCCTTGACCTGACCCGCTACCGCCGGCTGCTTGGTAGCCAGTCCGCCGTGGAAGGAGACCACGCCGCGCACCGCGGCGCCGTCGCGCGCGATTTCGAGTGAGCAGGTGCCGCCCATGCAATAGCCCATCACCGCGAGCCGGCTCGCATCGACCTGCGGCAACGACGCGAGTTTATCGAGCGCCGCGCGCACACGCCGCCGGACCACGACCGGATCTTCCAGCAGCGCCATCGCGTACTTGATCCCTTCCTGCAGATCCTTCGCCATCAACCCGTTGCCATAGGGGTCAGCGCCGAAGCCGACGTACCCCAACCTGGCCAGCCGCTCCGCCCGTTCCCGAACGAAGGGCGCGATCCCAAAGGCGTCAGGCATGATAACGACGCCCGGGCGTTTGCCCGAACTGCTCTCGTCATACGCAACCAGCCCATGCAGATTCAGGTCGCCGTCTTTGTACTGAAGATTCTCTACCTTCATTTGCTTCCTCTCGTGTTGGTTTTAACCAGCCGTCCACGATCAGCTATTCGTTTCCGCTTGGCAAGCGGACGCGGTTACAGACGCTTGAAGATTAATGAAGTATTGATCCCGCCGAACGCGAAGTTGTTCGACATCAGATATTCAATCTCGAGACGGCGCCCTTCGCCGATTACGTAGTCCAGCCGCGCACATCGTTCATCGACGTTCACGAGATTCGCGGTCGGCGCGAACCAGCCGTCGCGCATCATCGCGAGACCAAGCCACGCCTCGATCGCGCCGCAGGCGCCGAGGGTATGCCCCAGAGACCCTTTCAGGGTATGGAGCGGTATCCGCGCGCCGAGAACTTCGGCGGTCGCCCGGCTTTCCGCGATATCACCCCATTCGGTGGCCGTGCCGTGGCCATTGACGAAGGCGATCGCGCTGGCCGGGATTTGCGCGTCTTCCAGGGCGAGGCGCAGCGCAGCCGCCATCGTCTCGGGAGAGGGCTGCGTGGCGTGACTACCGTCGGAATTGGTGCCGTAGCCCACGACCTCGGCGTAAATCTTGGCGCCGCGCGCCTGGGCATGCGCGAATTCCTCGAGCACCAACGTCGCCGCACCTTCGCCAATCACCAGGCCGTCGCGATCGCGGTCGAACGGCCGCGGCGTGGATTCAGGCGCGTCATTGCGGGTGCTGGTCGCGAAGAGCGTATCGAACACGGCGGCTTCCGCGACACTGAGCTCATCAGCACCGCCCACGATCATCACGTCCTGCAGACCGTAACGGATCGCCTCCGCACCGTAACCGATCGCCTGACTGCCGGAGGTGCAAGCGCTCGAGGTCGGAATGATCCGGCCGGTTACGCCGAAGAACAGCCCGATGTTGACCGCGGCGGTATGGCTCATCATCTGCAGATAGCTGGTGCCGTTGATCCTGCTCGAGCTGCCCTTCTCCATCATTTCGGCAAAGCCCAGGACCGGTTCGGGGCTGCCAAAGGACGACCCGTAAGCGATACCGGTCCGTCCACCGGTGACGGACGGATCGTTGCCGAGACCCGCGTCGGCGATCGCCCGCTCGGACGCATACACGGCCATCCGCGCGACGGGACCCATGGTGCGCAATTTTTTGCGTTCGTAGCGGCGCGATACGTCAAAGCCGATGAGCGGCGCGGCCAGGCGCGTATTCAGGCCGTCGTAGCGCTCCCATTCGGCCATCCGCCGTACCGCGGTCCGGCCAGCCGCGAGATGCTCCCGGATGACCGGCCAATCTTCGCCGAGCGCGGTGATTCCGCCCATCCCCGTGACCACGACCCGACGCCTCAAGCCAGCCCTCCGTTCACCGAAATCACCTGGCGGGTGACGTAGCTGGCGCTATCGGAGCATAGGAACGCGACCACCGCCGCCACTTCCTCGGGGCGGCCCACGCGGCGCATCGGGATAAGCGGCAGTATCTCATCGAGGGGTGCGCCTTCGATCATCTGGGTCTGGATCAAGCCCGGCGCGACACAGTTGACGGTGATATTACGCCGCGCCAATTCGATCGCGAGCGCCTTGGTCGCGCCGATGATCCCGGCCTTCGCGGCGCTGTAGTTCACCTGGCCGCGATTGCCCATAATGCCGGAGACCGACGAAAGAGTGACGACGCGTCCGGGACGTCGCGCCGTGACCATCGGCATGATGACCGGATGGAGCACGTTGTAGAACCCGCCCAGGTCAGTGTTCAGGACGCTATCCCATTCGGCGTCTTCGAGCGCGGGAAAAGCGTTGTCGCGCGCGATCCCGGCATTGAGTACGACCCCATAGTAGGCGCCGTGGGCGGCGATATCGGCCTCGAGGCGGGTGCGGCACTGTTCGCGATCAGTCAGGTCGAACTGGATCAAGCGGCCACCGCCGACACTCGCCAGCGTCTGCTCCGCGCCGGTCCGGTCGCGATAATAATGCACGACCACGCCGAAGCCGTCGCCCGCCAGGCGCTCGGCGATCGCGCGCCCGATACCTTTACTCGCGCCGGTTACCAGGATGGTTCGGGTCATTCCTTAATGCCCTGCGCGATTCGCAACTGCTCATCGTCGCCGTAGTAAACTTTCAGTTGCGCGTCCGCCACGATTTTACCATCGATTGTGATACTGCAGGCAAAGGCCGCGACCGGTTCGTCACGAAACACCATCGTCACCGCGATTAGTAATCGCTCGCCGCGCCGAAACCAGGGCGCCAGCACGCGATAATCGCGCGTCCCCAGGAGCAGGCCAATTCTGACCGGGTCCCCGGAGTCGCGCGCGTGAACGCCGGCATACGCGCCGCAAGCCTGCGCCATGTACTCGATCCCGACGTGACCCGGCACGCCGTCGCGCGTCAGGAACAGGCTCGCCTCCGTGATAGTCACTGCCGCGACCAGCGCGTCGTCATCGTAGCTGACGACTTCGTCGATCAGGATCATCGGCGGCTCGTGCGGGAGCAGCGCCGCGACCGGGTAGCGACAGGCCCGCATCACCATCCCCGTCCGAGAATGACCGCAGCGTTGCTACCCCCAAAGGCGCAGGAATTACTCAGTGCCGCGGATCGCTCCGGCAACCCGATACTGTAAGCGGCCGGCGCGAGGTTGAGCCGTGGTATTTCCGGATCGGTAACGCCGTCCCACAGATGCGGCGGCACCATGCCGGTCGCGTAGCGCGGCTCGAGCATCAGCCAGAGGAAGGCGGCCTCCGCGGCGCCGGCCGCGCCGAGCATATGACCGGTCATCGACTTGGTCGAACTGCAGGGCGTCGCGCGACCGAATACTTCGGCGATCGCGCGGCCTTCCATCACATCATTCAAGGGCGTCGCCGTGCCATGCAGGTTGATATAATCGATCGCCGCGGGAGCCAACTGCGCATGCTCCAGCGCGCGACGCATCGCCCGCACGGCCCCGGCGCCTTCCGGATCGGGTGCGCTGACGTGATAAGCGTCGGAGCTCTCGCCGGCGCCAAGGAGCGCCACGGGCGAAGATTCGCGGGACATGAGAAAGACCGTCGCGCCCTCGCCGATATTGATCCCGTCACGATTACGGCTGAAGGGATTGCAATAGTCATCCGCCAGAGCCTCCAGCGACGCGAAGCCGTTGAGCGTCATCCGGCAGAGCGAGTCGGCGCCACCCGCCACCGCGGCGTCGCACAGGCCGGTCGCGATCAGGCGCTGCGCCGACGCCAGGGCCTTGGCACTCGACGAGCACGCGGTCGTAATTGTGTAGGCCGGCCCGGTCAGTTCATAACAGGCGGCGACGAAGGTCGCGAGATTGCCAACTTCCTGCTGACTGTAGCGAAACCCTGCTGGCCAGCGGCCCGTGGTCAGCCGCGCGGGGAAGGCTTGCTCGCCCTCGGCGATACCCGCGGTACTGGTACCCATCACCACCGCGATCCGATGAGCGCCGACCCGGCTGGTCGTGTTTATGATCGCGTTCTCGATCTGACGCAGCGCGGCCAGCGCCAGGCGGTTGTTGCGGCAATCGAGATGCTCCAGGCGGCCGGGTACTTCCGGCAGCGCCCAAGGCACCGCGCCGACGCGGACGGCCCGCTCCGGGATCAAATCCGTTCGTTCGATCAAGCCACTGCGTGATCCTTTGAACAGGTTGCCCGCGACTTCGCGCTTGTCGCGGCCGAGCGGAGTGATTAGCCCCAGCGCATTGAGATAGACCTTCATCTTCGATGCGGCTAGAGCTTACACCCTTGCGCCTTGATTCGGTAAGTGGAGCGCCCGCCCCTTATCGGCGCTCGGCCACGTATGAGACCTTACGCACTCGTGCCGCGATCACCCGCCAGCGGCGCGAAGATGAAAGCGAGGATCGTCCCCGCCAGCAGGGTCGTACCGAAGGCGTGGACCGCGTAGGTTCGGCTGAAGCCCAGCAGGCCGAATGACAGCAACGTCGCAATCATGGCGAGGCATACCCCAAGCATCGTGACGGCGCGACGGGCCGGCGCGGCTTCGCGGCAAAAGACGGCGTAGTCGAAACCGATCGAGAGCACCAGCACCAGCGCGATCGCACCAAAGAACGTGAACGAGACCCCGGCCAGCGCGGCCAACGCGGGAGCGAGCACAACGGCGGCGGCGGGCGGCAGCAAGGTCGCCAGACTCCCGCGCCAGCCGTAGCGCCACATCAGCACGGGCATCATCAACACGGCCGAGACCGCGAGCAGGATCACGGCCCGACGCCGATACTCAGTCAGGACGGCGGTCACTTCTCCCGCCGGGTCGGCGAAATGCACTCCCGGCACCGCCGCGGCGATCCGGCGCAATTCGTCGGGCCGCGTCACGCCGTTGAGCAGCACCACCTGCGTGGCGCCCGCAGGGTCGTCGGCCAACATCAGGTTACGTACGAACGCGAGCGGCGATCCGGCGCCGATCGCGGCCGGCGTCAGGAAGCCGCTGTCCACGGCATCCGGCCGTATCCCGCCCACGACCCCAAGCTGCCGATAGTACTCGTCAAGAAAGGGCCGCATAAGTTGATCATGGACCAACGCCCGATCCTCGCGCTGGCGCTTAATCGATGGAACGAATTGGGCGACCGCTTGAAAGCCACCGAGTTCGCCGGTTTGCTGGGCCGCGGTAAGGCGTTCGAGCAAGTCTTCCTCGCGCTGCAACGCGGATTCGGTATCCGCGGCTTGCACCAACAGGAACTCGGTTCCGCCTGCCATCCCGGTCAAGCGGCGAATCTGCAATTCCTCATCGTGCAGATCGGCGGCAAGTGACTGCTGATGCCGCAGGTCGTCGTCGACCGTCAACCGCGCGAATCCGAAGCCGCCCGTCAGCACGCAGAGAGCAATGAAACCGATCCGCCAGCGCCGGTAACGACCGTCCTTCCAGAAGACCCATAGCAGATTCGCCGCGGCCAGAATCCCGGCGCTGTCCTCCAGCGGCGCGGCGCTATCGAGCAATGGCAGCCAGAGAACCACCGTCAGGAAAGAGGCCGTGAGCCCGACGGCGGAGAAAACGGCGAGCTGGCGCAGGCCGGGAAAGGGCGCGAGCATCAACGTCAGGTAGCCGATCAGCGTCGTGACCACGCCGAGCGTGACCCCCGGCAAAACGCGGCGCAGGCGCTCCCGGGGTGACCCCGCATCGGGACCGAAGCGGGCGGTGATGTATTGCAGGCAATAGTCAATCGCGATGCCGGTCAGGCTCACGCCGAAGAGCAGGACGACCACATGCACTCCGCCATACATCGACAGGCATACGCTGAACGCGCACAACACACCGACCGCGATCGCCAGCAGCGTCAGCCAGAGCGGCCGCAACGCGCGAAAAACCAGGAGGATCAAAACGATCGTGCCGACCATCGATACCGTGGCGATGAGACTCGTCTCGCGGACGGCACTTTGCGCTCCGCGATGGGCGTAGAAAATCGCGCCGACCCGCGCGATCGCGAGACCGGGGATTTGTGCGCGCAGCGTGGCGGCCGACGAATCGAACATCGCGATGAAGCGATTCTGCACCGCGAGCGAGTAGACGTTGCCTTGCAACTGGGCCGCGACCAGCACCCAGGTCTTCGCCCCGTCATGGACCGTCAGCACGCCGTCATCAAGCGCGACGTGGGCGAGCGGCAACGGCAAACCGGTGAGAAACGTGGGCAGGAGCAGAAACGGGTCGCGACGCAAGATCGCCGCGTCGGCAATCGCCTCGGGGCCGTAGACCGTGGCGAGTGCGCGAGCGACTACCCGGCTGCCCTGATTATGCCGCAGCAGCTCCCGTTCCTCGCCGGTCAAAAGACCGAAGCGATAGGGAAAATACATCGCGCCGAGGGCGGTCACGCTATCCGGGGGCAGCCGGTAGGTTACCGCCTGCGCGAGCCCCGAACGCTCGAACGCGTCGGCGAGGGCGGCGCCGGCCTTGCGTGCGGCCGCGCGATCATCGTCGCCCACCAGCACGAAGACGCGCTGCGCGAGACTCGCGGCTGCCAGGTCCTGCGCCCGCCGCAGTCCGGGATCGCCGCTTTCCTGCACGAGCAAGGCGGTGAGATCGGTCTGCAGGGCAACCCCCCGGTGGATACGGAAAACCAGGATCGCGGCGGTACATCCGACGACCAGCAACCAGGCGCGCGCGGCTTGCTTCATTCCCACTTGTCATTGAGCAAATGGGCGTCCGGCTCAGCCAGCGGAGTGCTCGATACTACCTGATTAAGAAAGGCCACGTGCTCCGAGTCGCCATTCGCGCGATTGATATCGACCGTGTCGATCCGGCCGTCACCGGTGAGGACGACCGACGTGAGCCGCGCGGCTAGCGGTCCCGCCGCGTCCAAGGGCGTCAGTATGACCCGCCACGCATTGCGATCACCGCTGCAGGTGACCGCAAAATCCTGCCGCAGCGCCGACCAGTCCCCGACGATCGCGCGATCGAGCAATTCGTACATATGCGCAAAAGCGGGCGTCTTCGCACTCGCGAGGCGCTGGACTTCGTTATCATCGATGATCCGGCGCATACCGGCCGCCGTGATCACGGTCACGCTGCGCACCGGCTGTGCGCTCCGCCAGATGATCCCGCGGGCGGGCACGACTACGAAATCACCTTCGGTTTTGAGGGGCGCGGTCAGACCTTTCAGGTATTGCTCCTGGATGAAACGGCCATACAGCGTCGAACCAGGCGCCAGGCTTGGCCAGACCGCCGCGACGTCGGCGTGGCTTGCCGAAGCCAGGGCAACTATCGCGGCGCAGACGAGGGCTAACGCGGCGCGCATGGCGCTTGTTTCACCGTTTCACCCTATCGAGGATAACCGCCGGCGTCTCGAAGCAGAGCTCATTGGTCGCGCGCTCGACTGTAACCTGAATCGTATGTGCCTTGGTCAGCCGCTCGCCGGAAACCGCGTCGGTAATTACATAGTTGATTTTGATGCGATGCTCGTATTCCACCAGAGTCGCGGTGACCTGAATCGCCTGGCCGAGGCGTAGCGGACGCACATATTTGATATGCAGACCGACGATCGGCCACGCATAGTCACTGTGCGTCATCTTCTGATAACCAAAACCAAGCTCCTCGAAGAGCGCCGCACGCGCCTGTTCGAGGTAGCGGGGATAGTTGCCATGCCAGACGACGCCTAACGGATCGAGATCGTAGAACTGGATCTTGATCGCGACCGCGGCCGTAATCATCGCGTTCCGACCTTGGTGGTGGCGGGCGGGGCGCTCCAGAAATCGAAGAAGTTGTACCACTGCAAGGGATCGATCAGGCAGAAGCTCTCGAGCCGGCGGGCGTAGCGCGCCGCCCATTGCGTGAGCGCCGCGCTCTTGTCGCGGCGCGGCAACGTAATCCGATCGGCGAACTTCTCGAAGTAGAGACGATACCCGCCGTCGTCGCGTAGGCAGAACATCAGGTAGACGGGACATTCGAGCAGATGAGCGAGCAGGTATGGACCCTGCGGAAACGGTGCGTCGTGACCCAGAAAAGGCGCGCGGCTGACCCGCTCGTCCGCGGTCACCGGGGTCCGATCGCCGGCGACCGCCACCCACCCGCCATTCTCGATCACTTCCTTGAGCGCGATCATAGTACCCGGATTGACCTCGGTGACCTGAATCGTATCAGCGATCGCCGCGGGCCGGAACTGTTGGAGGATCCGCGCAAAATTCTGCGCATGCAGCGTATGCACCAGCAACTTGATCCGTGACCGCTGCCGCTCGTCCAGCAGGGCCCGGCTGATCTCGATATTGCCGAGATGGGAGACGATGAGCAGAATGCCTTGCCCGCCCGCCGTAACGCTCTCCAGGGTCGCCCGGTCGGCAATCTCGACAATCGCCGGATCGATACCGCCCATCCAGGCCGCAAAGGTATCCACGGTCTTGCGCGCGAAACCAAACGAATGCCTGAACGTGTCGACCCATCCGGGCTCACGCTCAATACCTTGCGCCCGGTAAGCCCGGCGCAGGAACAGACGCGACGCACGGCGTGTTTCACCGCTGGTCAGATAAAAGTATGCCGCGATCGGAAACACCGCGGCTACGCAGCCATAACGGCCGGTCAGCCGGTAAAACAGCGCCAGTGTCCGCAAGCCGAGATAGGCCCCGCGCTCGCCGAGCGCCGCCCAATGATCCGGCGACGAGGACTGTCGCCGACGGTTGCCGAGGATCTGGCCGACATGCCACGGCAGCGCAAAAATCAGCCGGGTATGCATCTTCGAGATGCGCCAGTTATCCCCGAGCAAGTCGAAACTCGAGACGTTACCTTCCGGATATGCGACCCGCACTGGCACGAAAAACAAGGGCACCCCCGCCCAGATCAACCGCACCATGACCTCCGGATCGAACTCCATCCGCTCACCGACGCGTCGCGAACTGAGTAAGGCGTTGAGTCGATCGAGTGGGTATAGACGGAAGCCGCACATGGCATCAGCCGGATGGAGTGAAAGGGTCTCGATACCCACCCAGAAATGGGTAATCCAGCGGCCCGCGCGCCGCGACCGTGGCATGGTCTGATCATAAACCGGCGCACCCGCGATCAAGGCCGCGGGATGAGCCTCGCCCAGGGCGAGCAGGGCGGGCACCTGCGCGAGATTGTGCTGGCCGTCCGCGTCGATTTGCAGGGCGTGCGTGAAGCCGGCGGCGGTAGCGAGTTCGACGCCCTTCATCACCGCCGCGCCCTTGCCGCGATTCACGGCGAGCCGATAAACCGCAATCCCGGCGGCCGGAGCGTGGAGTGCCGCCAAAACGGTTCGATGGGGCTCGTCGCTGCCGTCGTCAACGACAAAGACGTAGAGGCCGTGGCCGCGCAGTTCCCGGACTATCTCGCCGATGACCGCCGTGTGATTGCGGCTGGGAATGATCGCGCAGCAGCGCCAACTCATGCAGGCTCCAGCCCGATCCGGCCCGACGACAGGACACCTTTGGAATCGGCGTAGCTGAACTCGATTTGATTTCGCGGGGGTTGGTAAGCGAGCGTGAGCACGAGGCGATCACCAGGCCGAATCAGCCGGCGGAACTTGATCCGCAAGGTGCGGGCCGCGACGTCCCCGAGATTGAAATAGCGCCTGCCGTAGTTGATCACCCAATCGAGCTGCACCACCCCGGGCAGCACCGCTAACGTCGGAAAGTGGCCGCGGAAGTACATCAGTTCGTGCGGTATCGCGAGGCTCAATGCGACCGTATTGGCGGTGGCGTTGACCTCGAGCAGGAGTGGTTCAGTTACATCCGGGGCGGTGCGATGCGGCTCCGCGCTCATACTGATTTGCCGAAAAGCGCCTGAAGATCACCGATCCGCCGCTTGCCGAGGCCGTCGACCGGCATGGTCTCGACGAAACGCCAGCGTCGCGGCAGCACGGCGGCATCTTCGGCCTGCGCCAGTTCGCCGCGGAGCAGGCGCTCGAAACGAAACTTGCCGAGCCGTGCGATTTCGCTCGCGCCGGGCGTCGCCAGCTTGGCCACCACGCCCAGATACACCGGATTTTCCCCCAGGCTCACGACCGCCGCCTCCGCGATCCACGGCAAAGCACTGACCGCTCGTTCCATCCGTTCCAGACTGACGCGCTTGCCTTCGATTTTGACTACGCGGTCAACCCGCCCTTCGAGACGAAACCGCCCGTCGTCGCTCGGCGCGATCCGGTCCGCCTGCTCGCACCAGCCCTCCGCCGAAGCGTGCCGCGACCGTAGCAACAGCACGCCGTCCGTTCCAGCCCTCACCTCGACACCGGGGAACGGGCGCCACAGGACCTGCCGGGCAGCGCCGTCGCGCCATCCGATTACCCCGGCTTCGGTGCTGCCGTAAATCTCGGTGGGCACGCAGCTAAAGATCGCGGTCGCCTCTGCCGCCGCGGCCTCGGGTAACGGCGCACCGGCGGTTATCACCATCGCGGGTCGATCCTCGACTGGTAACGGCGTCAGACCTCCCAGCCGGCTGAGTTGCGCAGGACTCGAAACGATCACCGCGCGCGGCGTCAGGTTGGCGAGGAGCGGCTCCCAGGCGACGTGGAATTCCGATTGAAAGGGGCGCCCCGCGAGCAGCGGCCACATCACGCGAAAGGTCATGCCGAAGACATGCTGATGCGTGACCGTGCCGAAAATCCGCACCGCATCCAGATGCCCGCCCCATCGCGCCTCAAGGGCCTCCGCCTCGAGCTCAAAATGATGCAAGGTCTTGGGCACCTGCTTGATTTCGCCGGTCGAGCCCGAGGTAAAGAACCCGATCCGGCTCCGCGCAAGGTCACAGTCCAGCGCGGCGACTTCACACGCACTCGATTCGAGCACGACCTTATCGACTACCGCGGACGTCTTTGAGTCCGTCACCAACGCGTCGAATTCGGGTTGCAGCCCAAGCAGCGTGCCGGGTTGCTCGTTCGGCGGCAGGATGACGCTCGCCCCAATCCGGACCAGCGCCAGCAGTCCCACCGTGAACCAGTAGCCTTCCTGGCAAACCAGCGCGCCGCGCTGGATGCGAGCCGCCCGCAGCCGCTCGGCGTTATGGACGATATCCGCACGCCATCGCGCGAGCGTGATCGGTTCATCGTCCAGGTACGCGATTGGATACGTCGCTGGCCGCGCACCCGCGAGCAAGGCGGTCAGCGTGACGATACCCATCAGGCGTTACCCGGAAGATCGTCGGCGACCGGCCGCAACAGCAACTCACCGGCCAGAATTGCCCCGATGATCAGATACGAAACGAAGCCATTATAGAGTGTCCACAGTTTGATACTGCCGCTGACCACGGTCGCGGTCGAGATGGCGGCATTGAGCAAAAAGAACCCGGTCCAGACGATCGTGACATTGCGCAGATAGGCGACAATCCGGGGTGGCATACGCGGCCGCCGCATCCGCGCGATCTGCTCGATGATGGTGGGCGGCCACAGCAGTGAGTAGGCAAACACGCTTGCCAGCGTCAGGCTGATCAGGATCGGATAGGCGCGCAGGCCCACCGACGGCGAACGGGCGGCGATGATGACTACGCCCAGGCCGCCAACCAGGTAAGGCAGCCGGCCGCGGTCATTCGATGCGCGGTACATCCGCAGGCCCAGCAGGACAAGCAGTCCTGCAATCATAATCCGGGGCGAGAAACGTCCCAGGCCGAAATAGATCGCGAAGGGATACGCGATCACGGCCAGCAGCCCGGCCAGGTTGAGGCTACGCGCCAGCCGCGAGCCGCTTGTAGAGCTTGTCGACGACATCGCTGATCGTGCGGACGGTCTTGAATTCAGACGCAGTAATCCGCTTGCCGGTGTATTGCTGGAGCCTCGCCATCAGGTCGACGGCGTCGATACTGTCGAGGTCGAGATCTTCCGCCAGGCGCGCGCCCGGGGTAATTCTCTCCGGCGGCAAATCGAACAGCTCTTGCAGGACCTTGGACAGTTCCACCTGAATTTCGCTCTTCGAGATCATCTCAAGGCGGACCGCTGCGCGGCGATATAGCGCGCGAGACTGCTGATCGTCGCGAAGATCGCGCGGATCTCTTCCTTCGTTCCCTGCGGCTTGATCCCGTACTTCTTGCGGATCGCCATCCCCAGTTCGAGCCCGTCGATGGAGTCAAGGCCGAGTCCACTCACGAAGAGCTGCTCGTCGCTGTCTATTTCATCGGCGGTGATATCTTCGAGGCCGAGCGCACTGACGACCAGTTCCTTCAATTCATGCTCGAGATCAGCCATGGTTCAGCCTTCTACAGTAATCCGCCTCGATATACGAAACCAATTTTCTGGCGTCCAGCGCGCGCGAGCCGGCGGCCGCGGGCGCATAACGCGCCGCGTCGATCTCCTCGGTTACCTCGATCCGGAAGTGCGGGGGCGAAGCCGGGATCTTGTAGTAAGGCCGGCCTTTGACCAGCGTGACCGGCTCGCACGTGATGAGCACCGGCCGCAAATTGACTCCGCTCGCGAGCGCGATATGCGCGAAGCCGCGGTGAAAGTGCAACGGCTGGCCCGGAACGGACCGCGTGCCTTCGGGAAAGATGATGAGATTATAGCCCGCCGCCAGCGCCTCGCTGCATTTCACGATCAAGGTCTCGGGCTCGTCGTCATTGCGGATATAACCGGCCGCGCGCACCACCGGGCGCAGCATCGGATTCCGCCAGAGTTGCCGCTTGCCGACGCACTTCGCGTCGGGCAAGAGTGCCATCAGAATCACGATATCGAGCAGGGTCGGATGATTCGCGACGACCAGCTTGCCGCGGCACGCCCGGAGCTGCTCGCCGCCAATGACCTCCAGCTTGAGAATTCCCATGCCCTGCAGGAGCCAAAGGTAGACGCGGAAGCTCTCGCGAATGATGCCCTGCGCACGCCGATTACGCGTTTGCTCGTCGTGCACAAATAGAGTCGCCACTGGAATAACCGTCAAGGCGAGTAGCACTCCGCCCAGACCAAGCGTGGCAAACGCCAGCGCGGTCCAGATCAGGCGCCAGACGTAAAAGATCCGCTTAACCACGCCGCCACCGCCGATCGGGGGGTTCGCTTCCCGGTCCCCCGGCGGGCTCGTCCGTCAGCAGGAAGCGCAGAAAAGCCCGGGCCTGATCACTTGCCGACTCCGCCGCCGCGACCGTCGCGCACGGCGCAAGCTCGAGGATCACGTCGCTGACGTCGTGCCGCGGCGCGGTCAGCACCATCGCCAGCGCAACACAAGTGTCGTCGCTATCGGCGACTTCGTCGTAAGGTGCCGTCAGACGATCCTCGTAATAGACCAGCAGCACCGGCTCGTCCGGCTGCTCGATCAAGCACGATGCGGCCTCGATCAGCGCTGACCTGAAACTGTCCGCGCCGGCGGCAATCGTGGTGTGCCCGGCGCGATTGTGCCAGGCGATCGAAAGGAGTCCCGCGAGCGCGTTATGTACCGACAGGCTGAATTCGGCCGGCGAGACCGGCTCACTGGTCGCCAGCGCGGTAAGGATTCCCAACGTTCGTTGGAACTCGCCATGGCGCGAGCAAAAGATGAAGCGCGCCGCGTCGGGGACTGACAGCGCGCACGCCGTCCGGAAGGCCATCTGCCCCACAGCGGTGACACGCCGACGCAGGATCGCGGGAAGTGCGACCGGTATGCGGCTGGACGCTGCCCGCACCGCCGCGCCGCGCGCCCATGCGATCCAGTCCGCTTGCGTCTCCAGGCCGGGGCCGCATGCCATCCACTGATCGACGCTTAACCGCACCGACTTGATCGGGTCGCTACCACTTGTCGCATCCGATCGTTCCATCTGCGTACATTAAGGCTATATTACGAACTTCAAAAGTATTCAAATGCTCGTCACAGCATATATAAGAATAGCATCTGGCGACGGTATAGCGACGTGCGCGCCAACCGTCGAGCCCGAGGAACAGTTAGAGTTGCCCGCGGCCATAATGGGTTATACGCTTCCGGCTCGAAACTCTACGCTGGGTCTGAAGATGAAGGGGGAGTGGCATGATTCGACGCCTTATGATCGCGGCCTTGGTTTTGTTGACGTTCGTCGCGAACGCCGAAGCGCGCAATGATACGTACTACTTACCCAACGCGGCTGTGGTGAGCGATCCTGGCTTCGGACAGCTGGGAAATAAAGTGGCCCTCTATTTCGCGGACCAGACACCTCCGAAAGTGGCTCAGAATCTCGGTGCCTTTGTGGGTAACAACATCGCCAAGACGCGCGGCGAGTCCGACGAGCAATGGTGCAAGGAGGCGGCACTTGGAGCTCTAGGAGAACTACGCGACGAAGCAATCAGTCGGGGCGGCGACGCGGTCATTAACATTCAGAGTTCCTGGAAAGGCAATCCGATCGCTGACAAGACGAAGTATGAATGTCATGCTGGCGGCACGGGTGGCCACATCTCGCTCGAGGGAACGATCGTCAAGCGCGCGAAGTAGTCCCACAGAGGACTCAGCGCGAGCCGCGACTTCAAGCGCGGCGAATTGCCGGACGGATTGTCTGATTACCCGCAGCGCCGGAATCGCCGACAACCGTAACGGTGCCCGACGCGGATCAACGCGACGTCCGAGCAGCTCGCCGAGGCTAGGCCGCAAGCCGAGAGGACAGGAAAATAATAATTATGACGCGAGGCGCTTTGCTCATACTCCTGAGTATACTATTTACAGGTTGCGCCCGTGCCTCCGTCCAAGCGATCGGAACGTCTCATTACCCGCCGCTTGCGCGAAACGCCGAAGTTCTTGTTTACACCGACGACTCTCAGGTCAAGGAGCCATACGAGGTGGTTGGTATTATCTCCTACACAAATCCGGGTAAATATCAGGTGCTTACTCTGGGGAAGGCTATCGAGCCGTTGAAGAAGAAGGCGAGAGAGATCGGCGCCAACGGGATCATTATCGGTCAGTCTAAGCCTGTCAAGTCGGGCATCATTTCGACAGGAATTTCAGTCGATGCCCGCGCCATACGTATTAACAAGGAAAACCTTTAAACGCCGGTACTGCGTTTTTAGATATGGCGATTCCTATTCGTTCAGTACCAGATTGCCCGGCACGGCAAAATCATCCATAACCGAAGCCGTGGACGACGCGAATCAGTGCGACGTGCTGGTGATTGGCGGCGGTCCCGCGGGATGCACGGCCGCCGCCTTGATCGCGGACCAGGGCCGGGACGTTGTGCTGCTCGAAAAAGGGTCGCATCCGCGCTTTCATATTGGTGAATCGCTGCTCCCGCGCAACCTGCCCATCCTGGATCGTCTCGGGATGCATCGTGAGGTGGCCGCGATGGGTATCGTCAAGCCCGGCGCGGAGTTCGTCTCCGACGCGACGGGTCAAAGCGTGGCCTACGAGTTCGCCGCGAGCCGCGATCGCGACTACACCCACAGCTACCAGGTGCGGCGCGCGGAGTTCGACCACGCGCTGCTCGACAACGCGCGGCGCAAGGGTGCGCGGGTGGCGGAGCGGACCGCCGTGACGGCCGTAACGCTCGGTACAAACGGCGCCCGCACCCGGGTCACTGCGGTCGACCATCGTGGCAGCGAGCTTCTGTTCGCCCCGCGCTTGGTGCTCGATGCGTCCGGGCGGGACGCCTTTCTGGCCGGCAAGTTGCGGCTGAGACGCACCAACAAACGTAACTCGACCGCCGCCGTATTCGCTCATTTCCGCAACGTCGAGCCGCGTGCGGGCCAACTGTCTGGCTATATCTCGATCCATCTGACCAAAGACGGCTGGTGCTGGATAATCCCGCTGCCGGGCGGCGCCATGAGCGTCGGTTTCGTCGGGAGCCCGGCACTGTTCAAGCATCGCGGGGTAAGCCTCGACGAATTCCTGCTGGAGCGGCTGCGCGCCAGTCCTACCGTCAACCTGCGGATGCGCGCAGCCGAGCTCATTTCGGAGGTCATGACGGCGGCGAACTATTCCTACTGCGCAACGCGCGCCAGCGGTGACGGGTTTTTCATTATCGGTGACGCCTTCGCCTTCGTCGATCCGGTGTTTTCGAGCGGCGTGCTCCTCGCGATGACGGCGGGGGAGTTGGCCGCGGAGGTGGCGATGAGGTGGCTCCAGAATGCGCGGGCCGGCCTCGCGCTTGCGCGGCGCGCCGAGCGCCGCCTGCGCCGCTCGATGAACCGGCTGGGCTGGCTGATCTATCGCATCAACCACCCGGTCTTCCGCGACCTGTTCATGGCGCCCAGCGATATTCTCAATATGCGTTCCGGGATAGTCGCGCTGCTGGCGGGTAATCTGCAAGGCGAATGGCGCTGCGCGGGACCGTTACTGGCGTTCAAGGGAATCTTTTACGCCAAGTCGCTGGCCGCCTGGCTGAACCGCGCGCCGGCGGACTCGAGCGCCGCCGAGGAGCGGCGGCCAAGACCATGACGGGGTCGCTGGACGCGAGGATCAATCGGCGCGCCGCGGTGGCTCCGTTCGAGACCACCGGGGATGCTCCGCCCGCGCCCGGAGCGCATGTCACGGAGTCACGCTTTGGCACTTGGTTCATTCACACCGGCGTCTGGTCGCGCTATGTCCTAGCCACCGCGCTCGGCAATCTCGAAGGCCTGATCCCGGATCGGCGGGCGTCTTACCCCGCGATTGTGGATCTCGGCTGTGGTTGGGGGCTCGCCCTGCAACTGCTGCACGATCGCTTCCGGCCGCGGCGCCTCGTCGCGATCGACGTCGACGCCAGAATGACCGCGGCCGCGCGGGCCGAGGCCCTCCGCCAGGGCCTCGCGGTCGAGTTCCAGACCACGCCCGGCTCGCAACTCGGGCTGCCGGACCGGTCGATCGATCTGGTCTTGTGCCATCAGACCTTCCATCACGTCGTCGATCAGGAAGCGACCTTGCGTGAGATTGCCCGGGTGCTGAAGCCCGGCGGTGTGCTGCTTTTTGGCGAATCCACGCGGAAATTCATCTTTTCGTGGATTATCCGCCTGCTCTTCCGGCATCCGATGAACGTCCAGCGCACTGCGGACGAGTATCTGCGGATGATCCGCCGGGCGGGCTTCACGGTGGCGCCGGGCTCGATTGCGTACCCATACCTGTGGTGGAGCCGGCCGGACCTTGGGGTCATGGAGCGATGGTTCGGGGTCGCGCCGCGCGCCGGCCATGAAGAAACGCTGATCAACCTGGCCGCGGTCAAGCGCTGATCGGCGTTGCCGCGTGGGGTGCTCGGCGCACTGGCCGTGGACCTGCGTTGATGGGGCGCGGTGCTCTTCCCTGTCCCGGCCAACTACGATAATAATGTCGGCTGGAAACTGTTTTCCGGTTTGCGCGGCAAGCGCCCGGCCACCGGCCCACCAAAGATGGAATTCCACGACATCGCCGAAAGTCCCACGGAAAAACGTGTCACGGAACTGCTGGAACTCTTCTATCCCGTGCATTACAAAACCGGCATCGCGTTCGAAGACGCGATGCGCAACGGGAAACTGACGCGCAAGCAGACCGCCATCATGTGGCTGATTCACTCGGAGGGAATCGGCGGACGCCAGATGCGCCGCAAGGCGATTGAACGCTCCCTCCAGACCTGGTTCGAGGTCAGCAGCTCGGCGATTACGAAAGCCCTGCGCGGGATGTCCCGGCCGCCACTGAGCCTCCTCAAGATCGTCGAGGATCCGGATTCCGCCCGGGAAAAACAGGTCCTGTTGACGGCGAAGGGCGAGAAGTTCGTCGAGATGATGGTCGCCGAGGGGCGTCGCCTGCTCCGCCGCATGGTGGAGAGGCTGACGGAGGCGGAAGTCGACGGCGGGATCATCTATCTGCGCAAAGCCACCGACGCTTTTGAGTCGGGCCTGCAGGAGCCTTCCGCCGAAAAGGCCTCCAATGGGGTCCCCTCGCCCGGCTGACCCCACCTGGTTGCCGAGGCCATGAGCCGCAAGGGAGTCCCATGCCCCGCATTCGACACAACCGTGCCTAAAGTCAGCGTAATCGTAGCTGCATCGCACACTGTTTCAGATCCGGCCTAGACGACGTCGCCGGCGTTCTTCGGCATCACATAGGCACCCGATTTCGCGGGTTATGCCGGACCCGCGGGTTTAAAACTGATGAAGGGTAATTAGACGCACCATCGCGCGGCAGTGGACATCTCTAATGAAAGGGATTATACGGTGACCCTGCGGCATGCCTCTGGGGAGTGTGCTGAGTCGGGGCATCTTGGGGACGGGGCCTCGCGTTCGGGGAAGAATCTGGGGCCCCTAGATACCGATTTCTCAGCGCTCCCCACAGAAGCATGCCGCCGCAGACTGGGTCGTGAAAGACGGGGTAACGTGGAGCGCGGACTTGATCCAACTCTGAGGACAACTAGTCCGATTCAGAGGACTTCAACGCCGCGTACACGGTCCGCTCTCGAAGTTACGGCCGCGCAGGAACGCTCGGTACGTTTCCTTATACCAGTAGTACCGCGCACGAGTCAAAGGTAGCGCGTGGAAAATTTTCGCGGACGACAGATTAGTAGCGCGGCGCACTTTTTTGCGAGAGTAGCAGCATGACGCCAAGGACCGCACCCCCGCAGTTATCGGAACGTGTCGAGCGGCTGCTCGACGAAGCGGAAGCGCTCTTCGTCAAGGAGGGCTTCCTGCATCTGAGCACCGACGATCTGGCGCGCCTGCTGCATTGCTCCAAACGCACTCTCTACACGATTGCCCGCGGCCGCGAAAATTTCTTTGCCACCGTGATGTCCCGCCGGATGTCGCGGCTCGAACGGGAAAACATCGCCAAGGTCCAGGCGGCGCGCAACGTCGAGGACGCCATCCTGGTCTGCGTCGAATTCATGGTGGAAGCGCTAGAGAGTATCTCAGCGGTCTACCTCAGGGACCTGATGCGTTTCCCGCCGGGGGAGCGCGCCGTCAGACACAACATCTCGCAGGTGACGAACGCGCTCACCAAAGTAATCGAGCAAGGTGAGCGCGAGAATGTCTTTCGCAAGATCGCGCCGCGAGTCGTGGCGGAGGCGCTGCTGGCCTCGGTCCGCCGCATGATCGATCCCGATTTCCTCGCCACTTCGCGCGTCACGTCGGCCGACGCGGTCCGGCAGGTTTACCAGATCTTCTGGTTCGGCCTGCAGACCAACCAGAAGGCGGCGGCGGGACTCCGCCTGCCGCGATGCGCCCCCAAGCTGTCGAACGGGGTGGCGTCACTCAAAGTCTAGCGAACTATATTTTGGCCGCGGCTCCGGGGGGCGGCCGAGTCCGCGAGGCGCGGCCTCAATCCAGCCGCGCCCAGAAACTGTGAAACGCAACTCGCAGACTCGCTTGCTCGTTCCGCTACGCTCCACTAACGCGCCCCCTGTTCCGTGCCTCCGGCACGGTTGTCTTTAGGCCCGCACATAGGCGAAATCCAGCGCCTGATGATTGATGCCGCGGGCGGGCGGCGTCAGCCATCCGGCATATTCCCCGGGTTTGGTCGCCGCCTTCATCAATGAGCCCACAAATTCCCGGTCCGCGGGCGTCGGCAGCCAATCGTGCGCGGCGGCCTGCCACGTTTCGTTCGTCACGATTTTTCCCTGGGGAGTCACGCGTACGCTCGCAAATTCGCCGATCTGGCGGTTGAAGCCGCGATGGGGCAGTTGCAACTCGAAATCGATTCCGGCGCCCCGGACGATCTTGTTCCAGCGCGCCACGCCACGCGCCGAATCCGCCACGTAGTCGTCGCGGAGAATTTCGTTCAGCGCGAGCAGCGCGGGCCGGCTTTCCATCACGATCGCCTCGCCGACGCATCCCATGACCTCGTACTGCTGATCCTTCAGTTGATGGTCGTCCGCGCGCTCGGTCTCCCGGAAGCGCCCCTTGAGCCCGGCGGTGAAGTAGTTGGCGGCGTTGGTCGAAACCTCCGCGCCAAACAGATCGAGGGAAACCGCGTAGTGAAAATTCAGGTATTTCTGGATTAACGCGAGCTCGATTCCGCCATATTCCGCAACCTTCGCCGTGTGATGTTCCTTCATCAGGTCGCAGGTGCGCGCGACCACGCGCCCCACGCCGGTTTCGCCGACGAACATGTGATGGGCTTCCTCGGTCAGCATAAAACGGCAGGTGCGGGACAACGGATCAAAGCCGGATTCGGCGAGACTCGCAAGCTGATACTTGCCGTCGCGATCGGTGAAGTAGGTGAACATGAAGTAGGCGAGCCAGTCGGGCGTCGCCTCGTTGAACGCGCCGAGAATCCGCGGATGGTCGGGGCTGCCCGAGTGCCGTTCAAGCATGGCCTCGGCCTCCTCGCGGCCGTCGCGGCCGAAATAGGCGTGCAGCAGGTAAACCATCGCCCACAGATGGCGCGCCTCTTCGACGTTGACCTGAAAGAGATTGCGTAAGTCGTAGAGTGACGGGGCGGTGGCGCCGAGTTGGCGTTGCTGCTCGACCGAGGCAGGCTCGGTGTCACCCTGGGTCACGACCAGCCGCCGCAGCATCCCGCGATACTCGCCCGGGATATCCTGCCACGCGGGTTCGCCCTTGTGGTCGCCAAACGCGATCTTCCGCTCGGGCTCGGCCTCGGCGAGAAAGATACCCCAACGATAGTCGGGCATCTTGACGTGACCGAAGGTCGCCCAGCCGCTGGCGTCGGCCGAGATGGCGGTGCGCAGATAAACGTCCACGGCCTGAAATCCCTGCGGCCCAAGCTCGCGCCACCAGTTCAGGAAGTGCGGTTGCCATTCTTCGAGCGCGCGCTGCAGCCGGCGGTTACCGGCAAGATTCACGTTGTTGGGGATCTTTTCCGCATAGTCGATTTCCATCATACCCTCCGCGGGTCGAAGGCCGGCCGCTGGCCACTGCCGTAGCGTTTGAGCGCGCCATTTTCGCCGACGGCGTTGGCGCGCTGGAAGATCCAATTCTGCCAGGCGGTCAAGCGCGCGAAAATCTTGGTTTCGAGCGTTTCCGGTCCGGCGAAGCGCAGCGACGCTTCCATCGCGGTCAGCGCGTCGGGCGAGAAGGCTGCGCGCTCCTCGAGGGCGATCCGCACTTCGTCGTCCCAGTCGATTTCGTCCGGACAGAAGCCGACCAGACCCAATTCCGCGGCGGCCTCCGCTTCGAGTGTTTCACCCATTTTATGCCGTAACCGATCCAGGTGCTCATCATCATCGAGGAAGCGGCATGCCAGCCGCGCGAGTCCGTTGCCCATCGGCAACGGGCCGAAATTCATGCCGCTCAGGCTGAGCCGCGCGCGCGGCAGCTCCACGCCCTCGCGCACACCCTGCAGCATGTAAGCGCGATCGGCGGCGAGCGCGAGTTCGAGCAGCGTCCCGCTAAAGCATGATCCCGGCTCGATCAGGGCAAACAGCGATCGCGCGCTGACGTCGATCCGCTTCAGGACGCGCTTCCAGTAAAGGATTACCTCGTTGGCCAACCAATCGTCGCGATTAGCGAGCAGGAGCCGATCATAGGTCTCGACCAGGTGACCGTCGCCGAGCGTCCGGAAGACCCAGATGCCGACCGCCTCCTCGTTGAAGCGCAGATGGAGAATCGCGTCGTCAAGCTCGCGCGCGAGCGCGAGCGGCCAGAACGCGTCGCCCAGCCGCGCGACCTCCTGGATGCTGGCCGGGGCGGGCTCGTGCGGGCCTTGCATCGTCAGATTCGCGAGCGCGCGAGCGCGATCGAGATCCACGGTCAGATGGTCGTACACGATGCGATCGCCGTCGAAGCGCCGCGCAAGCGGACGCAGCACGACGCCCGCCGCATCCGCGGGGCGCGTCGAGCGCGCGGCGTACGCGGCGGCCTTGCGCAGCGCCGCGTCGCGCAGTTGCCGGCGCGCGACGACCTCGTCGACCAGCCGCCATTCGACCGCGCGCCGGCCCCGCACCCCCTCCTCGGTGGTGCAGAAGAAGTCCGCGCGATCACGCCGCACCCGGCGCTTGTCGACCAGGCGGGTCAGTCCGCCGGTGCCCGGCAACACCGCCAGCAGCGGCACTTCCGGCAACGACACGCTGGTCGAACCGTCGTCGGCCATGATCAGGTAGTCGGTCGCCAGCGCGAGCTCGTAGCCGCCGCCGGCGCACGGCCCGTTAATCATCGTGAGATAGACCTGACCGGAGTTCGCCGACGCGTCTTCAATGGCGTTGCGGGTTTCGTTGGTGAACTTGCAGAAGTTCACTTTGAAACCGTGCTCCGCCTGGCTCAACATCCGGATGTTTGCGCCGGCGCAAAAGATCCGCTCCTTGGCCGACGTTACGATTACGCTGGCAATCTCGGGATGCTCGAAGCGCAGGCGCTGAATCGCGTCGTAAAGCTCGATATCGACGCCCAAATCGTAGGAATTGAGCTTGAGCTCGTAGCCCGGATGGATGCCGCCGTTCTCGTCCACGTCCAGCGCGAGCGTCGCGACCCGGCCGTCAAAACTCAGCTTCCAGTGGCGATAGCGGGCGGGATTGGTCTGAAAATCGATCATCCTGATTCCTGCTGATTCCTGTTGCCGGCACCGATCGAACAGTAGATTAACGCAAAGCTCTGAGGAGCCGATAGCGGCCGAGCAAAACTGGCCGGCAATCGCATTCAGGAAGAGCGCCAACTCAAAATTACGCCCCCTGCATTTGACGGGCTAGCGGGAGGGCGGGCGGGTCCGATAGAAATTAAGGATTAGCCCGCAGTGGCAGAGGCGGCGCGGATGCGGACCTGCTGACGGCCGGAATGGTGGCTGATCGCGGCGGAATCCCGCGCGCGTGGCAGCTCGCGGGCTCATTTCGGTCGCCGCGCTGCACTGTTACCTTGCGGCGCGCCGGATCGTCGCTCCGACAGTCGTCGCGCCAGTTCCGGCAGAGCAGTGACAGATGACTAAGTTCTTCATATTATTGCCCGACTCGCTAGCCCGTTTCGCCGAATACTATCGCAAGAAGCGTGGCTGGCGCAGCCGCTCGCAAGTGTTCGAGGAAGCGATCAAGCTGCTCCGGAGCCGCGAGCTGGAAGCTGCTTACGGGGAAGCTGCGGCAGAGTACGACAAGAGTTGGGAGGCCGTGTCCTCGGACGGATTACCCGATGAGACGTGACTCGGTTTGCCCTTGTTGTTGGCATGCTTTGGTTGTCATTCCCGCGCGTCTGGTTTGTCTGGCGCGCGAGGAATCCCGGGATCCGGGACTCTTCGCGCGGCAGCCACGCGCGAGAGTGACAGATAAGAGGGCGTCGTAGAACGAACAGGTGAAACTGACCAACTACCTTTTCGATCGCTCTAGCGGGAGGGCGGGCGGTTCGATAAAAATGTAGGGTTAGCCCGTAGTGGCAGAGGCGGCGCGGATGGGCCGGCGAGCAAATGGTTGAATTTCCCCGAATTAAACGACTACCACCCTACGTCTTCAACGCGATCGGCGAGCTGTGTCTCAAGGCCCGCCGCGCCGGCGAGGACATCATCGATTTCGGCATGGGTAATCCCGACGAGCCCACGCCGCCCCATATCGTCGCCAAGCTGGTCGAGGCCGCGACCAAGGACGCCAACCATCGCTACTCGGTCTCGCGCGGGGTCTACAAGCTGCGCCTGGCGATCTGCGACTGGTACAAGCGCCGCTACGAGGTCGACTTCGATCCGGACTCCGAGGCGATCGTCACGATCGGCTCGAAGGAGGGTATCGCCCATCTGGCGCTGGCGATTCTCGATCAGGGCGACGTCGTGCTGGCGCCCACACCGACCTATCCGATCCATCAGTACGGCTGCATTATCGCGGGCGCGCAGGTGCAGGGCGTGCCGATGCGCAACAACGGCGCGGAATTCTTCGACGAGATGACCGCCGCGGTCAGCCGTTCGTGGCCGCGCCCGAAACTGCTTATCATGAACTTCCCGCATAACCCGACCACCTCGACGGTCGATCTGAGTTTCATGCGGGGCGTGGTCGAGTTTGCGCGCGAGAACGAAATCCTGGTGGTGCAGGATCTCGCTTACGCTGATCTCTGTTTCGACGGCTACAAGGCGCCCTCGATCATGGAGGTGCCCGGCGCGCGCGACGTCGCGGTCGAATTCTTCACGCTCTCGAAGAGCTACAACATGCCCGGCTGGCGGGTCGGTTTCGCCGTCGGTAATCGCGAGATGATCGCGGCGCTGACCCGGCTCAAATCCTACTTCGACTACGGGATGTTCGCCCCGGTGCAGGTGGCCGCGATTGCGGCGCTCAACGGCCCGCAGGAGTGTGTGGGCGAGATCGTCGAGACCTACCGCCGCCGGCGCGACGTGCTGGTCGACGGCCTGAATCGGGCGGGCTGGCCGGTCGAGAAGCCGCGCGCCACGATGTTCGTGTGGGCGCCGATCCCGGAACCCTTCCGCGCGATGGGCTCACTGGAGTTCGCCAAGTACCTGCTGAGCGAGGCCAAAGTGGCGGTCTCGCCGGGGGTCGGTTTTGGCGCCGACGGCGACGGGCATGTCCGCTTTGCGCTGATCGAAAACGAGCATCGGACGCGCCAGGCGTTGCGCGGAATTCGCCACGCCCTGGCCAAGGCTGAGGTGCCGCGGCCCCGCCGCGCCGCTTCGTCCTAGCGGGGGCGTCCTCGCAAGTTCCGTCGAATGATGCGTGCCTTGATGCATGTTGGCGGTCAACCCTCACCCGGCTGGCGATTTCCTTCGCTAATCGCCGCCGGCCTCTCCCTGGCCAGGGCGAGGCGTAGAAAAAGAGCGCCGGAAGATTCAAAGAATTTACGGGGTACAACTTCAGGACTAGTGCGGGGGCCAAGCAATTGAAGCCGGTGCGGATCGCCCTGCTCGGATGCGGGACGGTCGGCGAGGGCGTGGTGCGGCTGCTGCGGCGCAACGCCCCGATTCTCGAGAGCCGGCTCGGCGCGCCGCTGGTCCTGGCCGGAATCGCCGACCGGAGCCTGAAGCCGAATCCCGCGATCGGAATCCCGCGCAGCCTGATCACGCGCGACGCGGCCGCCCTGGTCACCCGCGAAGACGTCGATCTGGTGGTCGAGCTGTTTGGCGGAATCGAACCGGCCCGGGGCTTGATTCTGCAGGCGCTGCGCGCGGGCAAGGACGTCGTCACCGCCAACAAGGCGTTGCTGGCGGATCACGGCGAGGAGATCTTTGGCGCCGCGGCCAAGGCCGGTCTCGCGGTGGGTTTCGAGGCCAGCGTCGGCGGTGGTATCCCGATTATGCGCACGCTGCGCGAAGCGCTGGCCGGGGATCGGCAGCGCGCGATCTATGGAATCGTCAACGGCACCTGCAATGCGATTTTGACGATGATGACCGACGGGGGCGCCGAGTTCGCCGACGCGCTGGCCGCGGCCCAGCGCAGCGGTCTGGCCGAGGCCGACCCGACGCTCGATATCGAGGGTCACGACGCGGCGCACAAACTCTGCCTGCTCGTGACGCTGGCCTTTGGCGCGAGTCTCAAGCCCGCGCAGGTCTATACCGAGGGGATCAGCCGGCTGACGCGCGCCGATATCGCCTATGCGCGCGAGCTCGGTTACACGATCAAGCTGCTCGCGATCGCCAAGGACGACGACGGCGCGATCGAGGCCCGGGTCCATCCGACGATGATCCCGACGCGCCATCTGCTGGCCAGTGTCGGCGACGCCTTCAACGCAATCTACGTCAACAGCGAGGCGCTGGGGGCGAGTATGTACTATGGCCGGGGCGCGGGCATGATGCCGACGGCGACCGCGGTGGTCGCCGATATTCTCGAAATCGCCCGGCAGCGGCGCGCCGAAGCCCGCGCCGGGGCGCATCCGCTGGGCTATCCGTCGGCGTTGGTTCGCCGCGCGCATGTCAAGCCGATGGACGACGTGCTATGCGAGTATTACCTCCGGTTCATGGCGCGGGACCGGCCGGGCGTGCTCGGCACGATCGCTTCGGTGCTGGGCCGCAACCAGATCTCGATCGCGTCGGTGATTCAGCAGGAACGCGCAGTGGAGACGACGGTGCCGGTCATCATGCGGACCCATGAGGCCCGTGAGCGCAATCTGCGGCGGGCGCTGGCCGCGATCGGCCGGCTCAAGATGATCCAGGGACCACCGGCCTTTATTCGGATTGAAGCAAACTTGTGAGGAAGGAATGGCTGCGCAGGGGCACCAATCGACGCCGCCGCGACTGACCCGCTGGCCGGGCCTGATCGAGCACTATCGCCGCTTTCTGCCGGTCAGCGACGCGACCCCGGTCGTCACCCTGAACGAGGGGGCGACGCCACTGATCGAAAGCCCGGCGCTGGCCGAGCGGGTCGGCCGCAACGTCAAGGTTTACTTGAAATTCGAAGGCGCCAACCCCACCGGCTCCTTCAAGGACCGCGGGATGACGGTCGCGATGAGCAAGGCGCTCGGCGAAGGGGCGCGCAAGGTCATCTGCGCGTCGACCGGCAATACCGCGGCGTCGGCGGCGGCCTACGCGGCGCGCGCCGGACTACAGGCTTATGTGCTGATTCCCAAGGGTGCGGTCGCGCTCGGCAAGCTTTCGCAGAGCGTGATGCACGGGGCCCGGGTGATCGAGGTTATCGGCAACTTCGATATCTGCCTGAAGGTGGTGCGCGACCTGGCCGAACGCGACCCGGTGCGGATTCGGCTGGTCAACAGTGTCAATCCGGACCGGATCGCGGGGCAGAAGACCGGCGCGTTCGAGGTCTGCGATCAGCTCGGCGACGCGCCGACCCATCATTTCCTGCCGGTCGGCAATGCCGGCAATATCACGGCCTACTGGGCGGGTTACAAGGAGTATCAGGCCGAGGGACTTTCCGCGCGCCTGCCGCGCATGATGGGCTATCAGGCGGCCGAATCCGCGCCGATCGTCGTCGGTCATCCGATCGACGACCCGCATACGGTGGCCACCGCGATCAAAATCGGCAATCCGGCGAGCTGGAAAGGCGCGACCAATGCGCGCGACGAGTCCGGCGGGATCATCGACATGGTGACCGACCCCGAGATTCTGGCGGCCTATCGGCTGATCGCGGGGCAGGGGATTTTCGCCGAGCCCGCCTCGGCCGCCTCGGTCGCCGGCCTGCTCAAGTACGGGGCGAGCGGCGGACTCAAGCCCGGCTCGGTCGCGGTCTGCACGCTGACCGGCCACGGCTTGAAAGATCCGGACACCGCCCTCAAGAATCTGAGCAATACGCTGGTGGTGGAACCGGATATCGAAAAGGTGTTCAAGATTCTGGAGAGCTGAGTTCCTAGCCTTGGTAGTATGGCTTTTTCATAGGAATCGCCATGGAGCGTCTTGCAGATGTCTTGATCGTATTGGGAGTTGTGCTTGCTTGCGGCCTCTTCACGTTCATCGTGCTGGTAATTCTATTCGCGCACTACCCCGGAATAGACAGTGAAACGTTGCTCTTCTTTTTGGTTGGTATTTCAATGCTTGCAGGCGGATCAATTAGCGCAGGGGTTGTGATGCGACGGCCATCCGAAGGCTCGAAATAGTTAGCTGGGGGGACGGGCATGGAGAAGGTAGTTTGTGGGCCGTGCCAAGGTGCTGGAGTCGATCAGGACAATTTATTCGACAAAAAGGCACCCTGTAGGAAGTGCGGAGGCCTCGGCAGCGCGCCAGACCTAGCTGATCGTTTCGCGCGATGTACTGCGTTCGGATACCACAAGAGTCCTCCTCTCAACCATGGACCAATCGAAGGCGGAGGGCATTGTCCTCTCGGTGGAGGGTGTTACTGCCGGGTTCTGAGTAGAGGTACCTTGCCGCTCTTCGAGTATCAGCCGAGCAGCCCGGAGGATAGTTTCTATTGTGGATGCAGAGGATGGGATTGAAATGATAGGTTTTCAAAGAGTTCCAGGGAAGCTCTGCACAAGTGATTTTGTCATTCTGAACGGAGTCTGCGCAGTGAAGAATCCCGGGATTCTTCGCTCCGCTCAGAATGACAAAAGGGGCCTATAGTTATAATAAGTAACAATGGCATTCTGAGCGGAGCAAATGGACATGCATCTTCGCTCTCGCTCAAGTGCTGGGCGCTGTGAAGGGAATCGCGAAAATTACTTATGCAGAGGTTCCCTAGAAGACTGGCGGGAAGCATGAAGTACATCATCATTCATGGCGACGGGATGGCTGATTGGCCGTGCGACGAACTGGGCGGCAGGACCCCGCTCGAAGCCGCGCGCAAGCCCAACATGGATCGTATCGCGACGCGCGGCCGCCTCGGACTGGTGGCGACGATTCCCCAGGGGATGCCGCCCGGCAGCGACGTCGGCACGATGACCATGCTCGGCTACGACCCGGCGCGCTATCACACGGGTCGCGCCCCGATCGAAGCGGCCAGCATGGGTATCGAGCTTGGCCCGGACGACGTCGTGTTTCGCATGAATCTGGTGTCGCTCAAGCCCGGCGCCGACGGCGCACTCATCATGGATGACTTCACCTCGGGGCATATCACGAGCGAAGAAGCGGCAAAGATCGTCGCGGATATCAGTCGCGCGTTGAGCGGCGATGGCCTCGAGTTTCATAACGGGGTCAGCTATCGCCATCTGATGGTCTGGCGCGGCGGGATCAACGGCACGCGGCTCACGCCACCCCACGATATCACCGGCAAACCCGTCGCATCCCATCTGCCCGCGGGGGAGGGCGCCGATCGCCTGAGCGCGATCATGGGCCGGGCCGCTGACATTCTGCGCGAGCATCCGGTGAACCGCGCGCGGCGCGCGGCGGGCAAGCCGGAGGCGACCGCAGTCTGGTTCTGGGGCCAGGGCAAGCGGCCGGACGTCCCGACGCTGAAGGATCGTTTCGGTGTCGAGGGCGCGGTCATCTC
Organism: Binataceae bacterium (SeqCode); assembly: GCA_052145175.1. GTDB lineage: Bacteria > Desulfobacterota > Binatia > Binatales > Binataceae > JAJPHI01. The sequence continues at coordinate 12,198 of JBKQPD010000225.1, read as the reverse complement.
GGCGGTCGATCTGGTTAACGGTCTCGGCCGGCTGGCGGGTCTCGAAGTGATTACGGTGCCGGGTGCGACGGGTTTTCTCGACACCGATTATGCGGCGAAGGGTCGCTACGGGCTCGAATCGTTGCGCCGGCGCGATTTTCTGCTGCTCCATATCGAGGCCCCCGACGAGGCTGGTCACATGGGGCGCGCCGACCTCAAGACCGAGGCGCTCGAGCGGATCGACGAATTGATTCTCGGCCCGCTCTTGCGCGACTTGCCGGCGCTCGGCGATTTCCGGTTGCTGCTGATGCCCGATCACGCGACCCCGTCGAAACTCAAGACGCACTCGAACGAAGCGGTGCCGTTCGCTATGGTTGACGGTGGAGCACTGAGCGACCAGCACAGCGCGGCCGACCGCCGCTACACTGAGGCCGACGCCCGGCGCACCGGCCTCGTGGTCGGCGCGGGCTATCAACTAATCGCGACGCTGTTTGGTGCGGCGTTGCCGTCGAACTGATTCAAAGGAGCGCAAGGCATGGAGCGTAACCTCGCGCAGGAAGTGGTGCGGGCGACCGAAGCGGCCGCCCTGGCAGCCGCGCGCTTTATCGGCAAGGGCGACGAGCGCACGGCGGACCGGGTCGCCGCCGAGGCGATGCGCAATACGCTCAATTCGATTGCGTTTGACGGCAAAATCGTCGTCGGCGAAGGCGACCGCGGCATGACCGATATGCTCTATGCCGAGGAGATCGTCGGGACTGGCGCCGGGCCGGAGGTTGATGTCGCGCTCGACGCTCTCGAAGGCTCGCTAATCTGCGCGACCGGCGGCCCGAATGCGCTCTCCTGCGTGGCGCTGGCCGAGCGCGGCAAGATTTTGCGCTGCCCCGACACTTACATGGACAAGATTGCCTGCGGACCGCTCGGCCGCGGCATTATCGACCTGGACCGCTCGCCGAGCGACAACCTGAAGGCGCTCGCCGAAGCGAAGCACGTCTATGTGGAAGACTTGCGGGTCGCGATTCTCGATCGCCCGCGCCACGACAAGCTGATTGCCGAGGTGCGGCAAGCCGGCGCGGGAATCAAGCTGCTCTCGGCCGGCGACCTTTCGGCGGCGGTCGCGACCACCCGGCCGGAGAGCGAAATCGACTTGCTGATCGGTGTCGGCGGAGCCCATCAGGGCGTGCTTGCCGCCGCCGCGATTCGCTCCGCCGGCGGTGAGATGCAATGCCGCTTCGCGCCGCGCGACGAGCGCGAGTCGGAGGCCTGCCTGGCGGCGGGTATCCTCGATCTGCGGCACAAATTCGTGCTCGAAGAGGTCGCAGGCAACGACGTGATGTTCGCGGCCACCGGCGTGACGACTGGCGATTACCTGCGCGGGGTGCGCTTCTTCTCCGGCGGCGCGATGACCAACAGTGTCGTGATGCGCTCGAAGACGCGCACGATCCGCTACATCGAGGCGATTCATCACTTCGACTTCAAGCCCGAATACTAGAGCCGGACCGCGGCACTGGTAGCGGTTGAGACGGGACTGGCGATCACGCGCCGGGAAGAGCGGGGACGGCATACGACGACAGACCTGTTTTTTCCGCGCCAGGAAAACCGATTGCCATAAAACCACAAACTTAACACAATTTCGAGATGAGCCTTGGGCACGGACTGATTTTGATCCTTGGGGTCACGGGACTGAGTCTGGTGGTCATTCCCAGCCTCCTTATACTGATTGAGCGGTTGCGGCCGGTGACCAAGCCGCCATTCGGCGACGTGGTCTTCAACTTCAGCTATGCGGTTCTGCTGCACAAGATCCTTGGCGGATTTGCCGCGGTTGCTGTGGCGGCGCTTGCGGTTGAGGCCGTCAACAAGGCTGGTGGCGGCTATTTCGCGCTGCCCGCCTCAGGTCGAGGCGTGGCCGGAGCGATCGTCGCCTATACGGTTGCGATGGACTTCGGCGAGTACGTCTTTCACCGCGCCCAGCATAAAAGTCCGCTGCTATGGTCGATGCACTCCTTTCATCACAGCGATTCCGCGCTGAATGTCTCAACCACGGAAAGACACTACTGGCTTGAACAGACCCTCAAAACCGTGTCTGTCTACCCGATGGTCGGGCTATTGTTCAAAGCGAATCCGGCGGTGATCTTTGCCTACTCGCTCATTTGCGAGGCCCACTATTTTTTTCATATGAATCTGCGCGTCGGATTCGGCCGCCACTCTTACCTTTTGAACTCGCCGCAGTACCATCGCATCCATCACTCGCGAAAGCGTGAGCACTTTGACATGAACTTTGCCGCGCTTTTTCCAATCTTCGACGTCATTTTCGGCTCATATTACGTGGCGCGGGCCGACGAGTATCCGGCGACCGGCGTGACTGATTGCGACCCGCCGTCAAGCATGTTCGAGGCTTTTATCTGGCCGCTTCGCGATGCGTTGCGACCCGCGGACGCTCCGTTAGCCCCGCCGCACGTTCTCGCACCGAAAGCTTGCCCCATCATCGACGCGACCGAGCGTCCTCCGCAGCGCTGCGCCCGTTGATCCGGAAGTACCGCCCGCTCCGCGCTGCGCTGACCTTGAACCGTGCGACCCTCGTGAGACTGGCCACGGGAAGGGAAGCGCCTCACCCCGGCGGCGAATGGTCAGGCAGGCTGCGAAGAGACCACGGGACGCGGGGCGCCGCTCCTTAACGCCAGCGCCACCATCACCGAGGCCCAGCCGCGGAAAAGCAATTCGATCGCGATCGCAAAGCCGATGAACCAGAGTCCCGTCCACGGCCAGTGCACCCACAACATAATCCCAAGAACGATAGAAAGGACGCTGTTCAGGACAGGCCACAACTTGTGGGGCAAGTCCGCGGGAAGGACTGCGAACAGCCGGGAGACGCCACTCACCAGTAAAAAGGCCGCCAGCACCAGGGTCAAGGTCAGTGCGCCGAGCGCGGGGTTGGCGACCATGTAGAAGCCGGCGCCAAAATCGCAGACCACGCCGAGAATATTCCAGAACGAGCGTATTTCGGTGTGACGAAACAGGTGCACCGCGTGGAGGATGCCGCTTACGATGAGCAGCCATCCAATCAGGAGGACCGAAACCAGCGTGACGGCCAGCGTATCCCCCAGCGCCACGCTGCCGAGAATGATCAGCGCGATACCGAGCGCGAGCAGCCACCCCCAGGTCAGGCGCAGCGGTACGAACGGCGTTTTGTTAGCAGGGTCTGTTTCCATCGATCTCTCTTCTCCGCGCCTCGGCCGTCAACGACGACCGAGCCAATATTGCATGCACTGCAACCACGACTACAATCCTTACTGCTTCGCGTCGGTTTGTTGAAGATGTTATGTGTGCGAAGAGAGGACCGTCATGCTGCCTGCGGCGAGCCGTTTTGCGTTCACCCCTGATCTCACCGTCTGCCGGATTCTGAACGGGCTGTGGCAAGTCTCGGGCGCGCATGGCGCGATCGATCCGCGCCGCGCGATCGCGGCGATGTTCGATTATCAAGCCGCCGGCTTCACGACCTGGGACCTCGCGGATCACTATGGCCCGGCGGAGGATTTTATCGGGGAGTTCCGGCGGGGATTCGCCGCACGCTACGGGGCGGCACGCCTCGGCGAGATGCAAGCCTTCACCAAATGGGTGCCGCGGCCCGGCCCGATGACCCGCGCGATCGTCGAGGAGGCGGTGCGGACCTCGCTGTCGCGTATGCAGGTGGCGACGCTCGATCTGCTGCAATTTCACTGGTGGCACTATGACGATGAGTACTACCTCGAGGCGCTGAAGCATCTGAGCGACTTGCGCGACGAAGGCCTGATCCGCCATCTGGCGCTGACCAATTTTGACACGGAACATCTGCGCATAATCGGGGAGCACGGGATCAAAATCGTCGCGAACCAGGTGCAGTACTCAATCGTCGATCGACGCCCGGAAGTCCAGATGGCGCGCTACTGCCGCGACCAGGGAATCCACTTGCTGACGTATGGCACGGTGTTGGGCGGCCTGCTGACGGAAAAATATCTGGGGCGGCCCGAGCCACGAACGGCGGAACTGGGCACCGCGTCATTGCGGAAGTACAAAAACATGGTCGACGCGTGGGGCGGATGGCCGCTGTTCCAGGAATTGTTGACCACGCTCAAAGGCGTCGCCGACAAGCATGCGGTCAGTATCGCCAATGTCGGCACGCGTTACATCCTCGATCGTCCGGCGGTGGCAGGCGTGATTCTCGGCGCGCGACTCGGAATCGCCGAGCATCTCGCGGAAAACGCCCGGGTCTTTGCCTTCAGTCTCGCCGACGACGATCGGGCGGCGATCGAGCAAATCACGGCGAAGTCGCGCGATCTCTTTGCGGCGATCGGGGACTGCGGCGACGAGTATCGCTAGAGAATCGGCGGGGGCGTCAGTCAGTCGAGCGTGGCGGCGGTCGGGACGCGCCGGTATTTAGCGCGTTGCGGAGCTTTTCCCCACACTCCAATTCCCGCGCCGGCAAATGCCCAAAAGTCCGGATCTTTCAGCAAGGCGACCCCGGCATCGAAACGTTTCGCGGACAGGGCGCCGGAGGCAATAACCTGCTCCCTAATCTGCGCGGCGGTGAACTGGAAGAACTCGGCGACTGGCGAGCCGCCCCTGAGAATCGCAACCTCGGCATTGGCATGGAGGCTGGTAAGGCCTTGCTTCGTCATCAACTCCGGCAACGATCTCGCCCACAAGGAGTTACCGCCGGAATGCGCTACCACGGTCTTGGTCAGTGCCGTCATGAAATCGATGTAAACCTGCGAGCTGGAAGCGCCGAGCGGAAAGAAGTCCACCTCTTCGAGCAACAGCCATCCGCCCGGTCGCAGCGCCGTCAGCATGCGCTCGATGATTCGCTCGGGGTGCGGCAGATGGTGAAGGAGCCAGCGCGCGCAGACCAGGTCGAACTTGGCCACGGGCAAGGGGTCGGTCCTGATGTCGTGGCGGCGAGCCTCGAAATTGGCCGCACGAATCTCTTCAAGGAAGCGGGTGTCGATGTCGGTCGCGATAACCCGCCCTGCGCTGCCCACCTTGCGGCACAGCCAGCTCGCGATCGAGCCAGCGCCAGCGCCGACGTCCAGGCAACGCCAACCCGGACGAACCCCCAGTTCCTCAAGCCGCCGCCGGGTCAACGGGTCGTGGAATTGTTCAAGAAGATGGAGGCGCTGCCTCGCATGATCCCAGGAATTCGCTAAAGCGTAGCTCGGCACGATAAATCCTGCGCAAAAAACTGGCGGGGAGCTGGTTAATCAGGGGAGCCGCCGGGTTACTGGAGTTGCCTCCATCCTTTGGTAAAAATCCCGCGCCGTCGTCAAAACGCGAGCCGCGCACCTCTACTGAAGTTTGCCTTCAAGCGGCCCGCTCTCTTGCTTGAGGATGAAGTTAATCAGGTTGACGGCGCGGTCCATGCCGGGCAGCAGCTCGCCCAAAAGGCCGCTCAACTCCTGCAGCTCGGTCGCCTTCAGATTGGCGAATGCCGTGTCATTGACCTGACGCTGATAGGGCGCGAGCGAAAGCAAAACCTTGCGTCCGCCGTTCGTCACCCGCAGGCGCACGCGGCGACGATCGCGCAGGTCGGCCGATTTCTCGAGCAGGCCCTTGTCGACGAGTTTGCCGGTCTCGATGGTTGTGAAGGCGCCGCTCAAACGGATTGCGCCGCTGAGGTCGCCGACAGTGATGCCCTCATTACCCTGCAAGCGTGAAACCAGAATCATGATTTCGTACTGCACGCCGCTGATGCCGATCAGCGCGCCAAAGCCGTCCCGAACCGTGCTTATCCAACGGGAGAAGGACATACTGCGATGAATCAACGTGCGAAACTCCGCGTCCGAGCCGTCCACCAGCAACTCGGGGCGAGTTGCGGTCAAAAGCTCGGGCTTCGCCGGCGCGACCCGCCCCGCTGAGCTTTTAGGATGTAATCGGGCGACCATCTTTGCTGCAAGTAACTTTAATACAAACATAAACCCAAAAGCAAGATCATAAAACGATCTCGCGCAATGCCCCGCCTTTTTAATTTTCACAAATTTATTTGTTTATTAGCTTGTCCCTCTTGCTTTTTTATTTGTATTTGTTAACTCTCTTTTTAACAAAGCTATCTGAGGGGGAAAAATCGATGAGGACGACCAATGCGGGTGAAAGACCAGAAGACGGAATAGCGGAGGCGCGGCGACCGGATAAGTTCGACGGAAGCGTGATTGACTCGCGGCGCGCTCCCATCGCGCAGTTTTGCCGTAAAGGCGACTATTGGATGCTCAGCTATGGCGACGAATACGCGCTCGTCCACGATCGCAAGGGGCTGCGCTACGTCGCCTATCTGCTGTGCTATCCGCAAAAAGAGATTCACGTCCTGGACCTGGTGAGTTTCATCCCGACCAGGAGGGCGTGCCAGCCCCTCCTTGAACGAGAAGACCTCCCCGACAACTACGGCGCGTTCGTTGACGGGGCGCGAGCGCGCGGTCTCGGCGACGCTGGCGAGCTGCTCGATCGGCAAGCCAGGTGCGCCTACAAACAGCGCTTGACGGAGTTGGCCGAAGAGCTGCGACAGGTCAAAAAAGATGGCGACGAGCAACGCGCGGTAAAGCTGGAAGACGAGATAGCGGCAATTGAACAAGAGTTGCGCCGCGCCTTCGGCCCCGGCGGTCGCGCACGGGTTGCCGCCGCGGTCGCCGAAAGGGCGCGCGTCAACGTTACGCGCACCGTCAGGCTGGCCATCGATCAGATTGCCAGCGCGAGTCCGAAGCTGGCGCGTTACCTCAACGGCTCCATCAGGACCGGCTACTTCTGCTCGTATCGGCCCGATCCGGATTGCTCGATTAGCTGGCAATTGTGAGGGCGTCCGTGCGCCGTCAACGAACAATTTGTGCGATCGCTTTGAATGCCTGTAGCGGCAAACAGCGTAGGGCCCGGACACTCAAGGGCTTTATCCGATTTTACTCACAAGCCGTGCCCACCAAATCGGTGGCACGAAAGGTCTATGATTATGCTAGTACTATTTGCCGTGTTTGTGTTCGGGTTCCTGGTCGGGGCGTCATCTTGGCTGGTGGCGGCGGTTTGGCTTGAAGCCAAACGCGGATGCAGCCGACCGGATCGCCGGCCGACGGTCTCCATCAACCCTGACTGACCCTCAACCACCCCGGCGTGCGCGTCTGACGCCGAGTTTGACACCCGTGTTGCGGCAGTGATTTGTATGACGCATTCGCCTTGGCCGCCTGCGGTAAGACCGCCGGATAACATCTCGTGCGGCGGCCGGGGAGAGATCCGATCGGCTTATCAGCGGGTTGCCGCGGGAGATGACGGTGGAGCGCAAATTCGATCCGATTCTCGTCGAAGTGATTAAGAACGAGTTGGCGATCGCGAACGAGGAGATGGCCATTGCCGTCTACCGCACCGGCCGTTCGGCGATGGTCAAAGTTGGTGATTTCGCCACCGCGGTCTGCGACGCCGAAGGCCGTATCGTGGGCGAAGGCGCCGCGCCCTTCCAGATTGGCATCTTCATGGTCGTGATGGAGAGTCTGCTGCGGAAGTATCGCGGCACTTTCAAGCCCGGCGACGTCGTGCTGGTCAATGATCCTTATGCGGGGATGGGGCACATGCCCGACGTCGCGGTGATAACGCCCGCGTTCTGGCGGGGACAATTGATCGGCTTCACGCTCGCCTACTCCCATCACACGGACATCGGCGGGCGCTTTCCCGGCGGCTTCAGCAGTCAATGCACGGAATCATACGAGGAAGGTCTGCGCATCCCGTTGCTCAAGTTTCACGACGGCGGCGTACGCAACTCCGCGCTGGTCGAAATGATCGAAGCCAATGTGCGGGTTCCCGAGGAGTGGCTGGGCGACGTCGAGGCGAAAATCGCGGGATGCCGCCGGGGGGAACAGGAACTGCGGAAGGTCGTCGAAAAATACGGCCTGAGCGTGTTCAAGTCGAGTTGCGATTACTTCGTCGATTATGCCGAACGCGCGACACGAGCCGCGATCCGCACGATTCCGCCGGGCGAATACGTCGAAGAGGACCTGTACGAGGACGACGGCCTGGGTGGCGCCGCCGTGGCGATGCCGCTGCGGGTGGCGCTGCGCGTTGACGGCGATACGCTGACGATCGATTTCACCGGGACGGCGCCCCAGGCTGGCGCGGCCATCAACATGCCCTTCGGGATGACGCGTGGGACGGTATACGGCGCGCTCAAAAGTATAGTCAGTCCGGATCTGCTCACTAATGTGGGATTTGCCCGTCCAATAACTATTGTGGCGCCGGAGGGGACCCTGGTGAATCCGCGCCATCCCGCCGCGGTGGGTGGCCGCGCGCCGCTCTTTTTCCGGGTCTTTGACATGCTGTTTCGCGTCCTGGCGCAGGCTCTGCCCGAGCGTATCGGCGTGGCCGGCGAGGGCGGGGACGTGATGCATTTCAGCGGCGTCAACCCCGACGGGAGTCATTTCTCCTTCATGGACCTGTTTTTCGGCGGATGGGGTGGACGGCCGCACAAAGACGGCATCGATGGGGTTGCGCCCATGAGTTTCGGTTCATACGGATCGGTTCCGGCCGAGGTGCTCGAGCGTGAATTTCCCATTGTGGTCGACGGCTTCGGTTATGTCGCGGACACCGAAGGCGCCGGCAAATTTCGCGGCTCGCTCGGTGTCTATAAGCAATGGCGATTTCTGCAACCCGGCAAAGTGATGATCCGTACGAATCGCCTGACGCGACCGTCGGCCGGGCTCGCCGGCGGCCACCCGGGTGAACTATCCGCCAATATACTCATTGCGGGTACTGGTGAGACTCCACTTCCCCGTCAGTCCCATATCCATATGGAAGTGACGCCGGGCGACCGCATCTACCATCAAGTGTCAGGCTCCGGCGGCTTCGGTGAACCTGCGCAGCGTGATCCGGAAGCGGTGATGGGCGATGTCCGCGAAGGCAAGGTGAGCCGCGAACAGGCCGAATGCCGCTATAAAGTGGCGATCGCAGCCGGCTCCCTGACGCTGGATCGCTCCGGCACCGCGGCGCTGCGCGCGAAGCAGGATTACTAGTTCTCATGGCTCTCAAATCGGTTGAGGAGCGATTGCGTGAAACTGCGGACTCGGCGGCGATCGGGCCCGCCGACGATGCATTACCCAAACGATTACAACAACGTGCCGGGGTAAGCGAAATGGAAGAAGCTGCAGCCAAACTGATCGAACGGATCACACGGCTGGAAAATCAACAGGCCGAGCTTAGACGCGCTAATCGTTGGCTGCGCCTGGTGACGGGCGGGTTGATGCTTTTCACAGGCGTAATTGTCCTGACGGGCCAGACCTCACGCGTACCGAGCCAAACCGTGGAAGCCGAGCAGTTCGTGCTGCGTGGCAGCGACGGCAAAGTAAGAGGCGCAATGGGCATCGCTGATGACGGCGCGGTGGGGATCAACCTGAACGATGCCAAAGGTCAGACCCGGATCACAGTGGATCTGGCCGCCGATGGATCTCCGGGGCTCGACCTCTATGATCCGAGCGGCAGGATGCGCGCGACGCTCGCGCTGGGACCGGCAGGAACCCCAGGTTTGGGGCTTTACGACCCCAGCGGCAAGTTGCGCACAAGTCTTGACGTTCCTGCCCCTGAAACTCCTGGCCTCGCTTTCTATCATCGTGACGGCAAGCCGGCTTGGGGTGCACCCTAAAGGCACCGCCGCAATAGTTCTTCTGGAGATTCGACCGTGCGACGCTCAATCCAAACCATCCTGGTGTTGAGTCTGCTGTGTGGGCTCGGCGGGTGCTTTGGGCCCGATTACGGCCCGACGTACGGCTATCCGACCTACGGCTACTCACCTTACTCCTATGGCTGGCCGATTTATGCCAGTGGCTACGCGCCGGTCTTCGCCGTGCACCATCCATGGGAAGAGCATCACGGCGACGGGCACCATCTGAGCTTCGTCCATGGTCCCGAGGAGGCTCCGCATTTCACTGGCGGCGACCTCGGTGGGCACACGGGCGGCATCCGCGGAGGTGGCCATCACTAAATGAACCATCCGATTCACGGCCTTTTCGAGGGCGGACGATGCGCGTAGGTTTCGATATCGGCGGCACCTTCACCGATATAATCGCGCTCGGCGACGACGGGCGTATCTGGACCAGGAAGATCCTGTCGCTGCTCGATCGCGTAGCTGACGACGTCGCCACGGGGATTCGGCCACTGGCGCGGAACGAGCCGGTGGAATGCTTCGTCCACGGGACGACGGTAGCGTCTAACGCGGTTATCGAGGGCACCGCGGCGCGCACCGCCTTCATAACGACCAGGGGCTTCCGCGACGAGCTCGAGATGCGCGGACAGCGGCGTCCCAACATTTACGACCTTAACTGGGATCGACTGCCGGCCCTGGTTCCGCGCGCGTTGCGGCTGGAAGTTGCCGAGCGGATCCTCGGGGACGGCACGGTCGAGCGGCCCCTGGATATCGATGAAGCGCGCAAGGTGATTGCGACCATCCTGACCCTTGGGGTGGAGGCCGTTGCGGTATGCCTGATCAACTCGTATCTCAACGACGCGCATGAACGGCAGTTGGGCCGACTGCTCGCCGAACTGGCGCCGGAGCTGGTCGCCTGTCTTTCCTGCGACGTTCACCCCGAAATAAAGGAATACGAGAGGGCCAGCACGACCGTCATCAACGCCTCGCTTATCCCCGTGATAAGCCGCTATCTCGATCGCCTCGAGCAGGCGCTTACGCCGCTCAGCCCGCGCATCCTGGTGATGCAGTCGAACGGTGGCGTGATGTCCACCAACGCCGCGCGCAGCCGCCCCGCATACGTTATCGAGTCTGGTCCGGCGGCGGGCGTGCTGGCGGCGGCCCGGCTCGCTGGCGAGTGCGCGCTTGATCGCGTGATCTCGTTCGACATGGGCGGAACGACCGTCAAGGCTTGCCTGATCGAACAGGGAATTCCGCTGGAAAAGCCGGGCAGCGAGATCGGCGCCGGCGCCAATGTCGGCACGCGGCTGTTTGGTGGCGGCGGGCACGTGGTGCGCGTGCCGTCAATCGATATCGTCGAGGCGGGTGCGGGCGGCGGCAGCAGCGCATGGATCGACGACGGTGGCGCGCTGCGTGTCGGTCCGCGCAGTGCCGGCGCCGAGCCCGGCCCGGTTTGTTATGGACGTGGCGGCGTCGATCCCACGGTGACGGACGCCAACGTTGCGCTCGGCTATATAACTCCGGACGCGATCGCGGGCGCGAGCATCAAGATCGACCGTCCGGCAGCGCTTGCCGCAATCAAACGGGCCTTGGCCGATCCGCTCAAACTGAGCAGCATCTCGATGGTCTCTTTGCGCGCTCCGCTGAGACCCTTGGCGAGAACGTTTGCGCGCAGCAGGAGCATGGTGCGGACTTCGGGCTCGGAAAGAGCTCTGCCCAGGCCGCTGGCATGGCTTCGCACCAGGTTCACCTGCAAGTCGCCTAGGCGGCTGGCAGGAATGTGAACGTCAGAGAGCTTGCCTAAGCCGGTATTGACGCCATAGACGGCCTCTTCTTTTTCGAGAATGTTCTTGATCGTCTGACGAGCCGCGTCCACGCGCGCCAGACACGATGGATTGAGACCAACTCTTCGCAAGCTGCGAGCTACTGCCTGGATCTCATCGAGTGAGAGATTTTGTCCCGAGAGCAATAGAGGCGATGAGTGTTTCATCGTGCAGCATCCGCCTTCAGCGCCGCAGTGCGGCCCCGCGCCATAATAACGAACGCTTCGCCCTCAACCGAGTCTGGCTTCATCGATTCAAGATTGACCTCGACATTGGCAATCGCTCCTGAGATTGCAGCCTTGGCCAGAGCAATCGCGGTCGTAAGGTCGGATTTCATGTTGGGATTGGTGATCGGTTCGAGCGCCGTGGCGATCCGTTTCACTTCGACGGCTCGTTCGGCCACGCCAAGGGGCACAGCGGCTGCCTGCTGCAACGCGGCGGCAATCAAGCTTGCGCCGTCGGCAGACTCCTTGGCCGACTTGTATGCTTTCGCGACCGCGTTGTACGCCTCGGCATCCTCGTCGATTGCCGACTTCAGCTCCTCGCGCAGCACTGCAAGCCGGGCGAGCGCTTCGCTCAACTGGCTCTCGTATGGCGCGTAGGCCTTTTTGCTGCGCGACATAGACGCAACCATTTCGGCTAGGCCGGCGGCCATGGCGGCGCTGGCGGCAGCGGCGCTGCCTCCGCCGGGAACCGCGGTGGGCGCGGCTAGTTGCTCGATGAACGGTTCGATACGGGCCCGCAACCCGCCAACGGCCGTCTTGC
>JBKQPD010000224.1:0-84628 GCA_052145175.1 Binataceae bacterium (SeqCode) | reverse complement strand
CGCTTGCCGACCTCTCCCGGTTCGCGCCTGCTGACAATCTGCAGGCGCGGGAGAGGTTGTCGGGCTGGCTTTGCGCGGAGGTCAGCCGGCGGCGGCGCGCTGCTGGCGCTCGGGCTGTTCCTTCTTGGACGCGGCCTTCTTGCGCGGCTTTTTGGCCTTGGCCTCTTCGGACTGTCCGGTGAACTCGATGATCGAGAGGTCGGCGGCGTCGCCACGGCGAAAGCCGTACTTGATCACCCGCGTGTAGCCGCCGGCGCGATCCTTGAACTGCGGCGCGATCTCGTCGAACAGCTTCTTGACCGCGTCGCGCGACTGGACGAACGCGAATGCGCGCCGGCGTGCGCTCAGGTCGCCGCGCTTGCCAAGCGTGACCATCCGGTCCGCGTAACGCCTGAGCTCCTTGGCCTTGGCGTCGGTGGTCGTGATTCGCCCGCTCCGGATCAGCGCTAGAACGAGGTTGCGGAACAGGGCCTTGCGATGAGCGCCGGTCCGGTTGAGCTTGCGGCCCTGGTTGAGATGACGCATCCGGTGTTCCTCTGGCAGGCTGCGCGGCCTAGGCCGACTCGCGCCGCTCCTGCTCCTCCCACATCCGGTCGAGCTCGCTGCGCGGCGGCAGATTGTCCAGGCGCATCCCGAGCGACAGGCCCATGTCGGCCAGCACTTCCTTGATCTCGTTGAGCGACTTGCGGCCGAAGTTCTTGATCTTGAGCATGTCCTGCTCGGTACGCTGGACCAGCTCGCCGATATACTTGATGTCGGCGTTCTGCAGCCCGTTGAACGCTCGCACCGAAATCGGCAAGCCCTCGACCGGCCGGTACAGGTACTCGTTGATCGCGGTGGGAGTCGGCTGGACACCCTCGCCCGCGGCCGGCGCTTCGGCTTCTTCCTCGACGCCCGCGAAGATCGACATCTGGTCGCGCAACACGCGCGCGCCGTAGGTGAGCGCGTCGCGCGGACTGATCGAGCCGTCGGTGAAGATCTCGATCGCCAGCCGATCGTAATCGGTGCGCTGCCCGACGCGCGCGTTGGTCACCGTGAAGTTGACCTTCCGGATCGGAGAGAAGATCGCGTCGAGCCGGATCGTGCCGACGATCTCGTCTTCGGCGGCGCGTTCGGCGGGAACGTAGCCGCGACCGGCCTTGATCACCAGTTCCAGGTCGAGTTCGGCGCCCTTGTCCAGCGTCGCAATATGCTGGGACGGGGTCAGGACCTCGAGCCCCGGCCCGCCGGTGATGTCGGCTGCGGTGACCTGGGCCTCGCCCTTGGCCTTGAGCGTGGCGGTGACCTGTTCGCCCTCGTGGAGCTTCAGGCGCACTTCCTTGAGGTTGAGCACGATATCGGTCACGTCTTCCTTGACACCCGGGATGGTTGAAAACTCGTGCAACACCCCGTTCATCCGGACGGCCGTAATCGCGAAGCCGGGCAGCGAGGACAACAGCACGCGACGCAACGCGTTGCCGATCGTGATGCCGTAGCCGCGTTCCAGCGGTTCGGCAAAGAACCGGCCGTAACTCGGCGTCAGCTCCTTCTCCTCGAACTCCACACCCTTGGGTTTAGTTAAGTCTCGCCAATCGTTCTGCATGGTCTCTCCGACAAGAGAGAATTTTCGGAAATCACAGCCCCCGAATCGGGCCGATTCCAGCTATCGAAAAAAGCTTCCGGCTATCGCGAATAGTGCTCGACGATGAGTTTCTCGTTGATCGGCATCGTAAGGTCGCCGCGCGCCGGCAGCGAACGGAGAAAGCCGCGGAACTGCTCGCGTTCGAGCGTGATCCACGGCGGTGCGCCGCGCCGTTGCGACAGTTCGATCGCCTCGACGATTACTTTCTTCTGCCTGCTCTTCTCGGTCACGCTCACGATCTGATTGACCTCAACCAGATACGACGGAACATTGACCACTTTGCCGTTTACCTCGATATGTCCGTGGCGGACGAGCAGGCGCGCCTGCGCCAGCGAGCTCGCGAAGCCGAGACGATGCGCCACGTTGTCGAGCCGGCGCTCGAGCAGGACGAGCAGGTTCTCGCCCGTGATACCGGGCATCCGCTCGGCGATCGTGAAATACCGGGCAAACTGGGTTTCCAGCAGGCCGTAGATCCGCTTGACCTTCTGCTTTTCGCGCAGCCGAATCGCGAACTCCGAAAAACGGGTGCGCGCCTGACCGTGGACGCCGGGCGGGTAGTTGCGCCGCTCGATCGCGCACTTGTCAGTATAGCATCGTTCACCCTTAAGGAAGAGCTTGAGCCCTTCCCGCCGGCACATCCGGCATACCGGACCGAGATTTCTGGCCACGTTTGCTTACCTTTTCCCGTCCTAAACTCTGCGCCGCTTGGGCGGACGGCACCCATTGTGCGGAATCGGCGTAACGTCCTTGATCGATTGCACGTTGAGTCCAGCCTGCTGGAGCGAGCGGACCGCCGATTCGCGTCCGCCGCCCGGCCCCTTGAGGTAGACCACTACGCTGCGCATTCCGAGGTCGCCCGCCTTGCGCGCCGCCGCTTCCGCCGCCATCTGCGCCGCAAACGGCGTACCCTTGCGCGATCCCTTGAATCCAACCGATCCCGCGCTCGACCATGCGACCACCAATCCCTGATGGTCGGTGATCGTTACGATCGTGTTGTTGAAGGTCGCGTGGATATGCGCGACCCCCTCGGGCACGGTGCGCTTGGTCCGGCGGCGCTTGGGCGCAGGCGCGGGAGCGCCAGCCGCGGCGGCAGGAGCTCCACCCGCTTCGCCTTCGGCGGCGGGCGGCCTGGGCGTTTCGGTTTTGGTTTCCTTCTCGTCAGCCATCGTTATCCCTTAGGCGGCGCCTGCCGCTTGCCCGCCACTACTTTGCGAGGTCCCTTGCGCGTGCGCGCATTGGTATGCGTGCGTTGTCCGCGCACCGGCAATCCACGGCGATGGCGGATGCCGCGATAGCATCCCAGATCCGTCAGCCGCTTGATCGATTGTTGCACCTCGCGCCTGAGATCGCCCTCGACTTTATAGTTGTCGTCGAGCACCTGGCGGATACGGACCTGCTCCTCGGGCGTCAGGTCGTCGCTCTTTCTGCCAAAATCGACGTTGGCCGCCTTGAGGATTTTGAGCGCGGCGGAGCGGCCGATCCCGTAAATGTAGGTCAGCGCGATTTCCATCCGCTTGTTCCTGGGCAGCTCGATTCCCGCGACACGCGCCATCGATACGACCTCCTATCCCTGACGCTGCTTGTGGCGTGGATTGGAACAGAGGATACGCACCACGCCCTGGCGACGCACCACCTTGCAATTCTTGCAGATTTTTTTTACCGAGGGTCGGACCTTCATAATATATCGTCAGCGCATCCGGTACGTAATCCGGCCGCGGCTCAAGTCGTAAGGCGACAGCTCTACGGTGACCTTGTCGCCGGGCAAAATCTTGATGTAGTGCATGCGCATCTTGCCCGAAATATGCGCCAGCACCCGATGGCCGTTTTCGAGCGAGACCCGGAACATGGCGTTGGGCAGCGCTTCCAGAACGGTGCCCTGCACTTCGATTGCATCGCCCTTAGACATGCTCCAGCTCGCTCAGAATCTGCGGTCCCTGACCGGTGATCGCGACCGAATGCTCGAAGTGCGCCGAAAGCCTTCCGTCTGCGGTGACCGCGGTCCATCCGTCGTCCAGAATTCTCAGGTCGGCGCCGCCTTCGTTTACCATCGGCTCGATCGCAAGCACCATCCCTTCCTGCAGGCGCGGATTCGGCATCCCGGCCCGGAAGTAATTCGGCACCTGCGGATCCTCGTGCAAGCGGCGGCCGATCCCATGACCCGCGAATTCCGTGACCACCGAAAAGCCCGCGCTCTCCGCGGTCCGCTGGACGGCCCGCGCGATATCGCTGATCCGATTGCCGGCGCGCGCCTGCTCGATTCCGGCGTAGAGCGCGTCGCGCGTCACCCGCATCAGACGCTGCGCCTCACTCGAGACGTGACCGACCGCGATCGTCCGGGCCGCGTCACCAAAAAAACCCTGGTACGAAACGCCGAAGTCGAGCCCGACGATATCGCCCGCCTTGAGCTTGCGTCCCGCCTTCGGGATACCGTGGACGATCTCTTCATTGATCGACACACAAAGACTGTGACGATACTCGACGTCATGCGGGCGGTACCCCTTGAAAGCCGGGCGGGCGCCGGCCTGACGGGTCATTTCCTCCGCGATACGATCGAGTTCGAGCGTGCTCACGCCGGGCTTCGCCGCCGCCACGAGCTGCACCAGCACCTCGGCGACAATCTGGCTCGCCTTACGCATCAGGGCCAGCTCTTCCGCATTTTTGAGCGTGATCACGCCAATAATTCCGCTTCGAACCGCGTTATTTCAGGCCAAGCGCGCCAAGAATCCGCTGCTCAATCGCGGCGGGGCTGCCCGTTCCTTCGATTTGCGCCAGCAGACCGAGCCGACCGTAATGATCGAGCAAGGGCCGCGTCGCGGTGGCATAGACCTCCAACCGCGCGCGCACCGTATCCTCGGCGTCGTCATCGCGCTGATAGAGCTCGCCGTTACACGAATTGCACATGTCCATGTTACGCGGCGGATCGTAGATTATGTGAAACATCGCCCCGCATTTCCGGCACGTCCGCCGCCCGGAAATCCGCTTGATAAGCTCTTCATTGGGCACGTTGATCGCGACCACCTTGTCGAGCCCGATACCGCGATCACCGAGCATCGTAGTCAGGATCTCGGCTTGCGCCACGGTCCGCGGAAACCCGTCAAGAATAAACCCGTCGCGGACATCGGGGCTGTCCAGCCGCTCACCGATCAGACCGAGCACGAGCGCGTCCGGCACCAGATCACCTTTATCCATGAAGCGCTTGGCCTTGAGCCCCAGCTCGGAACCGGCGCGTACGGCGGCGCGCAGCAAGTCGCCGCTTGCTATCTGCGGCGCCTTGAGCCTGAGCTCCAGCATCCGGGCTTGCGTGCCCTTACCCGCTCCGGGCGGACCCAATAGAACCAGTCGCACTTGTCTTATCCTCTAGCGCCCGCGCGAATGGCTCCCGCGCTGGCGCGAATATCTCTCTGATGCTCTTCGTCAAGCGGCGCGCCCCTTACGCGATCCGCCACTGCCGCCGCCGCGCGGGCCGCGTCGCATGAAGCCCTCGTAGTTCCGCGCGATCAGATGGGTCTGGATCTGCGCGGTCGTGTCCAGCGCCACGCCCACCACGATCAGCAGGGCCGTGCCCCCGAAATAAAAGGGCACATTGAACCGCTCAATCAGCAAAGTTGGCAACACACAGACCGCGCTCACGTAAATCGCGCCGCCCAACGTGATACGCGACAGCACCCGGTCGATATAGTCCGCGGTGAAGCGCCCCGGCCGAATGCCCGGTACGAAGCCGCCATGCTTCTTCAAATTGTCGGCAACGTCAACCGGGTTGAAAGTAACCGCTGTGTAAAAATACGCAAAAAAGACGATCAGCGCGACGTAGATCAGATTATAGATCAGACCGCCAGGGGTTAAATAGGTACTCAGAAACTTGCCTACCGGCCCCGGCAGGAAGCTCGCAACCGTCGCGGGCATCACCAGCAACGACGACGCGAAAATCGGCGGAATCACCCCCGACGTATTGATCTTGAGCGGCAGATGACTCGTCTGACCGCCATACACCTTGCGTCCGACCACCCGTCGCGCGTAACTGATCGGAATCCGCCGCTGTCCCGTCTCGACGTAGACAATACCGGCGGTGACACCAATCACCACCAATACAATTATTATAAGCACGAAGATGCTCATTTCACCTTCGCGCACATAAGTCACCGTGGTGCCGAGCGCGCTGGGCAGCCGCGCGATGATCCCCGCCATGATGATCAGCGAGATTCCGTTGCCGACGCCGCGCTCGGTAATCTGCTCGCCGATCCACATCACGAAGATCGTACCCGCCGTCAGCGTGATCACGGTCATCGCGATAAACGCGGGCCCCGGATGGTACACGAAGCTGCCGCCACCGTCGGCCGGCGCCTTCTCCAGCCCGTAGGCAATAAAGCCGCCCTGCAGGATCGAAAGGCCGACCGTGCCGTAACGCGTGTACTGGCTGATTTTGCGGCGCCCCGCTTCGCCTTCCTTGTACAACTCGTCCAGATAGGGCCAGCCAATCTTCATCAGGTCGAGAATAATCGCGACCGAGATGTAGGGCATGATCCCCAGCGCGAAAACCGAAAAATGCTGCAGGCCACCGCCCGAAAATAGGTTTACCCAGCCAAACAGCGTACTCGACATCCGGTCGAAGAAGGCGGCCAGCGCCTGCCCGTCGATCCCCGGTGTCGGCACCGCGACGCCGAGTCGATAAAGGGCTAGCATCGCGGCTGTGAAAAGCAGCCGGCGGCGCAATTCCGGGATGCGCGAGGCGTTGGAAACCCCTTCAAGCATTCAGCTGTTGCGGACCCTCGATCAGCTCCGCGGCGCCCCCTGCGGCGACAATCTTGTCCCTTGCGCTCTGGGAAAAGGCGTGCGCGCGGATCGTCAAGCGACCCGTGATCGCGCCGTCACCCAGAATCTTGATCAGCCGGCCGGCCCGTACCAGGCCGCGCTCGGCCAACGCCGCCGGATCGACCGCCGTACCCTCGGCGAACCCCGTCAGATGCTTCAGGTTAACTTCCTCGAACTCCTCGCGCCGGGCCGCATTCTTCTGCAACCGCCGAAAGCCGCGTTTCGGCAGGCGGCGCTGCAGCGGCATCTGCCCGCCTTCGTAAGTTGGCGGCGTATTACCACCCGAGCGCGAACCGCGCCCCTTATGACCCCGGCCCGCCGTCTTGCCGTGGCCCGAGCCGATGCCGCGTCCGATCCGCTTCTTGCGTTTGACCGCGCCCGCCGCGGGTTTCAGTTCATTCAGCTTCATTTTTGGTCGAATCCCCGGTCGCGAGCTGGTTTACAGTGGCAGTGTCCCGGCTTTCCTGATCTCGAAATATCGGGGCGATGTTCCGAAATATCAAATCGATGTTCCGAGCGTTGTCCTCGTTTATAACCTCTTCCAAATCCCGCGCTTCGACCAGATGGGCCACGCGGCGCACCATCCCGAGCACCTCCGGGGTGCATGCGAGCTTGCGGCTGCTGCCGACTTTGCCCAGCCCCAGCCCCTTGAGCGTCTGCCGCACGCGATCCTTGGTGCCAATCGGACTACGCACCAGCCGTACATGAATTGTTTCAGCCATCGCCTCTGCTCCCCGCTCAGCTATGCGACCGTTCAGGCCGGGGCCGGCGCCGCAGCCGCCGGAGCCTCAACCGCGCGCAGCTTGGCCACGTCGGCGGGATTGCGCAACTCGGTCAGCGCTTCCAGGGTCGCCTTGACCAGGTTATGCGGATTGGACGAACCCAACCGCTTCGTCAGGATATTGCGGATACCCGCCAGTTCGACCACCGCGCGCACGCCACCCGCCGCGATCACCCCCGTGCCTTCGGCCGCCGGCCGCAGCATCACTTTGCCCGCCCCGAAATGGCCGAGCACCTGATGGGGAATCGTACCTTCGCGTATTGGCACCCGAATCAGGCTCTTCTTGGCCCGTTCGACCCCTTTGCGGATCGCCTCGGGCACTTCGTTAGCCTTGCCCAAACCGAAACCCACCAGACCATTACCGTCACCCGCGACGACCAATGCGCTGAAACTGAAGCGCCGGCCGCCCTTGACGACCTTGGCGACACGATTGATATGGACCACCTTCTCTTTGATGTCCAATCCTTGGGGATCGATCCGTTGTGCCACCGTGGTCCTTCCTGTTAACCGTGTTTAACTATTAAACGTCTCGCGCGGATTATCAGTCTTGATCCGTCGCTCGCGTTGGATACTTAACGCTTCTTCCATTCATTGTCGCGGGTTTACCGCTTCGCCTGAAACCCTAGAACTTGAGACCCGCTTCGCGCGCCGCCTCGGCCAGAGCCTTGACCCGGCCGTGATAGAGAAAGCCGTTACGGTCGAAAATGACCTCATTGATACCCTTTTCACGGCAGCGGTCAGCGATCGCCTTGCCTACCGCCGTCGCCGCCGCGACGCTCCGGCAGCTCTTGAGCCCCTCGCGCACGGCGACCGTTGCGGTCGACGCAGCCGCCACGGTCTGTCCACTCACGTCCGAGATCACCTGCGCATAGATATGCTGCAGTGATCGATAGACCGAAAGCCGTGGCCGCTGATCGCTGCCGCGCACCTTGCGCCGGATTCGTACCCGCCGCTTTTCGCGATTTTCCACGCGTTGAAATGCCATAGTCAATTCCCGGATCAGGCGCCCGATCCCGCCGCGGCCTTGCCCGCTTTGCGCCGAATCGTTTCGTCCGAATATTTGATCCCCTTACCCTTATACGGTTCCGGCGGCCGCAGCGAACGTACCTCAGCCGCGACCGAGCCCAGCAACTGACGATCGGCGCTCTCCAGCGTGATTACCACCTGGCGGTCAACTTTGGCCGTTACCCCCGGCGGCAACTGATAGACAATCGGATGGGAATAGCCGAGCGTCAGATTGATATTCGACCCGCGGACGTCGGCGCGATAGCCAACCCCGTTGATTTCCAGCACCCGGGTAAAGCCCTTGCTCACCCCTTCCGCCATGTTGGCGACGAGCTTGCGCATCAGGCCGTGCAGGGCCCGCTCGCCGCTGGTGTCACCCGGCCGCTTGACGAGCACCTGCCCGTTGGCGATCTCGAAGGTCGAGCCCGCCGCTACCCGGGTCTCCAGCTTGCCCTTGGGCCCTTCCATCCTGAAGACGCCGTCGTGCAGCGTCGCCTTGACGCCCTTCTCGAGCACTATCGGTAATTTTCCTATCCGCGACATATATCTTCAAACCGTATCTTCAAACCGCATATCGTCTCTCAACCAGAGGTTACGCTGTCCCGGTCTACCAGACTTTGAGCAGTATCTCACCACCGACGTTCCGATGCCGCGCCTGGCGATCGGTCATCACCCCGAGCGGCGTCGAGACGAGTTGGATACCGAGTCCGCCCGCCACCCGGGGCATCGTTTTGGCCCCCGCATAGCGCCGGATACTGGGACGGCTGACCCGCTGGATACCCTTGATTACCGCCTCCCGCGTCGCCGAATAGCGCAGCGCCAGGGCGAGTTTCTTCTTGTAACCCTCGCCCGTCACTTCCATCCCGGCGAGAAAACCCTCGGCCAGCAAAACTTTGCAGATCGCCTCGCGCATCCGCGAATGAGCGATTTCGACCCGGTTGTACCGCGCCTGCAACGCATTGCGAATCCGGGTAAGCAGCTCGGCGATTGGATCGGTCTGTGCCATGACGCTCCCCCTACCAGCTCGCCTTGACGACCCCGGGCAGCGCGCCCTTGAGCGCGTTCTTGCGTAAACAGAGCCGGCACATCTTGAAGCGCCGGTAAAAAGCGCGCGCCCGCCCGCATAGCGGACAGCGATTATACGCCCGCACCTTGAACTTGGGCGCCCGCGCCGCCTTTACCCTGAGGCATGTCTTGGCCATTTTAATCTGTACTCACTATCCGATCGCTACTCGCCGACCTGTTCTCATCATTCGCCCTATACCTGATCCGCCCTCTACCTATGCGGCGCGCGCGGCATTCTCGCCGCCCGCTCCCCGAAACGGCATCCCCATCAGCTTCAGCAGGGTCTGCCCCTCGAAATCACTCTTCGCCGTAGTGGTCACCGAAATCGTCATCCCCTTGACCTTCTCGACCTTGTCGAGGTTGAGTTCGGGGAAAATCGTATGTTCGCGCAGACCGAGCGAGTAATTGCCGCGGCCGTCGAACGATTTGTCGCTGATGCCACGGAAGTCGCGCACCCGCGGCAACGCGACATTGACCAGCCGATCGAAGAACTCGTACATCCGCTCGCGCCGCAACGTGACCATCACGCCGATCGGCATCCCCTCACGCAGCTTGAAATTCGATATCGCCTTGCGCGCCCGGGTGATCACCGGCTTTTGCCCCGTGATCTGGCGAATCTCTTCCGCCGCCGCGTCGAGGATCTTGCCGTTCTCGCGCGCCTCGCTGAGCGACATGTTGATCACGATCTTGTCCAGCCGCGGCACCCGCATCACGTTGTCGATCTTGAGCTCGCGCATCAGGGCCGGCACGATCTCCTTCGTATAACGCAAGCGCAGTCGCGCCGGGATAGTCGGCTCAGCCGCGCGCGGCTTGGCCGCCGAGGGCGCCGCCGCCGTCTCCTGGGGCTTGCCGCGTCTGGCGGCCGCCTTGCCGCTACCGGCCGCGCCTTCCTGCGGGCGCTTGGCCTTAGCCTGACCTTGGTCTTGACCCTTCTCCTGACTCTTGTCCTGGCCCTTTTTTCCGCGCTTTTCTTCGTCCGCCATCACTCGTTCCCCAAGGACTCGCCGCAGCGCCGGCAGGTCCGCGCCTTGGCGCCGTCCGCCGCGATTTTGGTCCCGATCCGCACCGGCGCATTGCAGCGTTCGCACAGAATCATCACATTGGCGAGCTGCAACGGCGCTTCCTTCTCGATAATCCCGCCAGCGGTCCCGGCCCCACGCGCCTTCTGATGACGCTTGACCAGATTGAGCCGCTCGATCACCACGCGGCCGCTCGCCGGAATCACGCGCAGCACCTTGCCGGTCTTGCCCCGCTCGCGCCCCTTGATCACCATCACGGTGTCATTTTTGCGGATGCGGCTCTTGAGCGCACCACTCGCCGTCATCGTCCGGTCGGCCATCACAGCACCTCCGGTGCGAGCGAGATAATCTTGAGGAAGCGCTTGGCGCGCAGCTCACGGGCGACCGGACCGAAGATACGGGTCCCGACCGGCTCGTGCTGGGCGTCGAGCAGCACTGCGGAATTGTCGTCGAAGCGGATATAACTGCCGTCCTGCCGGCTCACTTCCTTGGCGGTGCGCACGATAACCGCACGCGACACGTCACCCTTTTTCACCTTGGCGTTGGGAATCGCCTCTTTCACCGCCACCACAATCACGTCACCCACCGACGCATAACGCCGGCGCGAGCCGCCCAAAACCTTAATACACTGCACCTTGCGTGCGCCGGAATTGTCGGCGACACTCAGGATTGTTCGCGTCTGCACCATCGCGCTTGTCCTCCAGGCCTCAGCGTGCCGCCTGCTTGAGGATCTGGCTGACGCGCCAGCGCTTGTTACGCGAGAGCGGCGCCGATTCGATAATCAGCACGCGATCGCCCTCGTGGCATTCGCCCTTTTCATCGTGCGCCATCAGCCGTGTCCGCTGATTGATCCGTTTGCCATACAGGGGATGCTGCACGAGGCGGTCGACCTGCACCACCACGGTCTTCATCATCTTGGCCCGCACGACGGTGCCTTCGCGCCGCTTAACCCGCTGCCGCATCGCTCACCTGCTTTACCTGACCGGCGGTCGCCTGACCCGCCGATTTTTGCGCAATCAAAGTCAGAATCCGCGCCAATTCCCGCCGCGCCTTGCGGTAGTTCGACGCATTGTCGAGCTGATTGGTCCGCAATTTCAGCCGCAGCCGGAAGATCTCCTCGCGCGCTTCGCGTTCCTTGACGCGCAGGTCGGCCACCGCCATCTGTTTAAGTTCGTCAAGCTCCAAGGGCTTCGCCCTCCCGTTCCACCACGACCGTCTTGATCGGCAGCTTATGCGCCGCCAGACGCATCGCTTCGCGCGCCGTGGCCCGGTCGACCCCTTCCATCTCGAACAGGATCCGTCCGGGCCGCACGCAGGCCACCCATCCTTCCGGTCCGCCCTTGCCCTTGCCCATCCGGGTCTCGGCCGGCTTCTTGGTAAAGGGCTTGTCCGGAAAGACCCGGAGCCAGACGCGGCCGCCACGCTTGATATGGCGGGTCAGCGCGATACGCGCCGCTTCGAGCGCACGCGTATCGACGCGCGCCGTCTCGATACTCTGCAGGCCAAAATCCCCGAAGGCCAATTCGAGTCCACGCGACTCGGCGCCCCGGGTCCGGCCTTTCTGGATTTTCCGATACTTTACTTTTTTGGGCTGCAGCATCGCCTGGTCTTCCTGTTTCCGTGCAACTCTTCGCTAACCGAATTCTTCTTGCGTTCGACGCTCCGCAGTTCGCTAGTTCTGATGGGCCGCGACTCCGGCCCGCTTGGCCATCTCTTCCTGGCGGGTCAGAATTTCGCCGCGGAAAATCCAGGTCTTGACCCCGATCACGCCGTAAGTGGTCTTCGCTTCGGCAAAGCCGTAGGCGACGTCGGCCCGCAGGGTCTGCAGGGGCACGCGCCCCTCGCGGTACCATTCCCGGCGGGCGATTTCGGCGCCACCCAGACGGCCCGAAACCTGCACGCGGACGCCCAGCGCCCCCATCCGCATCGCGCGGACGACCGCTTCTTTCATCGCCCGGCGAAAAGCCACGCGGCGTTCGAGCTGCAAGGCGATATTTTCGGCCACGAGCTGCGGATCGAGGTCGGGACGGCGCACCTCATGGATATTGATAAAGGCTTCACGCCCCTTCATCAGTTTCTGCACGTCGACCTTGAGCCGGTCGATCTCGGCGCCTTTCTTGCCGATCACGATCCCCGGGCGCGCGGTGTGGATATTAACCTTGGCCTTATTGGCCATCCGCTCGATTTCGATCCGCGAGATACCGGCGTGATAGAGGCGTTTCTTGATAAAATCGCGCAGCATCAGGTCTTCGTGCAACAGCGTGGTGTAGTCTTTCGACGAGAACCACTTCGAGTCCCAGCCTTCGATAATGCCCAGGCGCATGCCGCGCGGATGTGTCTTCTGCCCCATACTTGCCTCAGCGTGCCCGTTCGTCCACGACCACCGTCAGATGGCTGCTGCGTTTCAGGATCGGCGTCGCATTCATGTGCGCCCGTTGCATCGAACGCTTCTGGGTCGGTCCGGTGTCGGCGGTCGCCCGTTTGACGAACAGCCGGTCCTCGTCGACATTTTGCTGGTCCCGCGCATTGGCGATCGCGGCGAGCAGCGTCTTCGAGACCATCCGCGCCCCCTTCTTGGGCGTGAACTCGAGAATCGAGAGCGCCTGTTCGACCGGCTTACCCGCCACCAGCGCGCAAATCAACCGGAGCTTTTGCGGTGAAATCCGCGCAAAACGCATCCGCGATAAAGCTTCCATAATCCTGACTCCGCCTAGGCCTTGGCCGCCGGTTTAGGTGCGGCCGCGCGCGCCGCGCCCGGCGGCGGACCCGCGGGAGCGCCCGACGACTTCACTTCGCTCTTGCGATCGCCCGCGTGACCATGGAAGGTCCGGGTCGGCGAGAATTCGCCGAGTTTGTGCCCCACCATGTTCTCGGTGCAGTAGACCGGAATGAACTTGTGGCCGTTATGCACCGCGAAAGTCAGGCCAATCATGTCCGGCACGACCATCGAGCGTCGTGACCAGGTACGGATGATCCGCTTGTCGCCAGCCGCCACCGCGGTATCAACCTTCTTCTGCAGGTGGGTGTCGACAAAGGGACCCTTTTTCAGCGAACGCGCCATTGCTTTTCGTCTAACCCCGTTTGCCCCGCGGCCGGCGGCTCACGATAAACCGATCCGACAGCTTTTTGCCGCGTGTCTTGTAGCCCTTGGCCGGCGTTCCCCACGGCGATTGCGGATGGTTGCCCTTCGAGCGCCCCTCGCCGCCGCCATGCGGATGGTCGACCGGATTCATCGCGACCCCGCGGACGTGTCCACGTTTGCCCAGCCAGCGGTTGCGGCCCGCCTTGCCGATCGAGATATTCTCGAATTCGACATTGCCGACCTGGCCGATCGTCGCCCGGCATTCCGCCTGCACCATCCGCTGTTCGCCGGACGGCAGCTTGAGGAGGGCGAACTTGCCCTCTTTGGCCATCAACTGCGCCTGGGTGCCGGCGCCGCGCGCGAGCTGGGCTCCCGCTCCCGGCTTCATCTCGATCGCATGAACGAACGTGCCGACCGGGATATGTTTGAGCTGCAACGCGTTGCCCGGCTTGATATCGGCCTGCGCGCCGCTCTCCACCTTGGCGCCGACCGCGAGGCCGTCGGGCGCGAGGATATAGCACTTGTCGCCGTCGGCGTAATGCAGCAGGGCGATATTGGCCGAACGATTCGGATCGTATTCGAGCGCCGCGACCGTCGCCGGAATACCGTCGCGCGTGCGCTTGAAATCGATCAGCCGCAGCCGCCGCTTATGGCCGCCGCCGCGATGGCGAATCGTCATCCGGCCCTGGTTGTTGCGGCCACCCGACTTGTGGACCGGGGCCAGCAACGCCTTTTCGGGCGCCTTTTTGCTCAACGAACTGAAGTCGGCGATCTGCTGGAAACGCTGACCCGGCGTCCGTGGATTAAGTTGTATTACCGCCATCGGTCTTTATCTCTGGCCCTGATCATCTCTGGCCCTTATTTGGGCCCTTAGCCTTAATAACTCCAACATTTCATACGCCCGCAACCTGCCCGGCCACGCACGTCGCTAGCGCTTGGCCGGGAATCCCGCTTGACCGGGGGTCGCGGGCCCGCGCCAGTGCTAGACGCCTTCGAAAAATTCGATCTTGTCGCCCTCTTTGAGCGTAACGTACGCCTTCTTCCAGCGCGGGCGATGGCCGATCACGCGGCCGCGCCGGCGCTCCTTGCCCAGGAAGTTGGCCGTCCGCACCTTGAGCACGGTTACCTTGAACAGATCCTCGATCGCCAGGCGCAGTTGATCCTTGCCCGCTTCCGGACGCACCCGGAACACCACCTGATTCGCCTTCTCGCCGGCGAGCGTCCCCTTTTCCGTAATCAATGGGGCGACGATGAGACTTTCGCGGCTCACTTTGCACCCCCCAGCCGCGCCTCGATAGCGCGCGCCGTCTTGGTGGTCATCAGCAACTCGTCGTAGTTGATCAGGTCGAACACGTTAAGCCCGGCCAGCGCGAGCACCTTGTGCGCCGCCAGATTGCGGGCCGCCCGCGCGAAGGTGGTATCCTCCTCGCCCACCACAATCAGGGCGTGCTTGAGCCCAAGCGCCGTGAGCGCCGCCTGCGCGAGTTTGGTTTTGGGCTCGGCCAGCTCCAGCGCCTCGACCACCACCATCCCGCCGTTGCTCGCGCGCTCGGCGATCGCCAAGCCCAGCGCCCTCCGCCAGGCCTTCTTGGGCATCTTGTACGAATAGTCCCGGGGCAATGGTCCGAAAATCGTCCCGCCGTGGCGCCAGATCGGCGAACGAGTCGAGCCCGCCCGGGCCCGTCCGGTGCCCTTCTGCCGCCAGGGCTTGCGGCCGCCGCCCGAAATGAAGCCCTTCGTCTTGGTCGACGCGGTCCCCGCACGGCGCTTCGCCAACTGCATCCGGACCGCTTCATGGAGCAGCGACTTGTCGTTACCCGCATGGAAGACCGCGCTCGACAGCTCGAACTCGCCCGTCCGTTCACGGCTCGCCGAAAACAGCGGCACTTTCATGCTGCCCGGCCGCTCGCTGGCTGCTTCATCCATTGGCCTGCTTCTCCATCGTGAAACGCCGCGCCTTGGCCGCGTGATGCATCACAATGAGTCCGCCGTCCGCACCCGGCACGGCGCCGGACACCAGCACGGCGTTATCCTCGGCCAGAATTTCGACGACCTTCAGATTGAGGATGGTCGCCATCTCATTGCCCATCTGTCCCGCCATCCGCATCCCTTTGCGCACGCGGCCGGGATAGGAACGATTACCGATCGAGCCGCCGTGGCGGAAATATTCGTGCGTCCCGCGCATCCCGGGAAAGCCCGCGAAATGATGCCGTTTCATGACACCGGCGTAGCCGTGGCCTTTCGAGACGCCCGAGACGTCGATCAGATCGCCCGGCTTGAAAACGTCGCCCGCCACCACTACCTGGCCGAGCTTCAGTTCACCCTCGCCGCGCCGCGCGAACTCCCGCGTCGCGACGCCCGCCGCCACTTCGGCCTTCTGGAAATGGCCGCGTTCGGGCGCGGTCACCCGGGACAATTTTTTCTTGCCCCAGGTCACCTGCACCG
Organism: Binataceae bacterium (SeqCode); assembly: GCA_052145175.1. Taxonomy (GTDB): domain Bacteria; phylum Desulfobacterota; class Binatia; order Binatales; family Binataceae; genus JAJPHI01. Next base: position 68,801 of record JBKQPD010000224.1, on the reverse strand, counting down.
CTTCATAGCCGTCGGTCGCGGCGGCCTTGAACTGCGTCACGACACACGGTCCGAGCTGAATCACGGTCACCGCCTGTACCCGGCCAGTGGCGTCACTCACCTGGGTCATCCCCAGTTTTTTTCCAATCAATCCGTTCAGCACGGTCCTACTCTAGTTTGATTTCGACATCGACCCCGGCGGCGAGGTCGAGTTTGCCCAGCGCGTCGATCGTCTGCTGGGTTGGTTCGAGCACGTCGAGCAGCCGCTTATGCGTGCGAATCTCGAAGTGCTCGCGTGATTTCTTGTCCACGTGCGGCGAGCGATTGACCGTGAAGCGCTCGATCCGGGTCGGCAGCGGGATCGGTCCCGCGACCCGTCCGCCGGTGCGCCGAATCGTATCGACGATCTCGCGCACCGACTGATCGAGCAGCCGGTGATCGTACGCTTTGAGCCGTATCCTTATCTTGTCGTTCATCCGCTCAGCCACCGTCCGGACCTCGTCCGCGCACTCGCGCTCGGGCGCTTATTGCCAACTCTATTGCAGGACTTTTGAGACGACGCCCGCGCCAACCGTGCGCCCGCCCTCGCGAATCGCGAAGCGCAGACCCTGTTCCATCGCGACCGGAGTGATCAGCTCACCCACCACATTGATATTATCGCCCGGCATGACCATCTCGGTCCCTTCGGCCAACGTCACCACGCCGGTCACGTCGGTCGTGCGGAAGTAGAACTGCGGCCGGTAGCCATTGAAAAACGGCGTATGGCGGCCGCCTTCTTCCTTGGTCAGGACGTAGATTGAACCTTCGAACTTGGTATGCGGCGTGATCGAGCCGGGATGCGCCAGCACCTGGCCGCGCTCGATCTCCTCGCGCTTGACCCCGCGCAGCAGCACGCCGACGTTATCACCCGCCTGTCCTTCGTCAAGAATCTTGCGGAACATTTCGACCCCGGTCACGACCGTCTTGGTGGTATCGCGGAAACCGACGATCTCGACCTCTTCACTCACCTTGACCTTGCCGCGCTCGACCCGGCCGGTCACGACGGTGCCGCGGCCCGAGATCGAAAACACGTCTTCAATCGGCATCAGGAAGGGCTTGTCGGTCTCGCGGGTAGGCTGCGGGATGTAGCTGTCGACCGCGTCCATCAGCTCGAGAATCGGCTTGCACTTGTCGCAGTCGTCCTTGCCGCAGCCGCATTCGAGCGCCTTCAACGCGCTGCCGCGTATCACCGGAATGTCGTCGCCGGGAAATTCGTACTTCTTCAGCAGGTCGCGCACTTCGAGCTCGACCAGGTCGAGCAGCTCGGGATCATCGACCATGTCGACCTTGTTCATGAAGACCACGATCGAAGGCACCCCGACCTGCCTGGCGAGCAGGATATGCTCCCGGGTCTGCGGCATCGGGCCGTCGTTGGCGCCCACCACCAGAATCGCCCCGTCCATCTGGGCGGCGCCGGTGATCATATTCTTGATATAGTCGGCATGGCCGGGGCAATCGACGTGCGCGTAATGGCGTTTCTTGGTCTCGTACTCGACGTGCGCGATCGCGATCGTGATGCCGCGTTCGCGCTCCTCGGGGGCCTTGTCGATCTGGTCGAAGGCCGTGAACTGGGCCAGCTTCTTGGATGACAGGACCTTGGTGATCGCCGCGGTCAAAGTGGTCTTGCCGTGGTCGATGTGTCCAATCGTACCGACATTCAGATGCGGTTTAGTTCGCTCAAACTTGGCCTTGCCCATGGTATGCCCTCCGCTCTCCTTGACTTGCCCCGATCAGCTTGCTTTCGATTCCCCGCGGCTGCGCGCGGTTAATTCTTCATGTACCTGTTGCGGCACCGGCTCGTACAGCGCGAACTGCATCGTGTAGTTCGCGCGCCCCTGCGTAATCGACCGCAGCCGGGTCGCGTAGCCGAACATATTGGCCAGCGGGACGCGCGCTTCGATCACCTGCGCGCCGGCCCGATTCTCCATCTCCGTAATCTTGCCGCGCCGCGAATTCAGATCGCCGATCACTTCGCCCATGAACTCCTGCGGCGTCACGACCTCGACGTCCATCACGGGCTCGAGCAGCACCGGACTGGCCTTCTGGCAGCATTCCTTGAAGGCGATCGACCCGGCGATCTTGAAGGCCAGTTCCGACGAGTCGACTTCGTGATACTTGCCGTCGAGCAACGACGCCTTCAGGTCGACCATCGGATAGCCCGCCAGAATGCCGGTCTCCATCGCCTCTTTGATTCCCGCCTCGATCGACGGGATAAAGTTGCGCGGTACCGTGCCGCCCTTGGTATCGTCGCTGAACTCGAACCCGGTGCCCTTGGCCAGCGGCTCGATTCGCAACTCGACCACGCCGAACTGCCCATGCCCGCCGGTCTGGCGGACGAAACGGCCCTCGGCCTCGGCCGCGCGCCGAATCGTCTCGCGATACGCCACTTGCGGTTTGCCGACGTTGGCGTCGACCTTGAACTCGCGCAGCATCCGGTCGACGATAATCTCCAGATGGAGCTCGCCCATCCCGGCGATCAGGGTCTGCGCGGTTTCGCGATTGACACTCACGCGGAACGACGGATCTTCTTTCGCGAGTTTCTGCAGCGCCTCGCCGAGCCGTTCCTGGTCGGCCTTGGTCTTGGGCTCGATCGCGATCTGGATAACCGGCGCGGGAAACTCGATCGCCTCCAGCACGATCGGCTGCCCGGGATCGCACAACGTATCGCCCGTATTCGTATCGCGCAGGCCGACCGCGCAGATATCGCCGGCCAGCACTTCGGAGATTTCCTCGCGCTTGTTGGCGTGCATCTTGACCAGCCGCCCGATCCGCTCGCGCCGGCCCCGGGTCGAATTAAGCACCGACGAGCCGCTTTCGAGCCTGCCCGAGTAGACGCGCAGAAAGGTCAGCGTCCCGATATACGGGTCGGTCATGATCTTGAAGGCCAGGGCGGCAAACGGCGCGTCGTCGCGCGGCCAGCGCTCCTCGATCGCGTCGCCGTTCTTGCCGGTGACCGGCGGCAGATCGAGCGGCGACGGCAGATAGTCGATCACCGCGTCGAGCATCGGCTGCACGCCCTTGTTGCGAAACGCCGTGCCCATCAGCACCGGGATAGCCTCGATCCGGAGCGTCGCCGCGCGAATCGCCGCGCGAATCTGCTCCGGTTCAGGGGTCTTGCCCTCGAGATAAAGCTCCATGATCCGGTCGTCGTGGTCGGCCAACGCTTCGACCAGCTTCTCGCGCTGGACCGTCGCCGCCGCGCGCAGGTCCGCCGGAATCTCGTCGACCCGGTAGTTCGACCCCAGCCGATCGTCGTCCCAGATCAGGGCGCGATTCTCGACCAGATCGATCACCCCGATAAATTTCTCTTCGCTCCCGATCGGGAGCTGCACGATCAGCGGTTTCGCGCGCAGTTTGTCGCGAATCTCCTGCACCACCCGCTCGAATTCCGCACCCACCCGATCCATCTTGTTGATGAACCCGATGCGCGGGACCCGATACTTGTCCGCCTGTCGCCAGACCGTCTCCGATTGCGGCTCGACCCCACCCACCGCGCAGAACACGGCGACCGCGCCGTCGAGCACGCGCAGACTGCGCTCGACTTCGATCGTGAAATCGACATGTCCGGGCGTATCGATAATATTGATCCGGTAATCACGCCAGAAACAGGTGGTCGCGGCCGACGTAATCGTAATCCCGCGCTCCTGCTCCTGCACCATCCAGTCCATCGTCGCGGTGCCTTCATGCACTTCGCCGATCTTGTAGTTAATCCCCGTGTAATAGAGGATCCGCTCGGTGGTCGTGGTCTTACCGGCATCGATATGCGCCATGATGCCGATATTGCGCACTCGTTCTATGGGTGTTTCACGAGCCATACAAATGAAACTTAAGCCTTGTGAGTTACCAGCGATAGTGCGCGAAGGCGCGGTTCGCCTCCGCCATCCGATGGGTATCTTCGCGTTTCTTCACCGCGCCGCCGCGATTAGCCGCCGCCTCGAGCACTTCGTTAGCGAGCCGCTCGACCATCGATTTCTCGCCGCGCGCCCGCGCCGCCGTGACCAGCCAGCGCATCGCGAGTGACGACCGCCGCACCGGCCGCACTTCGACCGGCACCTGGTAGTTGGCCCCGCCGACCCGCCGCGAGCGGACCTCGACGGCCGGCCGCACGTTCTCGAGGGCCCGCTTGAAGACCGTCAGACCGTCTTCCTTGGACCGGTCGGCGACCAGATCGAGCGCGCCGTAAAAAATCCGCTCGGCGGTCGCCTTCTTGCCCCGCTCCATCACGACGTTCATGAACTTCGCCACCGAACGATCGTGAAATTTCGGATCGGGAGACGCTTCGCGAACGCGAGCTTGTCCTTTGCGCGACATAATTGCCTACTTTACTGTCCTGCCCGGAATGTTGTGCTAGAAACGTCCTACTTGGGCTTTTTCGAGCCGTATTTCGAGCGGCCCTTGCGCCGATCCTGCACGCCGATCGAATCCAGCGTGCCGCGAATCACGTGATAGCGCACCCCGGGCAGATCCTTGACGCGGCCGCCACGAATCAGCACTACCGAGTGCTCCTGCAGGTTGTGACCGACCCCGGGGATATAGGTGTTGACCTCGTAACCGTTCGACAACCTGACGCGCGCCACCTTGCGCAGCGCCGAATTGGGCTTCTTGGGCGTCGTGGTCTTGACCTGCGTGCAGACGCCGCGCTTCTGCGGTGAGCCTTGCAGCGCTGGCGCGGTCATCTTATAGCGTTTCTTGACCCGCGCGGCGCGAATCAGCTGATTGATTGTCGGCACTTGAGTCTCGTTATTCTCGTGGCGCACCGCCGCGTGCGGCCGGCGCCTCGTCTAAATGCGTAAATTACGGCAGGAACCGCCGCCGCGGTCCCTTCCGGGAGCAGGCTTGACGCCTCCTCAAACGAACCCCCCAAGAGCGTTTCGCCCTTGGGGGAAACACTAACTTTTAAGTGATTCGGGGCCCTGTGTCAATCGCCCGCCGGGGTAGCGACCATTTCCGCCCCAACTTCCACGCTTTCTTCCTCGGCCGGCGGACCCTCAATCTTGACTTCCATCCGGTTATATTCCGGCAAGCCGGTCCCCGCCGGGATCAGACGGCCCATAATCACGTTCTCCTTGAGTCCGACCAGGCGGTCGACCTTGCCGTTGATCGCGGCCTCGGTCAGCACGCGGGTCGTTTCCTGGAACGACGCCGCCGAGATGAAGCTCTCGGTCGAGAGCGACGCCTTGGTGATACCGAGCAGCAGCGGCTCGGCGATCGCCGGCTCTCCGCCCTTCATCAGGACCCGGGAGTTCTCCTCGTCGAAACGCCACTTCTCGGTCTGGTCGCCGACCAGGAAATCGGTGTCGCCAACCTCCTTGATCCGCACCCGCCGGAGCATCTGACGCACGATCACCTCGATATGTTTGTCGTTGATCCGCACGCCTTGCAGCCGGTAAATCTCCTGGATCTCGTCGACCAGGTACTTGGCCAGCGCCTTTTCGCCCAGGATGGTCAGGATGTCATGCGGATTCGACGAACCTTCCATAAGCGGCTCGCCCGCCCGAATCATATCACCTTCGTGGACCCCGATATGTTTGCCCTTGGCAATCAGGTACTCGCGCGCCTCGCCGACCTCGGGGGTCACCACGACCTTGCGCTTGCCCTTGGTATCCTTGCCGAACGAGACTTGCCCGTCGATCTCCGAGATGACCGCAAATTCCTTGGGCTTGCGCGCCTCGAACAGCTCGGCCACCCGCGGCAGACCACCGGTGATATCCTTGGTCTTGGTGGTTTCCCGGGGAAGTTTCGCGATAATATCGCCCGCTTCAACCGGCGTCCCGTCGCCGACGTTGATATATGCGCCGACAGGCAGGAAATAACGGGCGAACTGCTCGGGCCCGAAGCGGCCTTCCTGTGCCGGCAGCCGCGCGGTCTTGCCGGTGGCGTCCTTGATCGAAATACGCGGCCGCGCCTCGAGCTCCTTGGATTCGACGATAACGTTGTAACGGGCGCCCGTCCGGTCGTCGAGCTTCTCCTCCATCGTACGCCCCTCGAAGATATCGCCGAACTTAATCGTCCCGGCAACTTCCGTGAGGATCGGCGTCGTATAGGGATCCCATTCCGCGATCAGCTCCCCGGCCTTCACCGTGTCGCCGTCGCGCTTGCGCAGCTTGGCGCCGTAGACCAGCGGATAACGCTCGCGGTCGCGTTCGCGGCCGCCCTGCTCGGGCACCGCGATCGCGGCTTCGCCATGACGCGACATCACGACCAGGATCTTTTCGCCCTGCTGGGCGCCCTCGCCGCGCACTTCGACCGTCTTCACGTTGTGCAGCCGCAGGATACCCTCGTTGCGGGTCTCCAGCGTGGTCTGCTCGGCCCGCCGGCTCGCCGTCCCGCCGATATGGAAGGTCCGCATCGTGAGCTGCGTGCCCGGCTCGCCGATCGACTGGGCCGCCATAATCCCGATCGCCTCGCCCATGTTGACCTGATGGCCACGGCCGAGGTCGCGCCCGTAGCACTTGACGCAGACCCCCTGCCGCGACTGGCAGGTGAGCACCGAACGAATCTTGACCCGTTCGAGCCCGGCGTCCTCGATGCGGGCGACCTTGTCCTCGTCGATCATCTCGTTGGCGCGGACCAGGACTTCGTTGTTGTAGGGGTCGCGAATCTCTTCCAGCGCGACCCGGCCCAGCACGCGATCGCCGAGCCCCTCGATAACTTCACCACCCTCGACCAGCGGGGTCATCTCGATCCCGTCGAGCGTGCCGCAGTCGTCCTCGGTGATAATCGAATCCTGCGCCACGTCGACCAGCCGCCGCGTCAGATAGCCCGAATTCGCCGTCTTGAGCGCGGTATCGGCGAGCCCCTTGCGCGCGCCGTGGGTCGAGATGAAGTACTGGAGAACGGTCAATCCTTCGCGGAAATTCGCCGTAATCGGGGTCTCGATAATCTCGCCCGACGGTTTCGCCATCAGCCCGCGCAGCCCGGCCAACTGCCGAATCTGCTGCTCCGAGCCCCGGGCGCCCGAATCGGCCATGATGAAGACCGGATTGAACGAATCGCCGGTCACGTCCTTGCCGTCCTTGTCCTTGCCGAAGACCTGGGTCTTGAGCCCCTTCAGCACGGCGCCGCCGATTTCGTCCTGCACCTCGGCCCAGATGTCGACGACCTTGTTGTAGCGCTCGCCGTCGGTGATCACGCCGTTGTTGTACTGCTGCTGAATCTCGCCGACCTGCTTTTGCGCCTGCTCGAGCAGCTGCCCCTTTTGCGGCGGAATCGTCATGTCCTTGATCGAGATCGAAATCCCGGCCCGGGTGGCGAACTCGAAGCCGACGTCCTTCATCCGGTCGGCGAAGATGACCGTGGCCTTGTCGCCCGCCCGGCGGTAGACGATATCGATCAGGTTGCCGAGCTCCTTTTTCTTCATCGTGCGGTTGACTTCGGCAAACGGCACTTCGGGCGGCACGATCTCGTAGAGCAGAATCCGGCCGACCGTCGTGGCGATCCGTTCGAGCCGCAGGCCGTGGCCGTTTTCGCCCGCCGCTTGCGTGGCCGGCCGGCCGTCTTCGTCCTCTTCAACCACCAACTTGGCGGGCGCCATCCGCACCGTGACCCGGGCCTGCAGGTCGACTTCGCCATGGTCGAAGGCGACGCGCACCTCGGCCGGTGACGCGAAAATCTTGCCCTCGCCCTTGGCCAGCGGCCGCTCGCGGGTCATGTAGTAGAGCCCGAGCACCATGTCCTGGGTCGGCACGATAATCGGCTTGCCCGAGGCGGGTGACAGGATGTTATTGGTGGACATCATGAGGGCGCGCGATTCGACCTGCGCCTCGATCGAGAGCGGCACATGCACCGCCATCTGATCGCCGTCGAAGTCCGCGTTATAGGCCGTACAGACCAGCGGATGGAGCTGAATCGCCTTGCCCTCGATCAGGACCGGCTCGAAGGCCTGGATTCCCAGGCGATGGAGCGTGGGCGCGCGATTGAGCAGCACCGGATGTTCGCGGATGACGTCGTCCAGGATATCCCAGACGTCCTTGCCCTCCTTCTCGACCATCTTCTTGGCGCTCTTGATCGTCGTGACGTAACCCTTTTCCTCGAGCTTCGAGTAGATGAACGGCTTGAACAGCTCGAGCGCCATCTTTTTCGGCAGGCCGCACTGATGCAGCCGCAGCTCGGGACCGACCACGATCACCGAACGGCCCGAGTAGTCGACCCGCTTGCCCAGCAGATTCTGGCGGAAGCGGCCCGACTTGCCCTTGAGCATGTCGGACAACGACTTGAGCGGACGCTTGGCCGGACCGGTAATCGCGCGGCCGCGGCGGCCGTTGTCGAACAGCGCGTCGACCGCCTCCTGCAGCATCCGCTTTTCGTTGCGCACGATAATGTCGGGGGCGTTGAGCTCGATCAGCCGCTTCAACCGGTTATTACGATTGATCACGCGCCGGTAGAGATCGTTCAGGTCCGAGGTCGCAAAGCGGCCGCCGTCGAGCGGCACCAGCGGCCGGAGGTCGGGCGGGATCACCGGCAGGATCGTCAGGATCATCCATTCCGGCTTGTTGCCCGATTCGCGAAAAGCGTTGACCACCTTGAGCCGCTTGGCGGTCTTCTTGCGCCGCGCCTCGCTCGCCGTCGCCTTCATCTCGACGCGCAGCTCGTCCGAGAGCTCGTCCAGCTTGAGCTGGCCGAGCAGGTTCCGAATCGCCTCGGCGCCCATCTCGGCCTTGAAGCCGTCGGCGTACAGCTCGCGCGCCTCGCGATATTTCTTTTCGGTCAGCAGCTCCTTGTGCTGCAGCGGCGTCTCGCCCGGATCGGTCACCAGATAGGCCTCGAAGTAGAGGACCTTCTCGAGTTCCTTCAGCGTCATGTCGACCAGCGTGCCGATCCGCGAGGGCAGCGAACGCAGGAACCAGATATGGGCGACCGGCGCCGCCAAGTCGATATGGCCCATCCGTTCGCGCCGGACCTTGGACTGGATCACTTCGACGCCGCACTTCTCGCAGACCACGCCGCGATGGCGCATGCGCTTGTACTTGCCGCAATTACATTCGTAGTCCTTGGTCGGACCGAAAATTTTTGCGCAAAAGAGCCCGTCGCGTTCCGGCTTGAAGGTCCGGTAGTTGATGGTCTCGGGCTTCTTGACCTCGCCGTGCGACCACGACCGAATCAGCTCGGGCGAGGCGATCGCAATCCGGATAGCGTTGAACGCCAACGGATTCTTCGGTTTCTCGAATACGCCGAAAAGATCTTCCATGCCTGACTACTCCCTCTGGCTTGAGCCTGGGGCCCGCGCCTAGCGCTGCGCCTGTTCGAGCAATTCCACGTTGAGGCAGAGCGACTGCAATTCTTTCACCATGACGTTGAACGACTCCGGCAAGCCCGGTTCGAGCGTGTTCTCGCCCTTGACGATCGCTTCGTACATCCGGGTCCGCCCGGCGACGTCGTCCGACTTGACGGTGAGCATCTCCTGCAGCGTGTAGGCCGCGCCGTACGCCTCGAGCGCCCACACTTCCATCTCGCCGAGCCGCTGGCCGCCGAATTGCGCCTTGCCGCCCAGCGGCTGCTGAGTGACCAGGCTGTAGGGTCCGGTCGAACGCGCGTGAATCTTGTCCTCGACCAGATGATGCAGCTTCATCACATACATCACGCCGACCGTGACCGGCTGCTCGAACGCCGCACCGGTGCGGCCGTCGAAGAGCTTGCACTGGCCGCTGTCCGGTAGTCCCGCTTTTTTGAGCAGCGCGAAGATCTCGTCCTCGCGCGCCCCGTCGAAGACCGGTGACGCCGTATAGATGCCGTGCAACCCTTTTTCGGCCAGCCGCTTGAGCTCCGGTTCCTCGAGCTCCTCGATCAGCTCCTGATGCTCTTTTTCGGGATAGAGCTCGCGCAGCCGCTTGCGTAGCTGGGGCACGGTGACACCGTTTTGGGCCTCGTCATGGAGCTTGCGTCCCAACTCGCGCGCCGCCCAGCCCAGATGGGTTTCCAGAATCTGTCCGACGTTCATCCGCGAGGGCACGCCCAGCGGATTGAGCACGAAGTCAACCGGCGTGCCGTCTTCGAGCCGCGGCATATCCTCTTCGGGCAGGATCCGCGAGAGCACGCCCTTGTTGCCGTGCCGCCCGGCCATCTTGTCGCCGACCTGGAGACGGCGTTTGACCGCGACGAAGACCTTGATCATCTTGATCACGCCCGGCGCGAGTTCGTCGCCCGCGCGGACCCGGTCGATCTTGGCGCCGTAGTGGTCCTGAATCTCCTTGACCTTGGTGCTCATCGCCTCGACCGCCTGCGCGAGCTCGGCTTGAGTGTTCTCCTGCTCGACCCGCAGCTGGCCCCATAGCGGCGGGGGCAGCTCGTCGAGATCCTCGGGCGAGATGCCGTCGCCCTTGTTGAACAGGACGCGGCGATCGTCCGACATCACGCGCCCGGCGAGTTTCTTGCCGGCGAGCGCCCGCTTGAGCTTGCGCAGCGTCTCCTGGCGGACAATCCGGATCTCTTCGGTCTCGTCCGTCTTGAGCCGTTCGGCCTCGAAATTCTGAATCTCGGTCGTGCGGTCGTCGCGCACCACGCCCCGGCGCGCAAAGACCCGGGCGTCGATCACCGCCCCTTCGATTCCCGGCGGCACCCGCAACGAGGTGTCGCGCACTTCGCCCGCCTTCTCGCCAAAGATGGCGCGCAGCAGCTTCTCTTCGGGACTGAGCTGGGTCTCGCCTTTGGGCGTGATCTTGCCGACCAGAATATCGCCCGGCCGGGCTTCCGCGCCGATCCGGATAATCCCGCTGGTGTCGAGATCCTTGAGCGCTTCCTCACCGACGTTCGGGATATCGCGCGTAATCTCCTCGGGGCCGAGCTTGGTATCGCGCGCGATACATTCGAACTCCTCGATATGCACCGAGGTGAACAGATCGTCGCGCACCACGCGCTCCGAGATGAGGATCGAGTCCTCGAAGTTGTAGCCGCCCCACGGCATAAAGGCGACCAGCACGTTGCGGCCGAGCGCGAGCTCGCCCATGTCGGTCGACGGGCCGTCGGCGATGATATCGCCGGTCTCGACCCGCTCGCCCTTGACCACGATCGGGCGCTGGTTGATACAGGTGTTCTGGTTGGAGCGCTGGTATTTGACCAGGTTGTAGATATCGACCCCGGCGTCCCGGGCGTCGCGCCCCTGCCGGTCGGCGCGCACCACGATTCGTTCCGCGTCGACACTCTCGACCACGCCGTCACGCCGCGCGACCGTCGTCACCCCCGAATCGCGGCCGACCGTCCGCTCGAGTCCGGTGCCGACCAGCGGCGCTTCGGTCTTGAGCAGCGGCACCGCCTGGCGCTGCATGTTCGAGCCCATCAGCGCGCGATTGGCGTCGTCATTTTCGAGAAACGGAATCAGCGACGCGGCGACCGAGACGAGCTGATTGGGCGACACGTCCATGTACTGCACGTCGTCGCGCGGGACCAGCGTGAACTCGCCGCCGATGCGCGCCGAGACCATCTCGTTCTCGAAGCGCGCGTGCGCGTCGATCGGCGCGTTGGCCTGGGCGATAACCTTGTCTTCCTCGTCGAGCGCCGACAGGTAGACGATCCGGTCGGTGACCCGGGTATGGTCGACTTCCCGATACGGCGTTTCGATAAAGCCGTACTCGTTGACGCGCGCATAGGTCGACAGCGCCGCAATCAGGCCGATATTCGGCCCTTCGGGCGTTTCAATCGGACAGACCCGCCCGTAATGGGTGGGATGGACGTCGCGGACCTCGAAGCCCGCGCGCTCACGCGTGAGCCCGCCCGGTCCGAGCGCCGAGAGCCGCCGCTTGTGCGCAATCTCGGAGAGCGGATTGGTTTGATCCATGAACTGGGAAAGCTGCGAGGATCCGAAGAACTCCTTGATCACCGCCGACGCCGGCTTGTAGTTGACCAGCTCCTGCGGCATCAGCGTTTCGATATCCTGCAGGCTCATCCGCTCCTTGATGGCCCGTTCCATACGCACGAGCCCGATCCGGAACTGATTCTCGACCAGCTCGCCGACCGCGCGCACCCGGCGATTGCCCAGATGGTCGATATCGTCGACCGTGTGGTCGTCGGCGCCGTTCTTGAGCTCGATCAGGTAGCGCACGACTTCCAGGATATCCTCGCGGCGCAGGGTCCCTTGCTCCAGCGGCACCCGGCTGGCGTCCTTGAAGAGCTTGAAGTTGAGCTTGAGCCGGCCCACGCGCGAGAGGTCGTAGCGTTCCGGGTTGAAGAACAGATTATTGAAAAACGTCGTCGCGGTTTGCAGCGTCGGCGGATCGCCGGGCCGCAGCCGCCGGTAGATTTCCAGAATCGCTTCGTCGGGCGTGTTGAGCTTATCCTGCCCGAGCGTCAGCCGGAGCGGTCCGCCGCCGGGCAGATCCTCGGTGAACAGGACTTCGATCGACTTGACGCCCGCCGCCCTCAGCTTGTCGATCTGGGCCTCGGTCAACTCGTCGTTGCACTGTGCCAGCACCTCGCCGGTGCTCGAGTCTACGATATCGTGCGCCGAGATGCGGCCGATAACCTCGTCGATCCCGATCGGCACCTCGGTCACCTTGGCTTGTTCGAGCTGGCGGACGATCGCCTTGTTGAACTTGCGCCCTTCCCGCGCGATCACCTCGCCGCCCTTGTCGCGCACGTCGCGCGAGATCCGCGAGCCGAGCAGCTGGCTCGGGATAAAGCGCTTGGCGAGCTCCTTGCCATCGAGCAGGATCACGTCTTTTTTGTAGTAATAATTGAGCAGGTCCTCGGTCGTCATCCCGAGCGCGCGCAGCGGCACGGTCGCCGGAAACTTGCGGCGCCGGTCGATCCGGACGTAGAGCACGTCGCGCGGGTCGAACTCGAAATCGATCCAGCTGCCGCGGTACGGAATCACCCGGGCCGAGTAGAGCAGTTTGCCGGTCGAATGGGTGCGGCCCTTGTCGTGCTCGAAAAAGACCCCGGGCGAGCGATGGAGCTGCGAGACGATCACCCGCTCGGTGCCGTTGACCATGAACGTGCCGTTGCGGGTCATCAGCGGAATCTCGCCGAAGTAGACCTCCTGCTCCTTGACGTTCTTGATCGAACGGCGGCCGCTCTCGACGTCCCAGATAACGAGCTGAATCTTGACCTTGAGCGGCGCCGCGTAGGTCATGCCCCGCTGATGGCATTCGTCGACGTCGTATTTCGGCTCGCCCAGCTCGTAGCTGACGAATTCGAGCGACGCCGTCTCGTTAAAGTCCTTGATCGGAAAGACCGACTTGAAGACCGCCTGCAGACCCGTGTCGGTGCGCTGGTCGGACGCCACGTTCGCCTGCAGGAATTCATCGTACGAACGCTTCTGGATCTCGATCAGATTCGGGATATCAATGATTTTCTTGATCTTCCCGAACGATCGCCGAAGGCGAAGATTACTCGTGACCTGCGACTGGGCCATTGTTACCTCATCCGGCCGGCGCCGAGGGCGCGTCGTCCCGCCGGGACCTGCGAAGCCACCGCGCGCGCGGCTGCGCGCCCGGCGGTTCTGACGTTTTGCCGCTTAGCCAACGGGCAAACGGCGGCGCCTGCGGCAATCCCGCGTGCGTCGCCGTCAAGCTCGGTATGACGGCGGAACCGGTTCAGCAAAAAACCGGACTCCGTTATTTCAACTCGACCGATCCGCCAACCTCTTCAAGCTTTTTCTTGATCTCTTCCGCCTCGCCCTTGGCGATCCCTTCCTTGACCGCCTTGGGGGCGCCGTCGACCAGATCCTTGGCCTCCTTGAGGCCGAGCCCGGTCAACTCGCGCACGACCTTGATCACCTGGATCTTCTTGTCGCCGGCCGCCGTCAGCATCACGGTGAACTCGTCCTTCTCGACCACCGGCGCCGCCGCGGCTCCGGCGGCGGGAGCCGCCGCCATCGCCATGGGCGCGGCAGCCGAGACGCCGAGCTCCTCTTCGAGCTCCTTGACCAAGGCGGCCGCGTCGAGCAGGCTCAGGTTCTTCAGAAAATCCTTGACTTGATCGCGGCTTAGCGCTGCTGCTTCTGACATCTTTCTTCTATCTCCTTAGTGCCCGGTCGTGCCGCGCGGACGATGTGTGGGAGCGCCGCGACAGCCAATCCGAAACTTTTATGCTCACAATCACCGGTTCGTTAAAAACTATACGCGCGACGGCTCAGCCGGCGCTCGGCTGTTCCGCCGCTGGCGGCGCCTCACCGGCCGGCGGTGTCTCGGACGCCGGTGGCGCGTCGGCCACCGGGGGTGCGGCCGCAGCCGCCCGCTTGCCGATGGCGTCGAGCAGCCGCGCCATCGCGGAGCCCGGCTCGTTCAGCAGCCGCGCGAGCCGCGTCGCTGGCGCCTGCAGGAGACCGAGCAGTTGCGCGAAGATCACCTCGCGCGGCGGCAGCGCGGCCAGCGCGCTAATCTCCTCCGCCGTGAGCGGCTTGCCGTCGAGCACCCCGCCGCGCACTTTGAACTTGTCGCCGAGATCCTTGAACGAGCCGATCGTCTTGGCGAACTCGACCGGATCGGCGTAGCCGACGATAAGCCCGATCGGCCCGCCCAGATTAGTGTCGAGCGCGGCGAACTTGGTCGGCTTGAGCGCAAGCCGCACCAGCGTGTTCTTGGCCACCGCCAGCTCGCTGTCGGCCGCCCGCAGCCGCCGCCGCATCTCGTCGGACTCGCCCGCCTTCATCCCGCTGTATTCCGTCACCAGTGCGATTTTCGCCCGGCCCAGATTGTCGGTCAGCCGTTGCACGATCGCGCTCTTTTGTTCTTTATTCATCGCCGCTTTCTATCTGTCTTCCCGAATCGATTTCCGCATCGCCACAGGCCGCAGGACCGCGCTAGGCGGTCGCGACCTCGCTGCGGGTCGCGCTCGACGGCTCGACCCGGACCCCCGGCCCCATGGTCGAGGAGACCGCGACGCTCTTGACGTAGTTGCCCTTGGCGCTGGCCGGTTTGGCGCGCACGATCGCGCCCATCAGGGCATGGGCGTTCTGGGCGAGCTTCTCTTCGCCGAAACTGGTCTTGCCGATTCCGGCATGCACCACCCCGGCCTTGTCCACCCGGTAGTCGACCTTGCCCGCCTTGACTTCCTGGACCGCCTTGGCAACGTCGAAGGTGACCGTGCCGACGCGCGGATTGGGCATCAGCCCGCGCGGCCCGAGAATCTTGCCGATCCGGCCGACCGCCCCCATGATATCGGGGGTCGCGATCACGCGGTCGAATTCGAGCCAGTTCTCTTCCTGAATCCGCTTGATAATATCTTCGCCACCGACGATATCGGCACCGGCGTCGCGGGCCTCTTTTTCCTTTTCGCCCTTGGCCAGCACCAGGACCCGCGCGACCTTGCCGGTACCATTGGGCATCACGACCGTGCCGCGGACGTTCTGGTCGGCCTGGCGCGGATCGACGCCCAGGCGGACCGACAGCTCGACGGTCTCGTCGAACTTCGCCACTTTATTCACGACCACGAGCTTGAGCGCTTCTTCGAGCGTGTAGTGCTTGTCGCGATCGACATTCTTCGCCGCGTTTGCGTATTTCTTGCCTGCCATAGCCTGATTTTCCCTAATCGCTCAGAGCGCTACTCCGTGACCTCGATCCCCATCGAGCGCGCCGTGCCTTCGACCGTGCGCATCGCCGCGGTCACGTCGGCGGCCGAGAGATCCATGACCTTGGTCTTCGCGATCTCCTCGATCTGTTTGCGCGAGACCTTGCCAACCTTGTTCTTGTTGGGCGTGGGTGAGCCTTTTTCGATCCCGGCCGCCTTGAGCAGCAGAATCGACGCCGGCGGGCTCTTGGTTACGAAGGTGAACGAGCGGTCAGCATAGACCGTCACGATCACCGGAATCACCAATCCTTGCATCGCCTGCGTCTGGGCGTTGAAGGCCTTGCAGAACTCCATGATATTCACGCCGCGCTGGCCCAAGGCCGGGCCCACGGGCGGCGACGGATTGGCCGCGCCAGCGGGAATCTGCAGCTTAATCTGTCCGGTTACCTTTTTTGCCATCTTCTATGCCGTCGCTTTGGGCCGTCAAGCACAAACGGCCGTCGGCGCGCCACCCGGGGCGCGCATCGCCGCCGTCGCTATGATTTTTCCACCTGTACGAAATCCAGCTCGACCGGCGTAGCCCGGCCAAAGATCGAAATCAAAACGCGCACCTTGCCCTTTTCGGGCCGGACCTCTTCCACGGTGCCGTTGAAGTCCTGAAACGGTCCGTTGACCACCTTGACCGCCTCGCCCACCTCGAACAGCACCTTCGGCTTGGGCCGCAGCGCCCCCTCTTCCATCTGCTGGCGAATCGCCAGCACTTCGGACTCGGGGACCTCGGGCGGCGTGGTCGCATGACCGACAAACCCGGTCACCTTCGGCGTATTCTTGATCACGTGCCAGGTCTCTTCGTCGAGCGCCATGTTGACGAAAATATAGCCCGGAAAGAATTTGCGGCTGGAGACCTTGCGTTCGCCGCTCTTGCCGAGCTCCTGTACCCGCTCGACCGGCACCACCACCTCGCCGATCCGATCCTCCATTTTGAGCGCACGCACCCGTTCGTCGAGCGCGGCCTTGACCTTCTGCTCGAAGCCCGAATAGGTGTGGACAACGTACCACTTTTTACTCGTGGAAATGGACGGGATGGTTTCAGTGCTCGCCAGGTCTGCCATCAATTATATTTCCCAGCCGATATACTTCCCGGCCGACCTTAGTTGACGTCGCGCAAGGTAAAAAAATCTCAAGTTCCAAAACTGCCGTGCGTATTGATTACGTTGCGCTGACCGTTCGGCGACGACCGCTCGCCGGTCAAACCAGCAGCCAACGAACCAGACGCGTCGCGACCAAATCAGCCATCCCGAGCCACAGCGCCACCACCAGTGTCAGCCCCACTACAACCATCGTCGCCTGGACGGTCTCCCGCGGCGACGGGAAGTGGACCTTCGACAGTTCGGTCCAGGATTCCTGGACAAAAGTTGTGCCTTGCTCGAAGTAACTTTTCAGATTAGCCATTTTCGTCCAAACTTACAAGCGCATCTTGACTTGATGGCGGGCCAGGCAGGATTCGAACCTGCAACCTACGGATTTGGAGTCCGCCGCTCTGCCAATTAGAGCTACTGACCCGACCTATAGCATGCTTTATTATTATACTTTCACTTCTTTGTGTGAAGTGTGACTCCGACAGCTTGGACAGAACTTCTTGATCGCGAACTTTTCGGTCTGCCGCTTCTTGTTTTTGCTCGTGGTGTAGTTGCGTCGCTTGCAACCGTCACATTGAAGTCCAATCAGGTCTCGCATTGCTTAATTTCCTTATTTGAGGCCGCGGCTCGCAGACTCCTAATTTATGAACGCAGTTCGCAGACTCACTTGCTCGCTGCGCCTTCGGCTTCGCTGGCGCGCCCCCTGTTCCGTGCCTCCGGCACGGTCGTTTTTATTTTTGGCCGCGCCTCCGGGCAAGCCTGTAATTTTTCACGGTGACAGCCCACGAAGGGAATCGAACCCTTGACCTCTTCCTTACCAAGGAAGTGCTCTACCGTCTGAGCTACGTGGGCAAACTTCTATTCTGGTCTTACCCTTCAAAAATGGAGCGGGAAACGGGATTCGAACCCGCGACCTCAAGCTTGGAAGGCTCGCGCTCTACCAACTGAGCTATTCCCGCCCGCGAAAATCACTTGGTGGAGAGGGGAGGATTCGAACCTCCGAAGGCATCGCAGGCAGATTTACAGTCTGCTCCCTTTGACCACTCGGGAACCTCTCCTTATTTTATAACGATTCTCTATCGCGCCCGCTCTTATCGCGTATCCTTTACCATCCTTGGGTCGTTCGGTTCCGTCCGCGGAAAGAAAGAAACTCGCATCTCAGCCGATGGCGAGAGTCGAACTCGCGACCTACTGATTACAAGTCAGTTGCTCTACCAACTGAGCTACATCGGCCCCGATCCGGAAACCGTCTTATTTATTCAGCAATACGCGCCGTGTCAACGAAACTCTATACCTTCGACGCGATCCTTGCCACGATTTACCGGCGGCCGACCGCGGGCTGCCCCTTCCAAATGCTCCTCTCGCGAGGCGTTTTCGCCCGCTAGGCGCTGACCGGCGGGACGCGATCACGCCAGGGCCGCGCCGCTTCGAGCTGCGCCGCGACCTGAATCAGCAGGTCTTCGCGCCCGGGCCAGCAAGGACCGCTTTCGCCCAGCGTCACGCACCTTTGACAATTTAAAATCAAGGGCGCATCGTTGCCAAGGGCGAATCAGACGAGACTCTGACAAGACGCGACGTCCGCTACGCAACCCTTAACATCATCAAGGGAGTACGTCATGGCAACAGTGCGAGGAGTCGTCAATTTCAAGGTGAAGCCCGGCAGGTACGCTGATCTCTTTGAGGGCATCAAGGCCGTCAAGAAGAACATCGTGCGCTTGGGCGCGACCCTAGTCGTGAGCCGCCAGGCTATCGGTCCAGAAGCCGGCAACATCTTGGTCGTTATCGTGTATCAGGACTATGCGGCCTACGCGAAGGCAGCATCCGATTCCGAGTTGCAAGGACTTATCGACCAAATGCGTGGCAACCCCAACCCGGCGTGGGAAGGGCTCACCGTGTCTTTGAACGAGGAAGTGACGATCTAGAATCCGAAAAGTCCGGCCCCTTCGCCAGGGGGAGCCGGACTCTCTAAGTCCTCCACGATACTAAGCTGCCCGGAACCACGCCTGACGCCTCGCGGGAAGCACCCCCTGACGAACCGTCTGAAAAGCATTCGCAGGCTGATCCTCTACCGCGCGAGCACCTCCAGCGGCCTTTTACAGCCGTTTTGACGGACCGGCTGCTCTTCCAAAGACTCCTCGCGCGAGGCGCTCCCGCCCCGCTAGGCGCTGACCGGTGGGACGCGATCACGCCAAGGCCGCGCCGCTTCGAGCTGCGCCGCGACCTGAATCAGCAGGTCCTCGCGCCCGAACGCGGCCACCAGTTGCGACCCGATCGGCAGGCCCGCCGCGTTCCAGAAGAGCGGTAATGAAACCGCCGGTTGGCCCGTGACATTGAAGGGCGGCGTAAACGGGATCAGGTTCCCGATTCGCGTGAAGCCCGCCGCCGGATCGTTCGGGACGGCGACCAGGGTCTTCAGGGGCACCGGCGGTTCGGCGATCGTCGGCGTCAGCAGCAGATCGAAACCACCGGACCACCATCCGGCAACACGCCGGCTCCAGACCTGCAGCCAGTGGAACCCGCTCAGATAGTCGGCCGCCGGGATGCCCAGCCCGCGGGCGACGAAATTCCAGGTCCAGGGCTCGAAGTCCTCCGCCGTCAGCTTGCGCCCGAACAGCGTGCCGAGCTGATTAACGGTCATCGCCGCATGCGCGCCGACAAGGTCAAGGAAGTTGCGCGTGAAGTCGGCTTCATCGAGCGCCGCCGGATGCGACTCGTCGACCGTGTGACCGAGCGTTTGCAACAGCCGCGCGGTTTCCTCGACTGCGGTGGCACAGTCCGGATGAAGCGTGCCGCGGCCATGTGGAGTGCGCTTCATCAACCCGATCCGCAGTTTGCCGGGCGCGGCGCCGACTTCCTGCGCAAACGGGCGGCGCTGCGATGGCGCTGCATAGGGATCGCCCGGCATGTTACCGGCGATCGCGTCGAGCACGGCCGCGGTGTCGCGCACCGAGCGGCTGACGACGCCTTCCGTCGCCAGTCCGGCCCAGAAGTCACCAAAATCAGGTCCCGCCGAAACCCGGCCACGCGACGGCTTGAGTCCGACCAGACCGCATTCACTCGCCGGAATCCGAATCGAACCGCCGCCGTCGCTGGCATGCCCCACCGCGACCATCCGGGCCGCCACGGCCGCCGCCGCTCCCCCGCTCGAACCGCCAGTGGAACGTGTCACATCCCAGGGGTTCCGGCTCGGCCCGAAGGCTTCCGGCTCGGTCGTGGCATTGAGTCCGAACTCCGGCGTATTGGTCTTGCCGACGCTGATAAAGCCCGCCGCCTTGAATTTCGCCGCGAGATAGCTGTCGTAGGGCGCGACGAAACGGGCGTCGCGGAACAGGCGGGCGCCGCTGTAGAGCGGATCGCCCTCTGACGCGCAGATCAGGTCCTTCAGCAGAAGCGGGACGCCACGGAAGGGACCGTCCGGGAGCGCCCCGTCCTTCGCCGCCGCACGCGCCTTGGCGAAGAGCGGCGTGATCACGGCATTGATTTGCGGATTGACCCGCTCGATCGCCGCGATCGCGCTATCGACCAACTCGAGCGGCGTTACCTCTTTCTTGCGGACCAGCTCCGCCTGCGCGGTCGCGTCGAGCTTGCTCAGTTCGTTGGTCATCCGGCTTTCTCCTATCGGTGTATCGTTGGGATAATGGCGAGCTCGCCATTACTTCGCAAATCAGCAGGAAGGCGTAATGCGAAGGAGACTGACTTTCACCGCTGTTTTCCAGCGACTGAGCTTCGTCTCCTCCACATTATTTTTGTTTCAGACTGCAGCGAGTCGAACCACTCAAGGATGCCGTGGTCGCGCCTCCATCGCGGAAGTGACGTATTGCAGAAACTCGCTATTGCCCGAGGGCTCTGTAAGGCGCCATGCGGCTGAACAACCGATCCCGCAGGATCAGGGTGTGAAACAGAACAGCTCCAAAATGGGCGGTGAACGTGAGGAATAAGAGGTAGGCGAGAACCGTGTGCGCCCTCCGCAATGCCGCGTACAACATCACGCTATGCGGGAGGATGGGGAAGAGATGCAGCGGCCCATAAAGTACGATCGGATAGCGCGCCGCGGACAACATCCCCCAGCCGACCAGCGGCAGCACAAACAGCAATGTGTACAGCAACATCTCCGACGCGTGTGCAATGAAGCGCTCCTGAGACGACATCGTCGCAGGAAAAGGAGGCAGGGTGCTGAAGCGCCGGTTCACGAACCGGATCATCACTAAAATCAGGATCAGGATCCCCAGCGGGCGATGGATTGATACTAGCCAATGGTAGTCGGCGAGCGAGGCGACCATGGCAACACCAATGCCGAGCATGGTCAGCACCATCGCGGCCATCAACCAGTGAAGAAACCGCATCGAAACCGGGAATTGCCGCGGGTTCGTCGTCATCCTGGCGCTCACTTTTGCACGTCCGAAGGCGTGATCGCGCTCGGCTCCTTCGTCTCGCCCGCTCGTCTTGTAAACGATTGCGAATAAACTGCCGATCGAGCGCTGAGTAAAGGATCGTCGGACGGTGCAATGCCGACCGGCAACACCAACGGATCGAAGTTGATGTCGCGACAGTTTCCAGGCGCCTCGGGCTCAACTTGGTCGAGGGTCAGCGTACCGGCATCGACCTGCTCCCGATCTTCCGGCCATGTGATCGTCGCATCGTCGGTAGGGTCGCCGGGTTGCCCAACCGTGAGGATCAGCCGCCACTGCACGGGCCCCCTATGAATCCGCGCGATGAAATCGTCGAAGAGATAATTCTTGTCGGGATTGGCGGATTGAGCCGTGTCTTCAAGCTTAAACGCATCCGCCGGCACCATCGACCATCGAACTCGCGTCGAGACGTCGCCCGCATTGATGAAACGGAACGCATTGAGACCGTTGAAAGTGCTGTTGTCGAAACCGGACGACGCTGGATGGCTTTGAATGATTTTTACCGCCCGCACAAATTCCGGATTGCTGGCCGCGAACGCCGCCATTTTTTCCGGATCAGGTTTATGCGTGTCGGGGTCGGGTTTCGAAGCAATCAAGTTGTCGTAAAAGGCCTGGGGGGTGTTGAATGGAAATACCGGACGATTGATCATCGCCGTCCGCCACTCTTCGCCATCGCCAAACCGAAACAGAAGTCCCAGGCCGCGGATCGCGTCGGGAGTATCGCCAACATAGGGATTGCCGCCGCCGAGCGAGAAGCGGCCGATGACCGGCACGCGGCCGGTCCGGAACAGAGCGGCCTTCGAGAGGCGCGTTCCCAGGCCATTGCTATCGAAAAAACCTACGACGCACACGCCTTTGGCATGATTGCGACGGAAACCGGAGTGGATTCCGAAAACCTCTTCAAACCCGTTGACGAACCGCGCAGGTGTTAGTTCATGCGGATTGAACCAGCCTCCCAAATAGAGAAACCCTGCGACGACGCATAGGATGACAACGCCGATGCACGCCAATCGCGCCAGTGTGCTGGATACGCTCAGGGGAGCTGGTTGATTTTCCGTCGATGGGGTCGCGTCACTTGGCATTGCCGTCTCTCCAATGCCTGCTTACCAATCAACATGTTACAAACCCGGACGACAATAGTCGGAATTTCCGCTTTATCCGGAAGTCCCTTTTTCATAACCCCACTCCAAGCTGTGAGGCAAGCGATCGTGCCCCTTGCTCCCGGTCTTCACCGAAACTGGGCCACCCGCTCTAGTGTGAAACAAAAATGATTGTGAAGGAGACGAGGCCCGATCCCTGGAAAGCTGCAGTAGAAACCGGTCTCCTTCACATTATGTCTTCCTGCTGATTACTTACTGCTGTTCGCGGCGGCGCGCGAGTTCAAACAGGGTAACCGCGGCGGCCACCGAGACGTTGAGCGACGCGACCCGCCCGCGCATCGGGATACTGACCACGAAGTCGGCGTTGTGCTTGACGATCTCCCGGACGCCCCGGTCCTCGGCGCCGAGCACGATCGCCAGCCGGCGCGAGGCGTCGAGTTCGTACAGCGAGGTATCGCCGTTGGGCGCGAGCGCGACGATCCAGTAGCCCTCGGCCTTGAGCGCTTCGAGGGTCTGCGCCACGTTGCCGCAGCGGGCGATTTTGAGATGGACCCAGGCGCCCGACGACGCCTTGACCGCCGCCGGCGTCACTCCCGTGGTGTGATCCCGGGCCAGCACCAGTCCGCGCGCCCCGGCGCATTCCGCCGACCGCATGATCGCGCCCAGGTTGCGCGGATCGGTCACGCCGTCGACGATCAATAGCGGGTCCGGCTTCAGTTCGAGCAGCTCCTCGAGCGGGACGTAGGTGTACTCGCGAATCGCGGCGACGATCCCCTGATGGCGTCCCTCCGAACCGGCCATCCGGGCGAGGTCGGCGTCCTCGGCCTTGACGACGCGGCCGCCGGCCGCGCGTACCGACTCGATCTCGCCGCCGAAGCGTTCGTACAAGCCGGATTTCACAAAGAGGGTCTGGATCGCGGCGGCCGACGCGCCGATCAACTCGCGGATCGGCTCGACTCCGAAGATAATTTCGCCCTGATTGTCGCGACGGGGTGGCCGCGCGCCGCCACCGTTGCGCGCTCCGTGCGGCGGTCGCGGTCCATGCGGCATCCGCGGCCCGTCGGGACCACGCGGAGGGGAAGAGTCTTGCGCCGGATTGAAGCGGCGCCGTCCACGATTTCTCATTCAGTCAAAGCACTCCTTACTTTGGCCGCGCGTCGCGGACTCCGCCGCCCCCCTGTTCCGTGCCTCCGGCACGGTCGTTCTTTACTTTGGCCGCGCGTCCAGGGGGCGGCCGAGTCTGCGAGGCGCGGCCTTCATCTAGTCCCCTAAATTCTGAACGCAGCTCGCGGACTCGCTTGCTCGCTGCGCTGCGCTCCGCTGGCGCGCCCCCTGTTCCGTGCCTCCGGCACGGTCTTCTTTTGTCTTGGCCGCGCCCTTTCGCCGACAAGAGCTGATTTTCACGCCGAGGCCGGTTCCAGCACCATCTGGGTCTGCGTCACGATCCCCAGCAGCCGCCCGTTTTGACCCGTAATCCGGGTCTGCCAGACCATCGTGCGCCGGCCCCGATGGATCGCCGTGCATTCGGCGGTCACGATCGACCCGACCGGCGCCGGCGCGAGGAAATTGGTCTTGGATTCGATCGTGGTCGTTCCCGCGCCGTCGCGCAGATTGAGCACAGTCGCGCAGGCGCCCAGCGTATCCGCGAGCGCCATCAGCGCGCCGCCATGCAGCACGGCCGGCGAGGTGCAGAGGTCGTCGCGCACGAGCATCTCCGCCGTCACTCGTTCGGGCGCCGCCGCGGTCAGTTTGATCCCGAGCAATTTCGCGAACGGCAATTCCTGAGCCTGCAATGTTTCGAGCGCGTCCATTTGCGACCTCACACCTGGCGCGGCGCCAATGCCTCGATTACCCGCATCTCAGGCAAACGTCCACCTTCGGCGCTCAGTGGGATGAGATAGACGTGATCCGCCCCGGCCGCCCGATGGGCCGCGATGCGCTCGCGCAGATGGCCTTCGTCGCCCCACGCGATAACCGTGTCTATCAGCCGGTCACTGCCACCGCCCTGCATATCGTCGTCGGTGTATCCCATATCCCGGAAGTGGCGGCGATAGGGCGGCGCATTCATGTAGAAACGCATGAAAGCCCGAATCGCGGTGCGCGCTTTGCCGGCGTCGGTCTCGAGCATCACCATCTGCTGCGCCAGGAGCAATTTGCCGGGCAACGCAACCCGCATCCGGGCGACCAGCGTGGGCGGGGTCAGCGCGGTGATAACGCCGTCGCTGGCTTCCGCGGCCAACTGGAGCATCCGCGGCCGGAGACCGGCGAGCACGACGGGAGGCTCCTCCTTCGGCAGCGGCGCTTTGTAGGGCGCCGCTTTCATCCGGGCGAGATAGTCGCGCACGAACTCGACCGGTTTGTCGTAATTGAGACCGTTGCGCCGCATGAACGGCCCGGCGCTGACGCCGAGCCCCAGGATGAACCGGCCGTCGAAGAGTTCAGCGAGATTGCGCGCGGCCGCGGCGGTGGCCATCGGCTCGCGTTTCCAGACGTTGGCGATCGCGGTCCCGACCGCCATCCGGCGGGTCGCGTTGAGCATGTAGGTGGCCATCACGAAGGGGTCGCGGCCGAAGGTCTCCGGCAGCCAGAGCGTCGAGTAGCCCAAGCCTTCAACGGCATGCGCGAAGTCCACGCACTCCGCGCCGTTCATCGTATCGACATAGGCGAGCACGCCGAGCGCGCCGGGGGTCATCCCTTGAATTTCTCCATGGTCAGAATTTCTCCTTGAAGGGTCGCACGTCGAGTTCCTGCGTCCAGGCGCTGGGATCCTGATGGGCCAGATGCCAGTAGCTCTCGGCGATCGCGGCCGGCTTGAGCAGATCTTCTTCCTTCGCATCGGGCATCCGCTGGCGGATGAAGGGCATGTCGATCGGTCCGTCGACATTGACATACGCCACATGGATCCCCTGCGGACCGAGATCGCGCGCCAGCACCTGGGCAAGCCCACGCATCGCGAATTTAGCGGGGCCGAAGGCGGCCGAGGTCGGAAATGGTTTGGTCCCGGCGGTCGCCCCGGTGAAAAGGATCACGCCGCGGCCCCGCTCGAGCATCGCCGGCACGACCTGCTGCACGGCCAGAAAAGCGCCGAAGGCGTTGACGCGCCACGTATTCTCGAAAGTACTCGGCTTGGTCTCCATCAGGCGACCAAAGGGACGCATCGCGGCGTTATAGATAAGCACGTCGGGTGCGCCTAGCTGGGCGCGAATCGTGGCGAAAGCGGTGTCGATTTCCGCCGCTCGCGAAACGTCAGCCGCGACCGCCAAAGCACGCCCGCCCTGTGCCTCGATTTCGCGCGTGAGCTGCGCGAGATAAGGCGCGCTGCGCGCGACCAACGCCATCGTGTAACCCGCGGCAAAGCGTCGCGCGAGCGCGGCGCCCAGGCCCGCCCCAACACCGATCACCACGGCTACCGGTTGTTCGCTTGCCATCTTGTCTTACTCCGCCGCGCCGAGGATTTCTTCGACCCAGCTCAAACGATCGTTCCCCCAGAACATCTCGCCCGCCACGAAAAAGGTTGGCGCCCCAAAGACCCCGCGACTGACCGCCGCGTCAGTATTCGCGCGCAGCTCGTCCTTGACCTCCGGGCGGTCGGTCGCCGCGAGCAGATCCGCCGCGCGGATACCCGCACCTGCAAGCACCCGCATCATCACGGCGTCGTCGCCGAGGTCGAGGGCGTCGGCCCACACCGCGCGATAAATCGCCGCGTGCCAGCGCTCGAACGTGCCGAGCTTTTGCGCCGCTACCGCCCCGTGCATCAACTTAAGCGTATTCGCTATGAACGGATGGGGATTCGGCTTGAACGGCACGGCGAGACGCGCGGCCGTCCGCTGCAGTTCACGCGCCATGTACTTGCCCTTGGCGGGAATCGTCATGGGTGAAGCGTTACCGGTCGCCTTGAGGACCGCGCCCAGCAGAATCGGCCGATAGACGACGGTCGCGCCCGTACGCGCCGCCAACCCGGGCATCTGGGTGCTCGCCAGGTAGCTGAACGGGCTGCCGTAATCGAACAGGAACTCGAGTTGCTTCAAATGATTTTCCTTCGGACCGCGCCTCGCGAGGCCTCCATTTTCTGAACGCAGTCCGGCACGGTCGTTTCTAACGGCCCTTGAAGACCGGGGTGCGCTTTTCGGTGAAGGCCCGCACCGCCTCGCGTGTGTCCTCGGTCGCGATCATTTCGCTGATACTCCGGATCTCGTTCTCGATTTGCGTCTCGAGCGTTTCGACGGCTCCCGCATGCATCAGCCGTTTCGCCGCGGCATAGGCCCGGGTGGGGCCGCGCGCCAGCTCCACCGCGATCGCGCGCGCTTCGTCACCCAGCGTCGCCTCCGGCACGACCCGATTCGCGATACCCCACTCGAGCGCCTCGCGCGCTGTGAGCGTGCGATTCAGGTAGGTGAGTTCGAGCGCGCGCCCGATCCCGATCCGCCGGGGCAGAAAATAGGTCGTGGTGCTGTCAGGCGAGAGCCCGCGCCGCGTGAAGGCCATGATGAACTTCGCGGACTCGGCCGCGATCAACAAATCGCAGGCGCAGGCGAGTCCCATCCCGCCACCGGCCGCCGTACCGTTGATCGCGCCGATTACCGGGAACGGCGCGCGCACGATCCGCGAGGCCGCGACATGGATGAACGACACGCCGGTCTTGAGGCCGTCGCCGCGGTTGTAGAAGCTCTTGAGATCGGCGCCGGCGCAGAAGAACCGCCCGCTGCCGGTCAGGATGACGGCGCGCACGTCGCGGTTTTCCTCGCAGCGGATCAGCGCGTCGACCAGTTCCATCGAGGTGCGATGGTCGATCGCGTTGGCCGCGCCCGGCCGATTCAACGTGATCGTGCCGACACCGTCGCTTACGTCAAAAAGAATTCCACTGTAGTCGGGCATTGCAAAAACTCCTGGGATTAGCGCGGCGAGCTGCGCAACACACCCTCGCTTTCGAGCTGCCTTATCCGCTCGGGCGCGTAACCGAGATACGACGCCAGAATCCGCCCGTTATGCTCGCCCAGCAAGGGGGCGTCGAGTTCGAGCCGCGCGGGGAAGGACGAGAAGCGCAATGGAAAGCCGGGAATCTGGAAGTCCCCGAGGATGCGGTCATGCACCGTCTGCACGGTCTGGCGCTCGACCAGATGGGGATGATTCATCGCTTGTTGCACGGTCAGCACGGGGGCCGACGGGATCCGGGCTTCGCGCAGGATCGCGACCGCGGCGTCGTCGCTCGGCAGCGATTGCAACCATTTTTCGATGACCTTGATCACTTCCGGCCGATTCTTGACCCGGGTCGCAACGTCGATAAACCGCAGGTCGCGTCCGAGTTCCGGACGCCCCATCAGCTCGCACAGTTTCACCCAATGATGGTCGAGCCAGGCAAAGACGAAGATATAGCCGTCAGCCGCCTTGAACATCCCGGCGGGGCAAAGAATCGCATAGTGCAGGCCGGTGCGCAGCGGCTGCGCCGCGCCGCCGCTTGCGCTGATCGATTGCACCCAGATGTCGTGATAATGGAAATAGGCGTCAACCAGCGAGATATCGAGATGCTGCCCCGCGCCCGTGCGCTCGCGATGGAGCAGGGCGCAAGCGACCGCAGCGAGGCCGTGCACGCCGGTCGAAACGTCGCCAATCGCGAGCATCGGGGGAAAGTGCGGGCCGCCCTCCTCGCCGCTGAGCGAGGTCACGCCGGCGTAGGCCTGCCCCATGAAATCGTAGCCCGGATCCTCGGACAGGGGACCCTGCTGGCCGAAGGTCGAGACCGAACACATGATTATCTTCGGATTGAGTTGACGCACCGCCGCGTAATCGAAGCCCATCCGGGCAATCACGCCGGGCGCGAAATTCTCGACCAGCACGTCCACCTTGGGGATCAGGTCGCGGATAATCTGCTTGCCGGCCTCAGTCCGTGGATCAAGACAGAGGCTCAGCTTGCCGCGGTTCTGCTGGACGAAGTAGCCGCTGCGCTGATTTTTGATGTAAGGCATCCCGCGCGAACGGTCGCCGTCGGGTGCGAGCTCGACCTTGATTACCTCGGCGCCCATCTCGGCCATCAGCTTGGTGACGGTCGGCCCCGCGACGAACTGGGTGAAGTCGAGCGCCTTGTAACCATCGAGCACATGCTTTTGCTCAGCCATCAGGAAGACCTCCCGAGTGCACACGCTCCGCGCTAAGCGGCAGCAATGCCAATTGGATTCTTAGCTTACCGGCTCTTGCGCTGACCAGAGCCAGAAAGACTGGGATTGTTAACCCGCATGTTCTGGCAATTCCCTCCAAAAGAGCGTAACCGGGGCTAGTAGAGCAAATAAAAGGGAGGATGAACTATCATGACTCTATCAAAACGCGTGGGTGCTGAATTCATCGGAACCTTCTGGCTGGTGCTGGGCGGAACCGGCACGGCGGTGCTGGCGGCGGCCTTTC
Source organism: Binataceae bacterium (SeqCode) (assembly GCA_052145175.1). GTDB lineage: Bacteria > Desulfobacterota > Binatia > Binatales > Binataceae > JAJPHI01. Next base: position 40,298 of record JBKQPD010000224.1, on the reverse strand, counting down.
CGCACGTCGGCGTTGGCCTCCTTGGGGTCGCGCTCGCCTTCGGCCTGACCCTGCTGACGATGGCTTATGCGATCGGCCATATCAGCGGATGCCATATCAATCCGGCGGTCACGGTCGGACTGTGCGCCGGCGGCCGTTTTCCGGCGAGCGAGGTCATCCCCTACATCGTTGCCCAGGTGCTGGGCGCGATTCTCGCCTCGACGGTGCTCTATGTAATCGCGAGCGGCGCGGCGGGATTTACGCTGAGCGCCGGCTTTGCGGCCAACGGCTACGGCGACCATTCCCCGGGCGGGTATCCGCTGCTGTCCTGCGCGGTGAGCGAAGTGGTGATGACGCTGATGTTCCTCTTCGTGATCATGGGCGCAACCGATCCGCGCGTGCCGGCCGGCTTCGCGCCAATTCCGATCGGACTCGTGCTTACGCTGATCCATCTGATCAGCATCCCGGTAACCAATACGTCGGTGAATCCGGCGCGCAGCACGGGACCCGCGTTGTTCGTCGGCGGATGGGCGCTCGGCCAATTGTGGCTCTTCTGGATCGCGCCCATCGTCGGCGCGGCGCTGGGTGCGCTACTCTATCGCGCAATCGCGGAGGAGCCCGCGGAAGGCTGAGCCGAGAGGGCATGAACATGGCGGCTGATCGTAACGTGGTCGAGCGCTTTCTCTTTCACGAAGCGCGCCTGATGGATGATCATCGCTACGACGAGTGGCTCGCGTTGTGGGCGCTCGACGTGGCGACCTACTGGATTCCGGCGAACGCGGACGACGCCGACCCGGCGCAGAACGTGTCGGTCATCTACGACCGGCGAGGGCAGTTGCGCAACCGGATCCAGCGCCTCAAGGAGACGCTCTGGCTGAAGGAGCGTGCGCCCCGGCTGAAGCGGATTGTTGGCAATATCGTGATCGATTCGGAAGAAGGTGTCGAAGTGACGGTGAGCTCGAACTTCATCCTGACGGAGCTGCATCGCGGCGTCCAGACCATCTGGGCCGGCACGACGACTCACGTCCTGCTCGCGCAGGCGGAAGGATGGCGGATCAAGTCGAAGAAAGTCGTGCTCCTGAACAACAACGAGCCTCTGCCAAACATGCTGTTTCTGATCTAGCGAGAAGTTACAACTGCCCACTAGCGAAGCGCCGTTGCGGCGCGAAGCGAGCAGGTAGCCTGTCCTGAGTCCCTCGAAGGAAGTCCGCGAGCTGCGTTAATGATAAAGTTAAGTGCTATGCCTATCCAACTGACGAGTGAATTCGCGCACTAGCGAAGCGCCGTTGCGGCGCGAAGCGAGCAGGCGAGTCTGCGAGCTGCGTAATGATAAAGTTAAGTGCTATGCCTATCCAACTCACGAGTGAATTTGCGGCGGTCGAGGTTGATCGCGACGATAACGGTAACGGACCGCGCCTGATGATCCGTGACTTGCGCAGCGGCCAGCGGGTCTTCCTCGATCCGCTCGAACTGGCCGCGCTGGCCTGGACACGGCACGAGGAACTGACGCCGTTTCTCGATCCCGGCAGGCTCGATCGCTAACAGAAGCAATTGAGCAATTACCGGCAGCGGCAAGAGGAGAAGCCATGCCTCCGGACCTGTATAGCCCTTCCCATCTCGCGATATTCCTCGTAATTTTGTTCGCTTTTTTCCTGCTGATCCGTGAATTCTGGTGCTGGTATTTCAAGCTAAACAAGATTGTTAGACTGCTCGAGAGCATCGACGCGTCCCTGCGCACACTTCCTTCTGTTGCTAAAAGCCGGGGCGAAGGCTAACTCATCACATGAGTAGCAATCGAATCCGGTCAGCACGGCGAGCGAGGTAAGCGCACCATGGCGACGATGCCCAATGGCTCTATCAGCTATGCGGACCTGATCCAGCCCGATCGTATCAGCGGGCGCGTTTACTACGATCAGGCGGTGTTCCACGACGAAATCGCGAAAATCTGGCATCGCGAATGGGTCTATGTCGCGCATGAGAGCGAAGTGCCCGAGCCGGGCGACTACGTGACGCGTCAGATCGGCCTGCAGCCGGTGATCGTCTCACGCGACGAGGACCGCAAAATCCATCTGTTCCTCAACCGCTGCGTCCATCGCGGCAACACCGTGTGTCAGAGCGAGCGCGGCAACGCGCACGCCTTCCGTTGCGCCTACCACGGCTGGACCTTCAACAACCGTGGCGATCTGGTCGGAGTGCCCTACGCGGGCGGCTACGACGCGTCCTTCCGCAAGGAGGATTTTCCGCTGGCCCGGGTGCCGCGGACGGGATCGTATCGCGGACTCATCTTCGCGAGCCTGAGCCCCACCGGACCGTCGCTCGACGATCATCTGCGGCCCGCCAAACCGCTCATCGATCAATTCGTCAATCTTTCACCGGCGGGCGAAATCGTCCTGCGTTCCGGCGTGCTCAAGCATTCGTACCGGGGCAACTGGAAGATGGCGCTCGAAAACTCGGTCGACGGCTACCATCCCAACATCCTGCATCACGCCGCGATGGTGATGATGATGAAGGGCAAGAACGACATGGAGGCGATCTTCGGCGAACGCAGCGAGGCGCTCGCGCGCGATCATGGCCGCGGGGTCGAGCAGCTCGATCTCAATACGGTCCAGTCGCGCAACGGCGGGCGCGTGGTCCCGCCCGGCTGGAGCAAGGAGGCGTTCGCCGAGTATCGCGCGGCGATGGTCACGCATTACGGCGAGGCTGCCGCCGACCGCATAATCGCCGAGGGGCCGCCGCACTTCTGCATCTTCCCGAATATCATTTTCATTCTGAATCAGTTCCGCGTGATCCAGCCGATCAGCGTCAACGAGACGGTGATCTATTATTATCCGACCCTGCTGAAAGACGCGCCCGCCGAGATGAATCAGCGGCGGCTCGCCGAAACGTACCTCGTCCACGGACCGGCCGGGCGGGTCGCGCCCGACGACTTCGAGGCCTACGAGCGGAATCAGGCGGGGTTCGAGGCCCGGGTCAACGAATGGCTGGTGCTGCGCCGCGGACTCCATCGCGAGGTGCGCGAGAACGGCGGCATCGCCGGTCACGAGACCGATGAGACGACGCAACGCGGCATCTGGCGCCATTATCGCGAGGTGATGTCGCGCTAACCCCAGGGAAGCACTGGCCAAGCCCGTTATGTCATTCTGAGCCCTTCGTCGCTGCGCTCCTCGAGGGTAAACTCCGCGAAGAATCCCGGGATTCTTCACTCCGCAGACTCCGTTCAGAATGACAAACATCACTTAATGCAGCGGGTCCCCCGGTGCTTGTCCCTCGACCCGTGGCGTCGTAAGTTCAGGGTCCGCGCGGCCGACTGGCCCGCGAAGAAGGACGCATCATGAAATTCGGCATCTTCATGGCCCCGTTCCATCGGGTCGGTGAAAACCCGGCGCTGGCTTTCGAGCGCGATCTGCAACTGATCGAATGGCTCGATGAACTGGGCTACGACGAGGCTTTCGTCGGTGAGCATCATTCCGCCGGATGGGAGATCATCTCGTCGCCGGAGATTTTCATGGCGGTCGCCGCGACCCGCACCAAGCGGATCATGCTCGGGTCGGGCGTGGTCAGCGTCCCGTATCATCATCCGTTCCATATCGCGAACCGCTTCGCGCTGCTCGATCAGCTCACGCACGGCCGCGTGATTCTCGGCTGCGGCCCCGGCGCGCTTCCCTCCGACGCTTACATGCTCGGGATCGAGACGACGACGCAGCGCGATCGCATGGTTGAAGGGATCCAGGCGATCAAGCGGCTTTTCACCGAAGACGGCGGGGTCACGATCGACGGTTCGTATTTCACGATGCGCGACGCTCATCTGCAGGTGAAACCGTTCCAGAAGCCCTATATGCCGATCTTCGTCGCCAACACCTTCTCGCCGTCCGGGATGGTCGCGGCGGGCAAGCTGGGTTCCGGCGTTCTCTCGATTGCGACGTTTGCCCCCGGCGGACTCAATGAACTGCCGAAACGCTGGAAGATGGCCGAGGATATCGCCGCCGAAAACGGCAACACCGTCGACCGCAAGAACTGGCGGCTGGTCTTCCCGGTCCATCTCGCTGAATCGAAGGAAGAGGCGCTTGCGGATATCCGCGACGGCTGCAATCGCTGGATCCAAGAATATTTTATCGGCACCCTGGGCGCGCAACTCCAGTTCCAGGAGTATCCGAATCAGCCGACCTCCGAGATGACGGCCGACCGGATGGCCGCGCGCGGTGGTGTTATCGTGGGTACGCCGGACGACGCCGTGAAGAGTATCAACCAGGCGATTGAAGCCTCGGGCGCCGGCGGCTTCGGCGGGATGCTGATCCTCGCGCACGAATGGGCGTCGCGCGAAAAGACCCTGCGCTCCTACGAGCTGATGGCGCGTTACGTGGCGCCGCACTTCCAGGGCGTGGTCGAGCCGATCCAGTACTCGCAGCACTGGACGGCCGAGCGCAAAGAGGGACTCTTCAATTCATCCGTCACCGCGATCATGAAATCGATGCAGGACTATCGCGAGCATGAGGAAAAGATGGGGCGCAAGCCGTCCGATCTCGCCGACCGTCCGGTGACGCGCGTCCGCCCCTGAGCGATCGTGCTTCAGCAGTTGAATGATGCGGCATGATTTCAGCTGCCGCAGTCATCAGCTGGAAATGATGGATGGCGACGCCATCGGTTTCGAGGACTTCCGGCAATGCTTGCACGACCTCGAGCTGGTGAATGTCTGCACGCTCGCGTACCGCCCCACGCTGCATTGGCTGAAGGCGACCTTGCGCGACGATAAGTCCGGGCAGCCGGTTTCGATCCTGGATGTTGGCAGCGGTGGCGGCGACATGCTGCGCAGGATCTGGCGATGGGCGGAGCGGAGTGGGCGCAAGACCTGTCTGGCGGGCGTGGATCGCAATCCCTGGTCAAAAAAGTCGGCGGAAAGTTCGACGCCGCCTGACGCGCCGATTCAGTATGAGACCGCCGATATTTTTTCCTTCGACCCGGACCGCCGTGCCGATTTCATTATAAGCTCGCTCTTCACGCACCATCTGAGCGACGACGAAGTCGTGAAATTCCTGCGGTGGATGGATCGCCATGCAGCGCAAGGGTGGTTTATCAACGATCTCCATCGTCACCCTCTGGCCTTTTTTCTGATCCGTTATGTGACGCGCCTTTTACGCTTCGGTCCGATGGTCCAGTATGACGGACCGCTATCCGTTGCTCGCGCCTTTACGGCCGCGGATTGGCGGCGCCTCGTCGCAGAGGCCGGCATCCCGGCGGAGCGGATTCGGATCAACTGGTTTTTCCCCTTCCGCTATTGCGTCGCGGGGCGAACCCAGGTCGCTTAGGCATTCGAGGAGTCATCGGCGACGGACGGCATGGCATCGCCGGTCGCGAGGATCGTCGCGGCGTCAACCGGCGGCCCGGCGAGATGGATCAATCGGCCATCGCGTGGGGTGCGCTCCCTGAGCCAGCGTGCGACGATCATCATCGGCTCGAGCTCGTCGCGGGTAACCGCGCGCAACCGGTAGCGCTCGTAGTTCTGCGCGACGAAACTCGCGACTTCCTCGGCGGCGGCTGGCGTATCCAGCTCGCGAGTCAGCGCGAGCCGCCCGCTCAAGATGACGTACGCGACGCTTGCCGACGAACCCGAAACGGCGGTCGCGGGAGCATCCGTCACGATCACAAGATTGTTCTCCGCGATCACCCGGCTGAGCCGCCCGACCCGTTCCGTCAATGCGGTCAGCGCTTCGAGGTCGCGATGGCACCGGCGCGCCTCCTCGAAGCGCATCGCGGCAGCCGCCTGATCGCGGCCGCGCGCCAGCTCCCCGAGAATCGGCGCCGCGCGCCCGCGCAAGAACGTGATCGCGCGCCGCACCTGATCGCCGTAGGCGTCCTCGCTCACGCCCAGGTTGCAGGGCGCCGCACATTGACCCATCTGACCGTAGACGCACGGCGAAAAATCCTCGTCCGGGGTCAGCCGTCCGGCGCATACGCGCAGGCCCAGCAGGCGCGCGAGCGCGCGGGTGGAATGGTCGAGATTGCGCCGCCCGATGAACGGTCCCAGTTGCAGCACGCCAAGTTTGGCCGTCAGCTTGGTCACGACCTGTAGCCGCGGGAACGGATCGTTCAAGTCGAGCCGGATGATCCAGGCGGGCGCCACCGACTTCAGCATCCGGTTGTAGGACGGCTTTTGCTCGCGAATCAGCCGCGCCTCGGTCAGCGCCGCCTCGAGCGACGACCGCGCGACCCGCGTCTCGATCGCCCACACGTGGCTGACCAGCTCGGCGGTCTTCGCGTTGACGCCGCTGTTGAAGTACGATGCAACCCGCTCCTTGAGGCAGGCCGCCTTGCCGACATAGAGCAGCTCGCCGCGCTCGTTGCGCATCAGATAGACACCGGGCTCGCGCGGTAATTCGGCGATCACTTCCGGCGGCACGTGGCGTTCGATCCGGCGGCCCGCCGCGCCGCGGCCATGATGGTCAAGCAGGCGATCGAGCCGATCGAGCCCCATCTGCGCGACGATTTCGAGCATGATCGAGAACAGCTCGGCCGCCATCCGCGCGTCGCCCAGCCCCCGATGGCGCCCCTCGGTCGAGAGCCCGAAATGCTCCGCCACCAGATCGAGGCGCCGCCGCCTGAGCGACGGCAGCAACCGCCGCGCCATCCGCACCGTGCACAAGACCGGATTGAGCAGGCCGATCCCGAAAAGCCGGCGAAACTCAAAGTCGAGAAAACTTCGGTCGAACTGCGCATTGTGCGCGACGATTACTGCGCCGTCGATAAATTCGCGAAAAGCCGGCAGCACCGTTTCGATCGGCGGGGCGTCCTCCAGCATCTCGTTGGTGATCGAGGTCAGCCCGGTGATAAAACGTGGCACCGGCATGCGCGGTCTAATCAGGCTCGAAAAGGGTTCGAGGATGCGCCGCCCGCGCATCCGGTAGGCGCCGATCTCGATTATCGAACCGGGCGCGACCCGGCCGCCGGTCGTCTCGAGATCGACCACCACGAACGGCGCTTCGTCCAGCGGGACACGCCACGAAGCGGCTTCGCGGAGCGACCAGAGGCCGGTCGCATCGTCGTGATGGAAATGAGGATCGCGCCCGAGCAGACCATGGATCAGGCGCGCCGTCAGCTCGGGATCGGAACCGACTCCGCGAAACAGGAGTCCCGCCAATTCGTGGACGTCGGCGCCGCCCGGTCGCTCGCGCAGGAAGGCGTGCAGCTTCTCGTGCGCGGTCGTGTGGGTCGAGGATGAATCCCCACCGTGCCGCGCGGGATAGTCCGCCGCCGGGTAACCGGTCACAGAAAAACCTGGCGACCAGTCCGACGACTCTTTCCGCTCCGCCTCCGCCATAGAACCTCAGCCCCGCATTTTCGTCTGGTCTTCGCTATTACCTATCCCATAATCTTTGCGCGACCGAAAGCTATCGCCGCCCGCAATCGACAGGCTGGCACCCGCTGCCCGAAAGTCCTAGAATTTACGCCTAACTGCGAGAGGAAAAGCAAAAATGGAACGTGTCGAGCTGACCCGTGACTGCGAGGCCGTGCAGGTTCCCGCAGGCAATAAAGTAACGCTGGAAAAAGGCATCGAAGTTTTCATCACCCAAGCGCTCGGCGGCACCTATACGCTGCAAGTCCCGGCGCATGGCGGCCTCTTTCGTATCCAGAGCAAGGACGCGGACGCGGTCGGCAAAACCGCGGAAGAGAACCCGGCCGCGGCTGGAGCGGCTGGCGATCTCGAATCGATGGTCTGGGAGCAGCTCAAGACCTGCTTCGATCCGGAAATCCCGGTGAATATCGTGGACCTCGGCCTGGTCTACGGGATGGAGATGACGCCCGAGGCGGACGGTGGGCACAGGGTCGAGGTCAAGATGACGTTGACGGCCCAAGGGTGCGGGATGGGCGCGACGATCGCGATCGACGCCAAGCAGAAGATCCTTTCCATCGAGGGCATCACCGAGGCCAACGTCGATCTGGTGTGGGATCCGCCGTGGACTCCCCAGATGATCTCGCCCGAGGGCCGCGAGCGCCTCGGTATCGACTGACTACCCCAGCCCGAAGCGAGGTACGTCGATGATCACAGGCGGATGCCTGTGCGGGGGCATACGCTACGAGGCTGGCGGCGAGCCGCTGTTCGCCGTGCACTGCCATTGTCGCGATTGTCAGCGGTCGTCCGGCACCGGGCACGTCCCGGTAATGGGCATGCCAAAAGAACTCTTCAAAGTGACCGGCGAGAATAGGAGCTACGTGACCGTCGGGAGCAGTGGGCTGAAGGCGATCCGCCATTTCTGTCCCAATTGCGGAAGCCTGCTCTTCGGCACACCCGAAGTCTCTCCAGACGCCGTTACGATCTACGTCGGCAGCCTCGACGATCCGGCCGCGTTCAAGCCCGCGTATGTTCTATTCACGCGTGATCGGCAGCCTTGGGATATAGCTAGCAGCGCGCTGCCTGAGTTCAAGACTGTGCCGCCGCCTGCAGACGGAACGACGAGCTGAGCAGACCCGGTCCACGCGTTCCCAGGGAACCTCTGAACAAGCCCTATCGGTCGTCCTGAGCCGGCGAGCATCGCGAGCCGCGTCGAAGGATCTACGCGAAGCGATTCTAAAGCATTCGCTTGTGCAGAACTTGCCTAGCTCTCTTCTTGCTCATTTCCACAAATTTATATCCGCTCTGGGACCCTAGAAATCGATGGGAGGTCATCTCTCGAAGTCTCCTTTGCAGAATGCACGGTCAGATTCATTGCAAAACGCAATGTCGTCGTGTAAATTGCATCGCAGCTTCTTGAGATGGAGGTTCAGACATGGAAGGCCTGACTTTAGTTATCGGACTTTTCGCTGTTCTCGCTTTTATCAGCCATCGGGTGATGATGTAGCTCGTCTCAGACCGGATTCATCGCCGAATTCGCCACGGATCAATCCCCCGGTCCGTGGCGAATTCTCGTTCAGCGCCGGAAGCGGCGGATTTATCGCGCCAATCTAAAACGGATAGCACCCGAAGATGGCTTGAGTGCGTTGACAGAGGCCGCTGTATCCGGTACTGAATTGGGTTCGAGTTTTCCAATGTTCGCAATCGTAAAAACCGGCGGCAAGCAATACCGTATAGGCGCGGGCGACCAGATCACCGTTGAACGAATCGTCGGTGACGTGGGCAGCGAAGTCTCGCTCGGCGAGGTCCTGGCGATCGAGGATGCGGGGGCGAGCACGATCGGACGCCCCACCGTCGCCAACGCGTCAGTTCGGGCGAAGATCGTTCAGCAGCCTCGTGGCACCAAAGTCATTGTCTTCAAGAAGAAGAAGCGCAAGAATTATCGCCGCAAGCATGGTCATCGGCAGGAATTGACCGTGTTGCGCATTCAGGAGATCAGCGTTGGCGCATAAAAAGGGACAAGGCTCGACCCGCAACGGCCGCGATAGTCCGGGACAGCGCCGCGGGATCAAGAAATACGCCGGCGAGAAGGTCTTGGCGGGCAATATCCTGGTGCGGCAGTGCGGCACGCGAATCCATCCGGGCCGCAATGTCGGTCTGGGACGTGACTTCACCATCTACGCCAAGATTGACGGGATCGCGAAGTACGAACCGTATCGCGGTGACAAGCGGCGCGTGAGCGTCGACCCGGTGCCCGTAGCCGAGGAAATGACGAGCGCCGCCGCAGGCGGTCGCTAGCCGAAGTAATCTACGACCTTGACGAGAGCCCGGCGCCTCACGGTACCGGGCTCTTTTTTTGTCTCTCTCGCCCCTCGCGGACTTAAATCGCTAGCCCATGAACTCCGGCATGATCTTCGTGCCGAACATCGCGATCTGCTTCTTCACATCGTGCAGAGGCATGAATCCCTGGTCGCAGACGATCATGAAGTATTCCGGATTGATCCGCTCCTGAACGTCGAGCATCTGCCGCCGGACGTCCTCGACCGTGCCGGTGAAGGCGAGACCGGCGTCCATAAAGGGTTCGATCGTGGTCGGGATTTGCGGAATGAACTTGGCGTGGAACTGGCGGAACAGGAAGATCGCGCCGTTCTGGGCGTGGGCGCGAGCCTCCTCGCGTGTCTCGCCCAGGTACATCAGACGCGCCATCCCGATATTCTGACCGAGCTTGAGCGGGCGGCCGGCCTTGGCGGCCTCGTCGGTATAGAACTGCGCGCCTTTAACCGCCATGTCGGGAAACGGCAGGAAGATCATCGGGACGACCCCCTCGCGCGCGGACCAGCGGATCGTCTCCTCGGCCGTCGTCAATGCCATGAAGATTTGCGGATGAGGCTTCTGGTAGGTCTTGGGCACCGGCGAGATCTTGCGCAGCCGATGGTTCTCGTCGAGTTCGCCCGGCGCCCCGTAACGGGCCGTCGCCTCATACGGCAGCCACTCCTGGCCTTCGAACGGCACCGGCACACTGTAGTGCTTGCCCTTGAAGGCGAAGGGCTCCTCGCCCCACGACAATTTCATCACCTTGAACAGCTCTTCGAAAACCTCGCGATTATGCCGCTCGGCCTCGGGTCCGACCGCTCCCGGCTGGACCCCGTAATGCTGCCCGAGCACATTGACCCAGCGCGGAAAGACGCCGCGCGCCAGACCGACCAGCACGCGGCCGCGGCTCATCTGATCCGCCCACGCGACGTCGAGCGCGAGCCGGATCGGATCCCAGGTCGGCAGCACGAAGCCGACCGGCCCCACCCTGATGCGCTTGGTATGGTGCAGCAGATTCATCAGATGGGGCGTCGGCGTCGCCCCGGCCTCGAGACCCTCGGTGTAAAAATGATGCTCCGAGTAGGTAACCGCGTTGAAGCCCAGCTCCTCGGCAAGCTGCGCGAGCTCGACCATCTCGTCGATCATCTGCTGGGTCTTGTCCGTGCGATGCGCGATGGGGCGCAGGCGCTCGCGCTCGATTGGCGAAGCGGGCACCGCGGGGGTGAGATGGAGCATGAATTTCATCAGCGCTGGCCTCCGGCTGGTCGGTTGGACGTTGCTTCCACCCGATTGCTAAGCTCGGTCCTAACCTAAACGGCGAAAATTGTCGAGGTTGATGATCGCCCGCAATTGCGCGGTCGGCAAAGATCAGGAGGAGCTGCGATGCGACTGGGAATAGTCTCCGGTTATTCGGGTCCGCGGATGCGCGAGACGATGGATCTAATCCTCGAAGCCGAACGTCTCGGCTACGAATCGGTCTGGACCGGCGAGGCATGGGGCTCCGACGTCATTTCGTTTCTCGCGTTCGTCGGCGCGCGCACCTCGAAGATCAAGCTGGGCGCGGGAATCCTGCAGATGCAGGCACGGACCCCGGCCATGACGGCGATGACCGCGATGACCCTCGACGGTCTGACCAATGGCCGTTTTCTGATCGGGATCGGCCCCTCGAATCCGCAAGTAATCGAGGGCTGGCACGGCGTGCCATACGGCAAGCCGCTCCAGCGTTATCGCGAATATATCGCGATCATCCGCAAGATCCTGAAACGCGAGGAACCGCTCAGTTTTGACGGCAAGGAGTATCAGATTCCTTATCGCGGCCCCGGCGCGAGCGGACTCGGCAAGCCGCTCAAGAGTATTCTGCACGGCCGGCCGGATATGAAGATCTACACCGCGTCGATCAGCCCGAAAGGAATCGAGCTCGCCGCCGAGCTGGCCGACGGTATCCTGCCGGTCTGGATGAGCCCCGATTGGTACGATCAGCTCTTCAAGGCCCACCTGGACGCCGGTTTCGCCAAAGCCGGACCCGGCAAGAATCCGCGCGATTTTGATTTCTCGCCCTATGTGACCTGCGTGATGGGTCCCGACCTCGACAAGTGCCGCGAGCCGATCAAGGCGAGCCTCGCGCTCTATATCGGCGGGATGGGCGCGCGCAACAAGAACTTCTACAACAGCTACGTTCGCAACTTCGGCTACGAAGACCTCGCGACCCAGTTGCAGGACCTCTACCTCTCCGGCAAGAAGAACGAGGCGCAGGCCGCCGTGCCCAACGAACTGGTCGACGCGGTCGCGCTGGTCGGCCCGCGCGAGCATATGCGGGATCAGCTCGCCCGCTGGAAGGCGTCGGCGGTCACCACGATGCTGATCGGGACCAGCCAGCCCGAGGCGTTGCGCGTCGTCGCGGAGCTTTGCGGCTAGGCGGGGATTTAACTAGCGAATGACCGTGCCGGAGGCACGGAACAGGGGGCGGCGGAGTCTGCGACGCGCGGCCAAAATAAAGACACGTCCCTGAAGCGTGTCCCGCCTGCTATAATCCGGTGGAATGCGCTTTATTGACGAAGCACGGGTTTACACGCAGGCCGGCAAGGGAGGCGACGGCGCGATCGCCTTTCTGCGTGAAAAGTTCCGCCCCTTCGGGGGACCCGCGGGCGGCGACGGTGGCCGCGGCGGCAATGTGATCTTCCAGGTCGACGAAGGCCTCGCCACGCTGCTCGACTTCAAGTACATGCCGCGCGCGGTCGCGCGCGACGGCGAGGCGGGCCGCGGCAAACAGCAATATGGTCATCAGGGCGGAGACCTGATTGTGCGGGTCCCACCCGGCACGGTGGTCTTCGACGAGGAAAGCGGCAAGCAACTGGCTGACCTCGTGCTCCCGGGGGCCACCGCGATTATCGCGCAGGGCGGCACTGGCGGTCTCGGCAATATACACTTCGTCTCGTCGACGCGCCGCACCCCACGGATCGCGACGCCCGGCACCCAGGGCGAACGGCGTTGGGTCCGAATCGAGTTGCGGCTGGTGGCCGAGGCCGGACTGGTCGGACTGCCCAACGCCGGCAAGTCGACCCTGCTTGCTGGACTGAGCGCGGCGCGTCCGAAAATCGCCTCCTATCCCTTCACCACGCTGACCCCCAACCTCGGCCGTGTGCAGGTGAGTGACGACGACCTACCTTTGACGCAGCTCGCGGACTCGCCTGCTCGCTCCGCCGCGCAACGCGCTCCGCTAGTGTTTAGTCTCGCCGATATTCCCGGCCTGATCGAAGGCGCCCATCTGGGACACGGGCTCGGGATTCGCTTTCTCAAGCATCTGAAACGCACCCGCGTGCTGGTCTATGTGCTCGACCTTACGGGCGACCCGGCGAACGACCTCGCGACCGTACGCCGCGAAGTTGCGGCGTTCGACCCCGAGATGATCCAGCGGCCGGCGCTGATCGCCCTGAACAAGCTGGACCTGGTTGACACAGCGACGGCGTCGGAGCAGGCGCACGCCCTGCACGTGGCTACTGGCCTCGAAGTCTTCGTGATTTCGGCCGAGGAGCGCGTGGGTCTGGCGCCCCTCGCCGCGGCGATCGCCGACAGATTGCGGGAAAAGGAAGAAGTCGCGGTCGAATGTCGCAGCTAGATTACAAACGCGCTTTAATCGAACCGGCGCAATGCCTCGTCGTCAAAGTCGGCAGCGCGGTGCTTTCCGATCGCGACGGACTCCGGACCGAGACGATCGATCTTCTGGCGGCGCAGATCGACGCGGTGATGCGTGCGGGGCGCGAAGTTGTGCTGGTGACTTCCGGCGCGATCGCGGCGGGACGCGCGCGCCTCGGCCATCATGGGACCTCGATGGCCGAGCGGCAGGCCGCGGCCGCCACCGGCCAAATCGAATTGATGCGGCAGTGGGCCAAGGCCTTCGACGCGCGTGGCCGAATCATCGCGCAACTCCTGCTCACCCATCAGGATCTGGCCGAGCGCAAGCGTCGCGACAACGCGGTCCATACGCTTGAGGTTTTGCTCGCGGCCAAGGTCGTTCCCATTATCAACGAGAACGATACCGTCGCGGTCGAAGAGATTCGGATGGGCGACAATGACGTGCTCTCGTCGCTGGTGGCCGGGATGGTGCACGCGCAGCTTCTGGTTATCCTGAGCGACGTTCCCGGCGTTTTGACCGGCGACCCGCGCAAGGACCCCAGCGCCCGCCTGATCCCGCTGATTACCGACGCCGAGGCCGGGATGCGCGGGCTGGTGGCGGAGAGCAAGGGGCCGCTCGGCAGCGGCGGGATGGCGACCAAACTGAAAGCCGCGCGGCAGGCGGCGCGCGCCGGAATCAGCACGATTATCGCTCCCGGCCGTACTGAGAATCCGTTGCGCGCGGTGCTCGACCCGGCTTGCGAAATCGGCACACTGATCCTGCCTTCGCGCACGCGGCTCAACAGCCGCAAGCAGTGGATCGCCTTCGCGATGCGCCCGTCGGGGGCCCTGGCGGTCGACGACGGCGCCGCCGAAGCCCTGCGGCGCAAAGGCCGGAGCCTGCTCGCGTCGGGCATTTGCGAGGTGCGCGGCGATTTCGCGAGCGGCGACTGCGTGAGCCTGCTCGACCATGCGGGCGTGGAATTCGGGCGCGGACTGGTGAATTATCCCGCGACCGACGTTTCGCGCGTCAAGGGCCGGCCGTCGGCGGAAATCGCCGATGTACTCGGCTACAAGGTCGCCGACGAGATCATCCATCGGGACAATTTCGTGCTAATCGAGAAGCTTGGATGAATCTCGAAGCCGAAATCCTGCGCGGACTCGCGGCGACGCGCGCCGCGGCGCATCGCCTCGCGCTGGCGTCGACGGAACAGAAGAATTGTGCGCTCAGCCTGCTCGCACGCGATTTGCGCGATTCGACCGCGGCCATCCTTGCCGCCAACCAAAAAGATCTCGAAGCTGCGCGGAGCGCCGGTCAGGGCGGCGCCTTCGTCGAACGGCTGACGCTCACTCCCGAGCGGGTCGCCGCGATGGCGCGCGGGGTCGAGGAAGTGATCGCCCTGCCCGACCCGGTCGGCGAGACGATCACGCGCTGGAGCCGTCCCAACGGTCTCGCTATCGCGCAGATCCGGGTTCCGCTCGGCGTAATCGCGATCGTTTACGAGTCGCGTCCCAACGTCACGATCGACGCGGCGGTATTATGCCTGAAGGCTGGCGACGGCGTGGTGCTACGGGGCGGACGCGAGGCGCTCGCGACCAACGCGGCCCTGGCGGCGCGAATCAGTGGTGCGCTTACGGCCGCCGGACTTGACCCGGCGTCCGTGATGTTCGTCGCTAATCCGGACCGCGAGGCGATTCGGATCATGATGCGCCATCCGGAGTTGATCGACCTGATTATTCCGCGCGGCGGGATCGCGCTGAAAGGCGCGCTCGAGGGCTCCGCCGTACCGATCCTGCCGCACTTCGACGGCATCTGTCACACCTACGTCGATCGCGCCGCCGATGCGCGGATGGCCGAGGAGATCTGCTTCAACGCCAAGTGCAGCCGGCCCGGCGTCTGCAATGCGATGGAGACGATGCTGGTGCATCGCGATATCGCCCCGCGGTTTCTCCCCGCGATAGCGCGGCGGTTGGCCGCGGCGGGGGTCGAGTTGCGCGGCGACGAGCGCGCCTGCGCCCTTGTCCCGAACGCCCGACCCGCGACCGCGGAGGACTGGGACACCGAGTATCTAGACCTGATCCTCGCAATCAAGGTCGTGGATTCGATCGCGGAGGCGATTGCCTTCATTGCCGCGCACGGCTCCGGACTCGCCGACGCGATCGTCACTCAGGACGCGGCGGCGGCGGAACAGTTCGAGCGCGAGGTCGATTCGGCGACGGTCTACGTCAACGCGTCGACCCGTTTCACCGACGGCTTCGAGTTTGGCTTCGGCGCCGAGACCGGTATCTCCACCAACCGCCTGCACGCGCGTGGTCCGATGGGCTTGCGGGAACTGACGACCTACAAATACGTCATCCGGGGCACCGGTCAGGTGCGCGTCTGAGGCGCCGCCGAGCAGTCTTATGCGAATCGGTCTTTTCGGCGGCAGCTTTAACCCCATCCATTTCGGCCATCTCCGCGCGGCCGAAGAGGTGCGCGAAGCGCTGGCGCTCGATCTCGTCTACTTCATCCCGGCCGCGATGCCGCCGCATAAGCCGAATGCTCGGCTCGCGCCGCCCGACCATCGCCTGCACATGGTCCAGCTCGCGACCAAGGGCAACCGGCACTTTATGGTGTCCGATGCGGAAATCCGGCGCGGCGGCCGCTCATTCACGGTCGACACGGTGCGCTACTTCAACGAGACGACGCGCGGGCGCCCGGAGTTCTTTCTGCTGATCGGCATGGATCAGTTCACCGAGCTCGAGACCTGGAAGGACTGCGATGAACTGGCGCGCTCATGCAATATCGTCGTCCATACTCGCTATCACGAGGGGCACGAAATTCCCGCCACCGTCTCCCTTGCCGCGCTCAATCGCTTCGGCTACGTTAAAGAAGACGATCATTACGTGCATCCGAGCAAGCATACGCTGTCATTCGTTACGACCACTTTCCTGCCGATTTCGGCCACGCTGATTCGCGACAAACTCGCCCGGCACCTGTCGGTCCGGTATCTCATCCCGGCCGACGTCGCGGACTATATCGCGCGGCACGGGCTTTACTGATTGGATTCACTGACCAAGACCCTCGCCGTGGTCGAAGCGGCGCTCGAAAAAAAGGCCTATGACCTGCGGGTCGTGCAGATCGAGCATCTGAGTTCGATTGCCGAGTATTTCGTGATCGCGACCGGCCGTTCCGATGTCCAGGTTCAGGCGATCGCCCGCGGAGTCGAGGAGCGGATGGATCGCGAGGGCGAGCGCGCGCTGGCGGTCGAAGGGGTGCAACGCGCTCACTGGATCGTGCTCGACTACGACGACGTCGTGATTCACGTCTTTTTCGAACCGACGCGCGACTTCTACCGCCTCGAAAGCAACTGGAGCGATACGCAGGAAATACCACTGCCGGAACCCTTCCTGTCCCAGGTACGCGAACTGCGCTCCCGCGCCTCAGGCTGACCAGGCGCTCGTCGACGGCGCGGGACTATCCTGAATTCGACCCGATAGCTCAGCCCGGGATAGAGCACCAAAGTTAGCTGGAGGTCATTGGGTTGAAATTCCCTCCGCTATGTTAGATTAAGAACGAGCAGACGACGCCAGGAGCTATTATGGGAGCGGACGACAAGCAGGGGTCATGGTGGCAGACTCTGCCCGGCGTCGTTACCGCGTTGGGGTCGCTGTTGGCCGCTATTACCGGGCTCATCGTCGCTTGGGAAAATTTGAAAGCGGGCACCCCGCCGCCGGCGCCACAGACCGTAGCATCGACCGTATTGGCGACGCCCGTCGCGCCAATGAAGACTGCGACGATACCGAGTGTCATCGGTGTATCCGCAGGGGGCGCAAAGCTGGTGCTTAAGTCGCTGGGATTCACCAATATCCACGAGGTTCGCAAATTCTCCACGGCCAAACGCGGAACTGTCATAGAACAGGTTCCAAGCCCCGGGACCAACCTGCCGCTCGACCAACTTGTCAGCCTGTTTGTCCCGGCTGACGAGGCAAAGGATCAGGCGAAGCCGCCCGTCGCTCGCGAGGAGGCGCTCACTTCGCCCGTAGAACAGGCGCAACCGGGGCTCAACCCGCGCGACCTGAGAGGCAAGTGGATCGTCAGGAACGAAGCTTTCGACTCCACTGCCCTGGTTTTCGCGGAAGATCACCGGGTCTTATGGTACAAAGCAACAACCGTCGTCCCCATCGGCATGTGGCATCTCGACAACGGACAAATGCGGATGAAGCTTAACGCCGACTCGCCATTTCCCAAGGCCATGCGCGTTTCATCCGCGGGACCGAACGGTCTGGTCGCGAAGGGGGACGACGGCACGGTGTACGACATCGCGCGGCTACGATAATTCCTTTCAGGAAAGGTCTGTTGGAAAGACGAGGTACGCCTTCTCACACTTCGAACAGACCCTTAAAATTCAGGATTGCCGAGGCGCGTCGAAAAGCCGGTGCAGATCCGCGGGGTCGAGCCGGATACCGACAAAGAAGGGACCGAACTCGGCGTAGCGCGCGCTCGATTCGTCAAAACGCATCTCGTACACCAGATGCTTGAACACGAGCGGATCGTCAGCAAATAGATCCACCCCCCATTCCCAGTCGTCGAAGCCGATCGAGCCTGAGATCACCTGGTTGACGCGGCCCGCGTAGCGCCGCCCGATCAGGCCGTGCTCATGCATCAGGCGCTGCCGTTCCTCGAGCGGCAAGGAATACCAGTTGTCGGCGCCCTGCCGGCGCTTGTTCATCGGATAAAAGCAGACGTAGCGCCGCTCCGGGATTTTCGACCAAAGACGCGACCCGAGTTTCTCGCCCTGGACGCGCAGTTCCGCTTCCGTGGCCGCACGCCATTGGGGTGAATTCGGCTCGATGCCCTGCTCCGCCAATTCGCGATGGAGTTTGACGGTCGCTTCGTAGAGACCGATTTCGACGACCGAGAGGTAGGAGTTCGCCTGCTCGAGAAACTCGCTGAGCCCGAGATTCGCGAGCGCGCCCTCGGCGGCGGCCAAGTCGTCAAAGCTCCGGCGGAAGTGTATCGCGATCAGGTCGCCCTTGTGGCCGAGTTGCGTGAAGAAGGCGCTGTCGCCCTCCTCGCGGCGCGCCATCGCGGCCAAGGCCGTCGCCGCCTCTTGGATGATTGTGGCTCGCTCGGCAGCCGGGCACGCATTCAGACGGTCGCGTCTGATCCGGAAGAACTGATGCAGCACCGAAAATCCTTCGAGCGTATTCGGCGCCGGGTTGGTCGCTTCGCGCTGGTTACTCACGGCCTCTTATCCTAGATCGCGGCGGCGCGACGTGCGACTGCTAGAGGGAAGCTCTGCACAAGCAATTTTGTCATTCTGAAATAACCCCGCATTACACAATCGAGCATAAGAAACCGCTAGATTCTTCGCTGCGAAGACTTCGCTCAGAATGACAAAACGGGCCTATGGTTACAAAAAGTGGCAGTGTCATCCTGAGAGTTTGTGAATTTTTTGCTTCGCGCAACAGCGCCTCTGGTGTCATCCTGAGCCGGCGAGCATCGCGAGCCGTGTCGAAGGACCTGCGCGCAGCGCCTTCAGCTTATTACTTTGTATGACTAGAAAGAGACAACGCGCTTAAGACGATGCTTCGGCGTACGGCAGCCAGCGAGACCCTGCTGACGCTGAGCGACGCGCTTGGTGAGGTCGTTGGTGAACTCGATATGCAAAACAGTGGAAGATTGGACATGATATAAACGTCAATGGGGCGTGGAAAGGCGCTGCGCGCAGGTCCTTCGACACGGCTCGCGATGCTCGCCGGCTCAGGATGACACCAGAGGCGCTGTTGCGCGGATCGAAAAATTCACAAACTCTGAGCGCAGCGAAGGATCTGCGTCCTCGCTCTTCGGTCATCGGCCGTGGATCCTGTGAAGGACAGCAAAAAATCACTTGTGCAGAGGAGCCCTGGCGCAGGCATGGACAAAATTTTCCGGGACCGCGGGATTCGACGCCCAATGCGAATGCACATAAGAGGCCACCAGATTGCCGCGATGAAAGCCTTCGCTGAACGACTCGCCGCCCCATCGCGGGACAACATGGTAGAGACGCTCGATCATCTCCGGGGGAGCCGGGTCCAGGGTCGAGTAGCGAAACTGATGGCCGCGCCAGGTCGTCCCGGCCGCGCCGAGCAATGACGGGGCGCGCGTCTCGATAGTGGCGTAACCGATCGCCTGCAGACGGTCATGCATCACGGCGATCCCCGGGATCAAACCAACCAGCGGATGGGTCGTGCCGTCGAGCGTGCGAATTCCTTCAGTCAGATACATCAGGCCACCGCATTCCGCGTAGAGGGGCCCGCCGGCCGCGGCGAAATTCCGGACCGCGCGGACCATCGAGTCGTTGGCGGACAGCTCGGACGCTGCGGCTTCGGGATAGCCGCCGCCGAAATAGAGCCCGTCGACGGCCGGAAGCTGCTGATCGTGGATTGGGCTGAAGCGCACCAGCTCCGCGCCCAGCGCTTCGAGGCGGCGGAGGTTATATTCGTAATAAAAGTGAAACGCTTCATCATAGGCGAGGCCAACGCGGCAGCGACGGGGTTCATCCGAAGGCGTTTCATCCATCGGATCATCGAGCGCCGGCGCCGATCGCGCGATCCGCATAATCGCGTCGCGATCGCACCACGCGGCGACCAACTCGCCCCACATCGCAAAAATGCTCGAAGGCACGGCGGCTTCGGTGGCCGAAAGAAGCCCGAGATGGCGCTCGGGAAAGCCGGCCTCCGACGTTCGAGGCAAGCCGCCGACAATGGGGAATTCGCGTGACGCCGCGCGCAGCAAATCAAGATGGCCGCGGCCACCCACGTTGTTGCAGAGCAGACCGGCGAGCCGCACCGCCAGATCGAAGCGCGCGAACCCCAGCGCGATCGCGCCTATCGTGCGTGCGATCCCGCCGCAGTCCGCGACCAGCAACACCGGCGCGTCGAGCCACTTGGCAATCTCCGCGGTGGAACCCTCGTCGGCGGTAGGCGTCGCCCCGTCGTAAAGGCCCATCATCCCTTCGATAACCGCGACGTCGGCGTCACGGGCCGCGCTCGCGAAGGTCGCGAGCACACCCGCTCGGCCCATCATCCAGCCGTCGAGGTTGTGCGAGGCGCGACCGGCGGCGCGCGCGTGGTAGGTCGGATCGAGGTAGTCGGGGCCGCACTTGAAAGGCGCGACCTTGAGCCCACGTGCCCGCAGCGCCGCGATCAGCCCGACCGTCAGGGTGGTCTTGCCGACCCCGCTGCCGGTCGCCGCGACGACGATACGCGGGATTGTTACCGGAGCCATACGACGCCCGTATTCGGTACAGCGCGAGCAACGCTCAGTGCGGGCAAGAAGTTATTTGGCGGCGCGCACCCGATTCCGCCGGATCCGGCGCTTGCGCCCCCGGACCTGCGACGGCTCGGTGCGCCGCTTGAGCGCGAGTTTGCGATTACGCCGATTTCGTTGTTTGGAAGCGGGTGTCATCTATTCTCCTGCGAACTGGGCGAATCGGGAGCGGCGCCGACCGCGACCGGGCAAACCGCGTCGACCCTGGTTACGACGTCGCCACCGTCCCGCACAATCACCTGTCCGAGCGATTCACCAGAGGTGACCGGCCCCTGTATCATTGAAGGCACACTGTATTCAAGCTTAACGTCCGCCATCTGCGCTTTGGACAGAACCAGCGCAACGTCGTTTTCCGCCACCGGCTGAATCAGGGGGCCGGATTCGACCTGCACGTGGACCGGCAACGCCTGGCCACGATTGACCAGATGAACCTTGGCAAAGTTGTCAAAACCCCAATCGAGCAGCCGTGAACTCTGGATGAACCGCTGCGGGTTGGAGGGCGCACCGAGTATGACCGAAATCAGGCGCATGTCGCCGCGTTTGGCGGTCGCCGTGAGATTGAAGCCGGCTTTGAAGGTGAACCCCGTCTTGAGCCCGTCGCAACCGTCCAGATGCCCGATCAGATGGTTGGTGTTGCGCAGCATCACCCGGCCGCCATCGAAGGGGGCCTCTTCCATCGACGACCATTGCAACAGTCCGGTGGTGCGGATTATGGCGCGCGCCAGAACCGCCAGGTCAACCGCGGTGGTGTGATCGACGTCATGGTCCGGACGCGGCGGAAGGCCGTTGACCGTGCCGTAATAGGTATCGTCCATCCCCAGCGCCTGCGCCTTCAGATTCATCAGCCGGACGCAAGCCTCGACCGATCCGGCGATCTTCTCAGCGACCGCGACCGCGGCGTCATTCGCCGAGCGGATGAGCGCCGCTTTCATCAGTTCGCCCAGCGGATAGACGTCGCCCTCGTGCAGGCCCAGGTGGGAGCCGGCGGTGGCGGCGGCGCGTGCGGAAATCCGCACCGGGTCGCTGTAGCTGACCCGCCCCAACTTGATCTGATCCTCGGCCACCTCCAGGAGCATCATTTTGGCCATCGACGCGGGTGGCCACTCCAGCTTCTCGTTCTGGGCGTAAAGAATCCGCCCGCTGTCGGCGTCCATCAGCAACTCGGCGTGGTACAACGGTACGCCCGTGCCACGCGCCGCATGCGTTCGATGATGATGCCGGTGCTGAGGGGATGTCACCGCCAACGCCGGACTCACCTGCCCGAACAGCACTACGCCGATCAGGGCGTAGACCCCACTCCACCTCAACCTGCTCCGCCGGTACACCAATCCCGTCACCTGCTTGCATCCCCCATGACTTGTGGCGCGCCGACGCCGTTCAGGGCGTTTGCGCGAATCCGCTCAGCCGCTGTGCGTCGCGGGCCTGTCCGCTGGTTCGCCCGCGTTCAACTTGTTCGAGAATCGCCAGATTCGCGGTCGCCGGCGTATAGTCGGGATAGGATCGTTTCAAATCCGCCCATTCTTCGTGCGCCCGCGCGAAATTCCGTTCTTCAGCATAGATGACGCCCAAGGTGTTGCGCGCATCAGCCTGTTCGGGTTCGAGCCTTAGCGAGAGCAGAATTTCCTGCTCCGCCTTGTGGAACCGGCCAAGACGCTCATAGACAAGGCCGAGATTGTAATGCGTCTCGGGGCGGTAGGGCGCCAACAGGGCCGCGAGCCGAAACGCGTCGCTGGCCTGCTCCAGATGGTTGCTCTCAAGGTAGAGGCGGCCCAGATTGAGAAACAGCGCCCAGTCGCTCAAGCCGAGCTCCACAGCTTTTCGATAATCGATCAACTCCTGATCGTGGTCACCTAGAACTCCATAAGCGAAGCCCAAATGATAATAGGCTAGCGCCAGCCCTGGATGCTTGCGGATAACCTCCTGATGGAGCTTGACCGCCCTGGGATAGTCTTCCATCCCTAAAGCGTAGTCCGCGAGCGGGTCGCAAATCTCCTCTTCTGACGCAGGAGCGGTAGCCGCTACAACACGGACAGCCAACGATGAGGCTATAGCTATAAAACTCACCAAAGCCGCAGCCAGGGCGAACCTATAGCGTTTAAACAACTGTGCGACGTCCTGCTAACGCCGTGCTGACGACAGCGCGCGCTTCGATGCTAGCAGGAATTTCGCAACTGAGAATAGCCCGCGATTAACGCGCCGAGTAACTTGTTGCCGAACGAAACCGAATGGCGCCCGCCGGGTCGCGTCTTGCCGGGATTTTTACCGGCTCGGACCGATCCGCGCGGGCGCCGATAAACGTTCGGGTTATTGCGCGGGCGAGGCAGCCGGAGCCGCCATCGAGGATTCCGCCGCGGGGCTCGCCATTTCGGCCGCCGCCTTCTTCTTGGCGTGGTGGTGCTTCTTATGATGCTTCATCGGGGTCGTTCCACCACTGGCCTCGGCCGCGGGAGCCATCGACGCAGCCGCCGCGGGCGCCGCCGGAGCCTGCGCGAAAGCTGGCAACGCAATCGCACCAGCCAACAACGCGGCAGTCAACATCGAAACGGTACGCTTCATATCCTTCTCCTTTTTTTGTGAGGCTCGCTAGCGAGTCCTCTGAATCCCTGTCTAGCTATTGCCGTGCCATCCAACAAAATGGCCCCAAACCCAGCAAATCCGGCCTGTTCTACCCGATGCGTGCAGCCGCTAACACGCAATCCGTCGGCCCGATGACCGCTTTGGTCTATCGTCGGCCGCCCGCCGATCCGGTCAATTAATCCGGAGAGTTATGCCCGAGCGCTCAAGCCGACGTTCCCACCCGCGCCGCCTTGAGCTCCCGGTACAGCCCGAAGAGTTCCTTGAAGGCGCGCATAATCACCTTAAGGTTGGCTCCCGTCTGCTCGCCCGCCAGCCGCGGCAGATGCTTGACGCCGACTTCGCAGATGCGCGCTTGGCGTCCGGCCAGACGCGCCATCAGTTCGGTCGTAATCATCGCGCCATGCGCATGCAATTCCATATCCTGCAGCAGCTCACGGCGAAAGAGCTTGAACCCACAGTCCATATCAGAAATATGCAGCCCGAACATCATCCGCACGAGAATTGTCCACGCTTTACCGTTGACCCGGCGCATCAGCGGGTCCGCCCGATGCACCCGGCGTCCCACGACAACGTCAAATTCAGGGGTTCGCGCCGCCAACAACTGCACATCCGCGGGATCGAACTGGCCGTCGCCGTCGCTCAGCAGCACCCAAGGCATCGTCGCCGCACGGATCCCGGAGATCACCGCGCCGCCGTACCCGCGATTGACCTGATGGTGCACCACTTTGACCCGGGAGTCAGCCGCCGCCATCCGATCAGCGATAGCGCCGGTCTGATCGCGGCTCCCATCGTCGACCACGATCACTTCGAACGCGTCGGCGACGTTCGGCATCTCCTTGCAGAAGCCGGTCACGACGCGCTCGATATTGGCTTCCTCATTATGAGCGGGCAGAAACACGCTCAAGCCGGGCAACCGCCCCATTCCCCCACCTTCCCCTGAGCTTAGTCCGAAATTCGCTCTTGGCCCGGACCACCGGGTTCGGCCAATGCGTCAAGTGCTTTAAATGTGGAAAACCCGGTTTTGGCCACAGATTTCGTCAATAATTGCGGCGTTGGATGCCCGCGGCTCAGCCCGCGAGCGAGCGGTAGCCGCCGCGATAGAAGAGCAGCGGCTTGACCTCGCGCGTTTCCGCCTGCTCGATCTCACCCAGAAAGAGGGTGTGGTCGCCGCCGTCATAGGTCGCGTAGAGCTTGCATTCCAGATAGGCGAGGATGCCGTCCAGGATAGGAACGCCGTTGGCGCCCATCCGATAGGCGACGCCCTGAAACTTGTCACCCCCGCTGACCGCGAACTTGCGCGACAGCACTTCCTGCTCTTCGCTCAGGACGTTGACCGTGAAGACTTTGCTCCCCTCGAAATGGGGGAAACTCTCGGCTTTCTTGTCCACCGAAATCAGCAGCAGCGGCGGGTCGAGGGAAACCGACGTAAAGGCGTTGGCGGTCAGCCCGAACGGCACCCCATCCTTCGATACCGTCGTGATAATCGTCACGCCGGTCGCGAAGTGACCCATCACGCGGCGCAGCTCGTTCCGTTCGATTGGCATGATCTCTACTCCCGGTCCGGCGCGATGCTATCAGACGTTTTCAGCGGGCGTCAAATTATTCCACTCGTTCACGCAAGTGACAATTTTGCCGTTGGCGGCGTTAGGGCGCGCAGGGCCAGCCGCCGTCAAGGGTGGGCTCGCCGACGAGCTACGCGGCGAGAAGCTTGATGATCGGTCGCGAACGCGTTGCCTTGGCGAACTTCAAAAGCGTGTTCACGCTGGGCATCTGCGTGCCGCTTTCGAGCCGCGCGACAACGGATTGCGTCGTGCCCATGCGCTTCGCCACTTCGGCCTGAGTCAGTCCGGCGCGCACACGCGCAGCAATGAATTCATGTGCCAGATCGAATTCTTCGCCGAGGGTTTCGTAGGCGTCGCGTACCTCGTGATCGGCCAGCATCGTCGTCTTGACGGTTTGCAAACGTTTAGTCACGAGCCTAACTCCTTCAAGCGCTTAAGCGCCAAGTCTATGTTGCCGCGCGGGGTCTTTTGCGTTTTCTTCACAAAGGCATGCAGTACGACCAACCGCCTGCCGGCAGCCGCCGTGTAAATGGCGCGGCCGATTCCATCCCGGCCCGTCAAACGCATTTCCCATAGCTTCTCGCCAAGAGGTCTCACGTGCGGCAGCCCAACACGCTGAGGCCCAAAGCTTTCCAGCAGTTCCGCGATTCTGAGAAAGCGCGCTTGCATGTCTTTCGGTAAGGACAACAGCTCGGCTTCCACCACACCGTTCAGAATCTCGACCGCCCATTCTGGCACTTGGTTGTTATAGCATTTATGCTATAAGAATGAAAGAAGGTGTCTTCGGTCAGTTCGCTCGCTCCGCTAGCGCCAACGCGGGATAACCGACTTGCCCCCAACGTATACGTAGTCGAGATCCAGCGATGTCAACGGCCGATCACTCTCCCGGATCCGCACCCCGACCGGTTCGCCGATAAACAGCGTATGGTCACCGGCAATCACCGTATCCTTGACCCGGGCTTCAATCGAGATCATCGCCAGATTGAGCCAGGGCACGCGCAGCACGGGCGAAAGTTCGTAAGCAAGCTCGCTCAGATTGTTAACCCGTTTGGCGCGCGGCGAGTAGAAATAATCTTCGAGCGCCTGGCCCCGCGCCCCCGCGATATTGAGTCCGAAGGTCCCGGTGCGCTTAATCAGCGCGTTGGAGAAGTGCTGATTGTCCACCGCCGCACTGAAGAGCGGCGGCTCCCCCGAGACCTGCGTCACCCAGGAAGAGGACATACCGTGATGGTCCTCGCCGTCGGCCACGGTGAGGACGTAGATACCGGTGGTAAGTCCGGCCAAAGCCTGCGCCAGATGGTGCTCCATATGTGATCCTCCGGCTACCCAATTATGGCTTAATGCGAAAGCCGCGCGATCAGCAGGCATAGCTGAGTAATTGACGCGACCGTGGCCGCCTTCCAGAATAGCAAATCGGGTGGAGGGGAATTACCCGCGATGAAAAGATCGAAGCGGTGGCTGGCGGTCGCCGGGCTGTGGTTGGCTTTTGTCTGGTGGATTCCGTTCGGCTTGGCTCAGACCAGCAGGGTCGCACCGATCGCTCCTGCCACGGCCACGCAACCAGGCGGCGCGGCCGCCGTCCCGCCCGCAGCCCCAGCGGCCGCCGGTGTGCAAAGCGCCGCGTTCATCGTGCGGCCAAACGATCATCCCGCGGATACGGCGTTGGGTCAGCGGCTCTTCGATCAGGCCGTCGACGGTTCACGGATCGATCCCTTCAACTGGGCGGTGCACGTCTACAAGTCACAGCATCGGATTGAGCTCTACTACGAGAATCAACTGTTCAAGACCTACCATGCGGTGTTCGGCCGGGGCCTTGCCGGCGCCAAAGCATGGGAGGGCGATTCGCGCACGCCCGAGGGCGCGTATCTGATTATCGCCAAGCATCGGAGCCTGCGCTTTCGCTGGTTCCTGAAGCTCAACTATCCCAATGCGACCGACGAGGCGCGGTTCGCTGAGTTGCGCGCCAGTCATACAATTCCGATGCGTTCGCGGGAAGGCAGCCTGGTCGGCATTCACGGCACCGACAGCCCGATCCTCAATATCCAGGACGTCAACTGGACGCTCGGCTGCATTTCCGTCGACAACAGCGATATTACGGAGATGGCGAGGCTTCTGCCGGTTGGCACACTCGTGGTAATCAATCCCTGACGAGACGGCTTTCACACCCGCGCCGGCGAGCGCGGGCGCCAAAGCTCGACAGGAGGATTACCAGCGTGCAAGCACCATCCGGCGAATTCAATTTCACCCGCCTCGAGCGGGTAATCTACGGTCCAGGCAAGGTTGAAGTACTGGGGCGGGAACTCGAGCGGCGCGGACTCAGCCGCGCGGTGGTCGTTACCGGGAAATCGCTCGGCCGCTCCCAACTGCTCGACCAGGTGACGGGCGCGTTGGGCACGCGGTGCGCGGCCGTGTTCAAAGGTTCGCAACAGCACGTTCCGCTCAGTACGGTGGTCGAACTGGTGCGCGAGATCAAACGCGTCGACGCGGATTGTCTGGTCAGCTTCGGCGGCGGCAGTCCGATCGATACCGCCAAGGTCGCCGCCGCGTCGATTCTGACCGGCCGCAACCCCGGCGAGAGCGCCCGGGGTATCGACTTCAACAGCGCCAATGCCACCGTCGACGCGGGGCGTGATCTGGTTGAAATCGCGGTGCCGACCACGCTCTCGGCCGGCGAATATACGCCCGCGGGCGGGGTCACCGACGAAGCGACCAGGATCAAGGGTGCGGTGATCGATCCCCGCCTGCAGCCGCGCACGGTGATCAACGACCCGGCCCTGACGCTCGAGACGCCTGACTGGCTCTGGGTGGCGACCGGGATGCGCGCGTTCGACCACGCGGTCGAGGGCATCTACTCGATGCGCCATCAGACGATCAGCGACGTGCTCGCGACCAAGGCGATAGCCCTGCTGGTCGAGCATCTGCCGGCGTCGATCAAGACCTCGGGCGAGGCGACGCTGGCCCATCGCGGCAATTGCCAGATGGCGGCATGGCTTTCGATCTTCGGTGGGATGAACACCCGGTTCGGCGTCTCGCACGCCCTCGGCCATCAGATCGGTCCCAAGTGGGACGTCGCGCACGGCGTGACCTCGTGTATCACCCTGCCCCACGTGATGCGGTTTATGGCGGATATCGCGCCGGAGCGTTTCGCGCCGATCGCGGAGGGTCTCGGCGTCGCTTTCAGCGTCGCCACCGCGCGCAATGCGGCACTCACCTGCGCCGACCGGGTCGCGCAATTCGTTGCGCAGTTCGACGTCCCGCACTCGCTCAAGGAGGCGGGCGTGCCGCACGGCGAGATCACGGAGATCGCCGCCACCGTGCTCCACGAAGTCGAGCATTCCAAGGTCGTCGATCGGGCGGTGACCCGGGAGGAGATCGTCGCGCTGCTCGAAGCCGCCTACGCTTAAACCGTCAGCCAAAAGGGAGAACTATTATGAGCGTTGAAACCAACAAGGAACTCGTAACGAATTTCTGGGGCGCATTTTCCAAGGGCGATATCAAAACCGCCTTTGCCAGCTTGTCGGACGAAGTGAGCTGGCTCATCCCCGGCAACCTGCCGAATCTTTCCGGGCTGCGCAAAGGCAAAGCGGAGATTCTCAATTTCGCGCGCGGCGCGGCCAAGATGTTTCCGGGTGGCTTGAAGAGTGAATTGCGCCGGGTCTACTGCGACGGCGACACCGTGCTGATCGAGATGACCAATCGCGGCAAACTCTTCAACGGCCGCGATTACGAAAATGAATACTGCTTCGTTTTCGAGATCGAGGCCGGCAAGATTCGCCGCGTGCGCGAGTACGTCGATACGCAGAAAGTCGCCGAGCTGAGCGCGTAAAACACCAGGGGACCTCTGCACAAGGCTCATAATGTCATTCCAAGCGCTGCGGCGCAGAATCCAGAATTGCGCATCGCGGGGATGGGACTGCTACTTGTTGTAGCTAATAAGCCCTTCAAGTCATTCTGAGGGCGTCCCCGACCGAAGAATCTCGAAACTTCCGCGTCGCACGAATCGAGATCCTTCGCGCGCAGCACGCTCAGGATGACTTAAGGAGGGGCTTGTGCAGAGGTTCGCTAGCGGAACGACGCCAAGCGAGTGCAGCCGACTAGGCGTCGTTCCGCTAGGCTCTTAGGAAGCGGCCGGGCTCGGCGCCGCGCCCGCATCGCTTGCGGCAGGACTAGCCATCGCACCAGCAGCGCTGGCCGCGGGACTGGCCATTGCGCCGGCCTCGCTCGCGACCGCGCTAGCCGCAGCGCCGACTTCGCTCGAAACTGCGCTCGCCGCGGCACTCGCGGCAGACTCGGGAGCGGGGGCCGTTTCCTCGGACTTTTGGCAGGCCGTTGCCGCGAAGAACATCGGAACAAGAGCCAACACCAGGAACTTGCGCATCACTTCCTCCTTCTGCTTCCGCACTGGCCAAACGCGCATCGTCTGAACCGGCGTCAGGATACTTTACGTTATGCCCAACTTCAAGCTGAGCCAACCGTCAGGCCACCGGCGCACTGATCAGAATTTTTATTTGACATATTTTTAAAAACTTTTTGATTTGCGACTGCACGCGTGGCACACTGACTCGCAGCCAAAGCTTCCGGGGAGGATGGGAAAGTGGCGGTGGTGCGGGATTTTACGCTCCCGGAGCGGGAGCGCGCGCAGTTTGTACAGGTCGTCGAGCCCGAACTCGACATGAATCGGATGCGGCCGCGGCCGTCGGCGTTGGGCCGTTTAATCGAAATGTTTCGCTGGCTGACGCCCACTGGCCGTGAGGTGGTTGGACCACCGCGCCGGTCGATCGGCCGCGAACTCGAAGAAGCCTGGCCGTCGATCGAGAAATAGCTGGCGATCAATAACCGGCACGCCACGCGTGGAGTGGACCGGTGAGTCCAGCCATGAATAAAAAGGGTGCGATCACGCGCCTCGCGAGCGGCGCGCCGTGGGAGCCGATTTTCGGCTACTCGCGGGCCGTCAGGGCCGGTGACTGGATCGCGGTTTCGGGCACGACCTCGTTTGACAGCAACGGCCAAATCGTCGGCTACGGCCAGATGTACGTGCAGGCGCGGCAGGCGATCACGAATCTCACCGCGGCGCTCGAGCGCGCCGGGGCAACGCTGGGTGATGTCGTCCGCACGCGCGTCTTTGCCACGGATTTGACGCGCTTCGCGGAGATCGCCCGCGCCCATCGCGAGCGCTTCGGCGCAACCCCGCAGGCTTCAACCGCAGTCGAAGTGCGGCGCCTGGTTCATCCCGATATGCTGGTTGAAATCGAGGCCGACGCCTATGCTCCCGCGTGGGCCAAAGACGCCTCGCTGGAGCCGCCGCGGCCGGTTGTGCGCCGAGCCAACCCGAAGATCATTGCCGGCAAAGCGCAGCGCGTGAAGGCGCGGACCCCGGCCAAGAAGACCCGCCCGAGCCGTTGACGCAATTCTGACGAATCCTTTAGCGGACTTGATTCTTAATGGAGTTGCGCGGTTGCCGTGCCCGTAAGAGCCGGGCGACCCACCGCGGACGCATAAGCGCTCACGGCCGCATTCATGTAGGGCTGCGGGAACAGTCCGATGATAATCACCGCGGCGGCCGCGACCGCGACACTGATCAGGAGTCCCGGACGCGCGCTCAGCCGCTCGATTTCGACCCCGCCTTCCTGCATGTACATCGCGACGATCACCCGGATGTAGTAGTAGGCCGAGACCACGCTGTTAAGCACGGCGATAATTACCAGCCACACCAGGCCGGCGTCGAGCGCGGCCGAGAAGATATAGAATTTACCGACGAAGCCCGCGAGCGGCGGGACGCCCGCCAGCGACAGCATGAAGAGGGTCATCGCGGCCGCGAGCCCCGGATGAGTGCGCGCGAGTCCGCGGTAGTCGGTGATCAGATCAT
Organism: Binataceae bacterium (SeqCode); assembly: GCA_052145175.1. Taxonomy (GTDB): domain Bacteria; phylum Desulfobacterota; class Binatia; order Binatales; family Binataceae; genus JAJPHI01. Next base: position 9,771 of record JBKQPD010000224.1, on the reverse strand, counting down.
GCGGCTCGCCACCCCGTTCGAGCGCGACGACCACCGCGAAGGCTCCCAGGTTGGTGAAGGCGTAGCCGAGCAGATAGTAGAGGATCGCGCCGCCCGCGGCATGAGCGGGCGCGGCCGCCATCGCGACAATCAGGTAGCCGGCATGCGCGATCGCCGAGTAGGCGAGCATCCGCTTGATATTCCCCTGCACGACCGCGCTCAAATTGCCGACCGTCATGGTCAGCGCGGCCACCATCCACAGCACCCCGGTCCACTGGCCGCTGAGCGGCCCCAGATGGACCATGAAGATCCGGACAAAACCGGCGAACGCCGCGAGCTTGACGCCCACCGCCATGAAGGCCGTGATCGGTGTGGGCGCGCCTTCGTAAGCGTCCGGCGTCCACATGTGAAACGGTACGGCGGCGACCTTGAAGCCGAAGCCGATCAGCATCAGGCCAAGACCAATCAGCAGGTACGGACTCGCGGCGGCGCCGGCCGTCAGCATCGCGCGGATCGGTTCGAGGCGGATCGTCCCCGTCGCGCCGTAGATCAGCGCGATTCCATAGAGGAGAAAGCCGGTCGAGAAAGCGCCAAGCAGAAAGTATTTCATCGCGGCTTCGCTCGAGCGGGCGTCGCGGCGCACGAAGCCGGCCAGCGCGTAGATCGCGATCGACATCGTTTCCAGCCCGAGGAAGATAATGATCAGGTCGCCCGCCGCCGCCATCAGCATCATGCCGAACGCGGCGAACAGAATCAGGCCATAGTATTCCGCGCCAGCCAGCGCGGCGTCCGCCGCGTATTCCAGCGAGATCGCGACCGTGATCGCGGTCGCAATCAGCACGACTATCTGAAAGTACGCGGCGTAATCGTCGATCATCAGCGATCCGCCAAAGGACGCGCGGTTTTGGCCGAGCGTGAAGATCGTGAGCACCAGGCTCACCAGCAGGGTGATCAGCGCGAGGAAACCCAGGCCGGCGCTGTCCTCGTCGTCGACCCGGACGCCGGCCAGCAGCACGACGATCGCGCCGAGCGCGAGCGCGATCAGCGGCAGAATCGGCAGCCAGGCAAAATCAATTGAAGCCGGATTAAAGGGCGTCATTTGGTAATTATCTGCGCAATTGTCTGATTGTTCGGGTCAAGCCGACTCGTAACGAACGGTATCCGCGCCAATTGCCTGGGCTCCGACTCATGTTGGAGGGCTTCCGCGGCATGCACGCGGCCCAGTAGTTCGGCGACCGACGGCTCCATCCGGGTCAAGAGCGGCCCGGGGAAAAGGCCGAGCAGCAGGATCAGGCCCATCAGCGGAACCATCACGGCGATTTCACGCGCGTTCAGGTCCGCGATCGTCTCGTTGACCGCCTTGGTCAGCGGCCCCCACATCACGCGCTCATAGGTCCACATCATGTAGAGCGCGCCCAGGATGACGCCGGTGACGGCAAAGTAAACGGCCAGCTTCAGGCTCAGAAAGGCGCCCAGCAGAATCAGAAACTCACCAACGAACCCATTGAGGCCGGGCAGTCCGATCGAGGAGAGCATCACGAACATGAAGACCGCCGCATAGATCGGCACGCTCTTCCAGAGTCCGCCAAATTCCGCGATTTCGCGCGTATGGCGGCGCAGGTAAATTATGCCGACCAGCAGGAACAGCGCGCCGGTCGAAAGGCCGTGGCCGATCATCTGGTAGATCGCACCTTCGACACCCTGCGGGTCGAGGGCAAAAATCCCGAGCATCACAAAGCCCAGATGGCTGACCGAGGAGTAGGCGATTAGCCGCTTAAGGTCCGGCTGCACCATCGCGACCAGCGCGCCATAGATAATCCCGATGACGGCGAGCGCCATGAACAGCGGCGCCGCTTCGACCGCCGCGCCCGGGAAGAGCGGGATCGCGAAACGCAGGAAGCCGTAGGTGCCCATCTTGAGCATCACGCCCGCCAGGATGACGGAGCCCGCGGTCGGCGCCTCGGTATGCGCGTCGGGCAACCACGTATGCACGGGCCACATCGGCACCTTAATCGCGAAGGCGATCGCGAAGCCGGCAAAGAGCCAGCGCGCTTCGCTACGGGTCAGCGGAATTCGATACAGATCCTGAAGGTCGAAGGTGAGATAGCCGAGATGGGTCCGCGCCGCGCCGACCAGGTAAAGCATCGCGACGAGCATCAGGAGCGACCCGAACATCGTAAACAGCACGAACTTGAAGGTCGCGTAGATTTTGCGGCCGTGCCCCCAGATACCGATGAGAAAGTACATCGGCACCAGCATCACTTCCCAAAAGGCATAGAAGAGGAACAGGTCGATCGCCAGCAGGGCGCCGAGCAGGCCGGTCTCAAGCACCAGCATCACGAAGCAGAACTCGCGCGGGCGCATCGCGATATCGCCGCCGCCCGAATAGAGCAGCGAGAGCGCGATCAGCAAGGTGGTCAGGATGACCAGAAACAGGCTGATACCGTCGATCCCCACGTGATACGAGATCCCGAACTGCGGAATCCAGCTATAGCGCTCGACGAATTGATAGCCCGCCCGGCCCGGCGCGAACACCGCGAACACGTAGAGGCTGATCGCAACCGGGATTAACGAGAAGATAAAAGCCGAACGCCAGATGGCGTCGTCTTCGCTCTGCAGCAGCACCGCCGCCGCCCCGAGCAAGGGGACGAAAATCAGCGCAGTCAGAACCACGTCAGCCACTCGCAGGCGGTTGAAAAAGGATTTTCAACGCTTGCCGCCCTCACTGTAAGCTCTCCCGAAGGGAGAGAACTAAAGGAAGGAAGCCAGTCTTTATGCAGGGCATTGAGAACGAACCACCGATTGAATTTGCTAATGTTCATTGCTCAACACCCTGCTAACGCGTCACCCGGACGACGTAATACGCGAGGACCGCGATTGCGCCGAGCAGATAGACCAGGGCATAGCTCCGCACGTTGCCGTTCTCGACCTGACGCAGACCTTCGCCACCGCCCTCGACCGTCAGGCCGGTGCCGTCGACAATCCCGTTGATAACGGCGTTGTCGACCCCGCGCGCCAGGAAGTTGGTCGAGAGCCAGAAGAGCGGCCGCGAGATCAGGAGATTGTATAGCTCGTCGACGTAATATTTGCCGGTGAGAATCCGGTACAACGCCGCGGCCTGATGCGCGAGGAGCATCGGCAGCCCCGGCAGCCGCAGATAGAAAACCCACGCGACGACGATTCCGGCCACTGCGACCAGCGTCGCGAGCGCGCTCAGGGCTAACGTCGAGACCTCGACCGTGGCCGCCGGATGCCCGACGACCGGGTCGAGAAAACGCGCGAAGGCGTCGCCCCACATCAACCCCCGCGGCAGGCCGACCCAGCCACCGACCAGCGACAACACCGCGAGCACGATCAGCGGAATCGTCATCGCGGCCGGGGCTTCGTGCACATGATGCTCCCGCTCGGCCGTCAAGCGCGATTCACCGTAGAAGGTCATGAAGATCAGCCGGAACATGTAGCAGGAAGTCAGTCCGGCCGTGATCAGGCCAATCAGGTAAAGCCCGCGATAACCCGAGGTGTAGGCCGCTTCGAGAATCAGGTCTTTCGAGAAGAATCCGGCGAAGGGAAAAATTCCACTGATCGCGAGCGTCGCCATCAGCATCGTGAGCGAGGTGATCGGCAGCTTGCGCCGCAGTCCACCCATCTTCCGCATGTCCTGTTCGCCGCCGAGCGCGTGGATCACGGCGCCGGCGCAGAGGAAGAGCAGCGCCTTGAAGAAGGCGTGCGTCATCAGATGAAAGATGCCGGCCGCGAACGCGCCGGTCCCGACGCCCAGCATCATGTAGCCGATCTGGCTGATCGTCGAATAGGCGAGCACGCGTTTGATATCGGACTGGACCAACGCAACCGTCGCCGCGAAAAAGGAGGTCACCGTACCGACCACGGCGACCACCGCCAGCGCCTCGGGCGCGAGCGTGTAGAGGAAGCCCAGCCGCGCGATCATGTAGACCCCGGCGGTCACCATCGTTGCGGCGTGAATCAGGGCGCTGACCGGCGTCGGGCCGACCATCGCGTCCGGCAGCCAGACGTAGAGCGGGAGCTGCGCGGATTTGCCGGTCGCGCCGAGGAAGAAGAGCAGTCCGGCGACCAGCGCGACAGGTTGCAACAGGTCGGTATGCGCGCGCAGCTCGGCAAAGTTGAGCGTCCACACCCCGTGAGCGGCGAGCGCCGCGACCACGGTGAAGATCCCAAGCAGAAACCCGGCGTCGCCAATCCGGTTGACGATGAACGCCTTGCGGCCGTTGTAGGCGAATTCGGCGTGGTCGTACCAGAACGCAATCAGCAGATAGGAGCAGAGGCCGACGCCCTCCCAGCCGACAAACATCAGGAGCAGGTTGTCGGCCAGCACCAACAGCAGCATCGCGAGCGTGAAAAGGTTCAGGTAGGTGAAGAAGCGCGCGTAATCCGCGTCCTCGGCCATGTAGCCGGCCGAGTAGACGTGGATCAGCGCGCCCACTCCGCTCACCACCAACACCATTACGGCCGTCAGCGCGTCGAAACGGAGCGCGAAATCCGCGTGAAACGGACCCGCCGTAATCCATGACCATAGGGGCGCGACGAGCGCCGCTCCAGCAGGCAGGGCGAGCAGCTTGACGAGCGCTATAAGCCCGACGGCGAAGGGAACGAGGATCGCCGCGGGCGCAACGAGATTCACGAAGGCGCGGCCGGCGCGCGCACCCAGAAAGAGGTTGAATAGCACGCCCAGGGCGGGAAACAGCAGGATCAAGCCAAGGGCTGGAAAGTCGTAGGCCATGTTCTACCAGCGCAACAGATTGAGGTCGTCGGCGTCGATCGTCGCGCGATTACGGAAAGTTGCGATCAGGATCCCGAGACCGATCGCGGTCTCGGCGGCCGCCACGGTCATTGCAAAGAAGACGATCACCTGACCGTCCATCGAGCCCAGCTGCCGGCCCAGCGCGACAAAGGCGAGGTTGACCGCGTTCAACATCAGTTCGATCGACATAAACATCACGATCAGGTTGCGCCGGATGATCATCCCGGCCACCCCGATCGTGAACAGGACGGCGCTCAAGCCCATAAAGTAGCTGACCGGGGTCATCCCGCCGCGCTCCTGATATTCTCTCCGGCATCGTCGCTGACCGGCGCCTGCGTTGCGGCCGGGAGCCGGCGCGCCAGGCCGATCGCACCCACCACCGCGGCCAGCAGGAGGACCGAAGTTACTTCGAAGGCAATCAGGTAATTCGAAAAGAGGGACAGGGCGATACTCGCTATCGAGCCGTAGCCCGCCGGGAGTGCGGCGGCCGGCGCGGGCGGCGACGCCTGCGTCAACAACACGGCGAGCTCGGCCGCGAGCGCGGCGGCGCCGAGCGCACCCAACAACTTGAGCCCTAAAGCCCCACCAATCACCGGCTCGGTCTGCAGATTCAGCAATTGGATGATGAACAGGAAGAGGATCATGATCGCGCCGACATAGATGATTACCTGCAAAAGCCCGACGGTCTCGGCGCCAAGCCCGATATAAATCGCCCCGAGATCGAGCATCGTCAGTACCAGGGCGAGCAGGCAATGCACCGGATTACGCTGGAGGACCATGCCCAGCGACGCGATTACCGCGAGCACCCCCAGAAAGGCGAACAGCCAGAGCGGCATCCCTACTTGGCTCCCACCGCGACCACGACGCAGGCCGTCACAATCAGATTGAATAGGCCGAGCGGCACCAGCCCTTTCCATCCCAGACGCATCAATTGGTCATAGCGCATGCGCGGCACGGTCCAGCGGATCAGAATCTGGACGCAGCAAAAGAAGACCACTTTGAGCCAGAATGCCACCACTTGCAGCAGCGCCACGACCAGGTTCGGCAACGCGAGCGAAAGGCCGTGACCGCCGGGAAAATGAAAGCCGTCGGCGGCGAGCCACGGCACCTGCCATCCGCCAAAGAAAAACAGCGTGATCAGAGCCGCGATCAACACGACTTCGGCGAAGTCCGTCATCATGAAGACGGCCTGTTTACCGCCCGAATACTCGGTGAAATACCCGGCCACCAGTTCCGATTCGCCTTCGGGCAGGTCGAACGGTACGCGCTTGGATTCCGCCATGCCCGAGATCAGCAGCAGGATGAAGGAGAGCGGCTGGAGGAGGATCCCCCATCGCGGGAGCCAGCCGAACCAGACGCCGCCCTGGAAGCGGCAGATCTCCTGCAAATCGAGCGTGCCGTAGGTAATCACGACCGCGATAATCGCGAGTCCCATCGCAATTTCGTACGAGATCATCTGGGCGCTCGCGCGGACCGCGCCGAGCAGCGCCCAGCGGCTGTTCGAGGCCCATCCGCCCAGCGCGACGCCGTAAACGCCCACGCCCAGCACGGCCAGAATATACAAAGCGCCGATATTGAGGTTGGCCGCCTGCAGATTGATCGAGCGCGAGCCAATTTTGAGGACGTCGCCCATCGGCACGACCGCAAACGTCACGATCACCGGGAAAAGCGCAAGAAACGGGGCGAGCGTATGCAGGAAGCGATCGGCGCCGTCGGGCACGAAATCTTCCTTGGTGAAGAGCTTGATTGGATCGGCCAGCAGGGTGTTGACGAAGCCGAAGTTCGGCATCCCCAGGCGGCGGCCGAGGCCGGTGATCGCCGCGCGATTCGCCCCAATCCGGTCCTGAATAAGCGCCGAACCCTTGCGCTCGAACCAGAGCATCGCGCCCGTCAGGTTAAGCACGAGCACCAAAATCACGAGCGCCTTGATCGCGCCGATAAGCAATTCAATCGCCACTGGCCAACCTTGTGGGAGAGCGGCGGAATAGAGGCCCGATGGCGAAATCAGCGGAGATCATAAGCCGTGGCATCGAATCGTTCTGCGTATTTTTAAAACCGTACAAGAGGTAACCCAAATCGCGTGGCCGCGCCAGAGGCTACCCGGGAAACACCCCGGGCGGGGCACTCCAGGATTCGCGCGACAGGGCCGCGGCCACCGTCCGCGCGCCGGTTGTTGACGCCGAGCGTTCCGGCTATTGCTTTGTCCAGTATGCGCACGGAGCGAGGGATCAGTTGCGGGTAATCGCCGGAGCGAGCCATGGACGCCGGCTGGTCGCGCCACGCGGATGGGATACGCGGCCGGCGACCGCGCGGGTGCGCGCCTCGATTTTCTCGCGCGTCGCGTCGCGCCTCGAAATTACCGGGTGCCGCGTGCTCGATCTCTACGCGGGCAGCGGCTCGCTCGGGCTCGAAGCGCTTTCGCGGGGCGCGGCCAGGGCCGTCTTCGTTGATTCGTCACGTGCGGCGACGGCCGCAATTGTGCGTAATCTGCGCCAATTAGGCCTGGAAGAGCAGGCCCGCGTCATGCCGCTCGACATCCGGCGCGCGCTCGCCGAGCTCGCCAAGGCGGACGAACGCTTCGACCTGATCTTCGTCGATCCGCCCTTTGCGCAAGATTCGAGCGGTGAAGTGCTTGCCAATCTGAGCCGACTGGATTTAATAGACGGTCACGGAATTGTCATCGTCCGGCAATTTCATCGCGCCCCGGACCTCGAGGTTGCGGAGCTGGAGCGCGTCAACCTGGCAACCTTAGGCGATCATCGTATCGCCCTTTACCGGCGCGCGGACGCGGCCGCCGCTAAAACCGTGTGAGACCGAATGGCGACCAAAGACAGGGAACACCGCCCCTTGATTGCGATCTACCCCGGCAGCTTCGATCCGATTCACTTCGGCCACGTCGATATCATCCGGCGGAGCATCGCGATTTTTGACGAAGTGATCGTGGCTATCGCCTATAACCCGCACAAAGACTCGGCGCTCTTTTCCCCCGATGAGCGCGTCGAGATGATTCGCGAATGTATCCGCGACCTCGAGCCCAAGGCCCGCGTCGATAAATTCAGCGGACTCAGCGTCGACTACGCCGAAAGAATCGGCGCCAACGTTATCATCCGCAGCCTGCGCGCCGTCACCGACTTCGATTACGAATTGCAGATGGCGCACATGAACAAGCAGATGAAGGGAACGATCGAAACGGTGTTCCTCTTCGCGAATCCCAAACTGTTTTTCTCCGCTTCGCGCCTGATCAAGGAAGTCGCGGGTTACGGCAAGCGCTTGCCTGAGCTGGTGCCGGAACAGGTGATGAACCGCTTGCGGCTCAAGCTCAAAGTCGATTAGCACTAGGGAACCTCTGCACAAGCCCTATTTGTCTTCCTGAGCCGGCGAGCCAGGGGGCGGCCGAGTCAGCGAGGCGCGGCCAAACGCGACGGCCGTGTCGAAGGATCTACGCGAAGCGATTCTAAAGCATTCACTTGTGCAGAGGTTCCCTAGTGCGGGCGCGCTCGAGCCGCTAAAATTACGTCGCGCCGACTCTCCCGACGCAGACACGAAAGCAACCGGAATCTTCAATGATCAAACTGAATCGCCGCATCGCGGCTATCAAACCGTCCGCCACGATGGCGGCGGAAGCCCGCGCCACGGAACTCAAGGCCGCTGGCGTCGATATCATCTCGCTGGCCGCCGGCGAACCCGATTTCGACACACCCGAGCGGATCAAAGACGCGGCGCGGCGCGCGCTCACCGACGGCATGACGCACTACACGCCGGTCAGCGGAACCGCGGCGCTCAAGGAAGCGATCCGGATCAAACTGAAGCGCGACAACGGACTCGACTACGAACCCGCGGAAATTCTTGCATCGGCGGGCGGCAAACAGGCCGAAGCCAATGTTATCGCCGCGCTGTTCGACGAAGGCGACGAAGTCATTATCCCGACCCCGGCATGGGTCAGCTTTGTCGCGATGGTGAATCTGAGCGGCGCCGAAGCGCAACTGGTGCGCTGCACCGAAGAACGAGGATTTCTGCTCGATCCGAAACAATTGCGCAACGCAATTACGCCGCGCACCCGGGGGATTATCCTGAATTCACCGTCCAATCCGACCGGCGCGGTCTATTCGAGCGAGCAATTGGCGGCGCTCGCGCGGATTCTGCTCGACGCCGGTATCTGGGTGATGTCGGACGACGTCTACGAGCATATCGTCTACGATGGCGCGGTCCCGCATATCTTTCAGATCGAGCCACGCCTCAAAACTCGCGGGATCGTCTTCAACTCGCTGTCGAAAGCCTACGCGATGACCGGTTGGCGGATCGGCTTCGCCGCGGGGCCGCGCGAGGCGATTGGGGCGGCGACCCGCCTGCAAAGCCAGAACAGTGGGAATCCCAATTCGATCACGCAGGCGGCCGCGATCGAAGCGCTGACCGGTCCGCAGGAAGAGATCCACACCATGATGGCGGAGTTTCGCGCGCGCCGTGAGTTGGTAGTCGAACGCGTCCGCCGGCTCGACGGCTTCCGCCTGCCCAACGTCCCGCAGGGGGCCTTCTACGTCTTCCCGAATATCGCGGCCCTGATCGGCGCGAGCCTCAACGGAACGAAAATCACTGACGGCAACACGCTGGCCGAGCTGATTCTGAATGAAGCGCATGTCGCCCTGGTGGGCGGCAACGATTTCGACGCGCCGGAACACGTGCGGATGAGCTACGCGACCTCGCTCGCGAATCTCAACCAGGCGTTCGACCGGATCGAAGAGCTGCTGCGGAGGCTCAAACACTAGCGGAGTGCCGTTGCGGCGCGGAGCGAGCAAGCGAGTCTGCGAGCTGCGTCAAGATTCTTAAGTTAGCTAGGGAAGCTCTGCACAAGCCTCATCCTGTCATTCTGAAAAAGCCCGCATGACAAAATCGTGCATAAGAGACCGCTAGATTCCCTTCGCAAGGCCTCAGGGCATGCTTCGCGCGCAGACGGAGCTTGCCCTTGAGGAGGTGGGCCAGGCAGAACTGGAGCGACACGTCAAACTCGCGCAGGTAAC